>CAYFZZ010000270.1:0-7398 GCA_964347545.1 uncultured Planctomycetaceae bacterium | reverse complement strand
GGCGCGCCGGGATTCCCTCTTCCCTCTTCACCCTTCAACCTTCCCACTCGCCCCTAGGCCGCTCGGCGGGGGGACATCGTCGGGCGGTCCAGGTTCATCGTCCGCCGCACGCGGTAGGGACGCTTGCCCTGGCACTCGTGGTAGATCCTTGCGGTCACTTCGCCCAGGAGGCCCAGCACAAAGAATTGGACCCCCACCGTGCAGGCAAACACGGCGGCCAGCAGCAAGGGGTTGCCGGTCATGTCCACCCCCTGAAAGACCTTCATGGCCACCGTCCCCAACCCGCTCAACATCCCCCCCGCGCAAGCCAGCAGGCCCAGCCCGCCGAACAGCTTCATGGGGCTGACCGCATAGCGGATCATGTACTTGACGGTCACCAGGTCCAGCAGCACGCGGAAGGTCCGCCAGATGCCGTATTTCGTCTGCCCGAACCGCCGAGCCCGGTGGCGGGTGACCACCTCCGCACAGCGGGCGCCTTCCCAGTGAGCCAGGATGGGGATGAAGCGGTGCATTTCGCCGTACATCGACAGGTCCTGAGCGATCTCGCGGCGGATGACCTTCAGCGTGCAGCCCAGGTCGTGCACGGCAAACCCGGTCACGCGGGCGATCAGCCAGTTAGCGATCCGCGACGGCAGGCGGCGGTTCCACAGCGGGTCCTGGCGGTGCTTCCGCCAGCCGTAGACCAGGTCGTATCCCTCCTGCAGTTTGTCCAGCATCCGCGGGATGTCGGCCGGATCGTTTTGCAGGTCGCCGTCGATGGTCACGATCACATCGCCGGTGGCCATTTCTATCCCGGCGCTCATCGCCGCCGTCTGGCCAAAGTTCCGCCGGAACTCGACCAGCTTGACCCGCGGATCACCGGCGGCCAGTTGAGCCAGCTGGGCGACCGATCCGTCGGTCGACCCGTCGTCGACGAACAGGATTTCGTAGGGCCGGCCCAGCCGCTCGAGCACCCGAGTCAGCTCGGCGTAACAAGGCTGAACGTTATCGATTTCGTTGCAGATCGGGACGACGACCGAGAGATCCATCGGGCACAGCTCCTGGCGGGGAAAAAGGGGTGGTGCCGCGGGGCCCCTGGGGGGGGCCGGGGGAGGGCAGAGTGTCGCAGAAGTCGCTGGCCCAGGCCAGACGAATTCGCCGCCCCCTCGGCCGGAGTCGACCCCGCCGCCGGTCCCCCGCCGGCCCCCGTCGCCTGCTGCGGGGGGCCATCCCCGCCATCGGTCCCCCGCTTCGACGGCTTGGCCCTGCCGCGGCCGGCAAGCTAGAATTGCCCCACGCCGGCCGGCCTCAGGGGCGGTCGGCCGGCGGGCCTGGAGGGGAAGCGAATTGGCTAGCGGCCACACTGGAAATGTGGTGCCGGTTTTCCGGTTGCGGGTTCCAGTCCCGTCCCCTCCGCTCTCGCCCCGGCCGGAGTCGGATTCCTGTAGCCGGCCGGCGGCCGGCTCCTGTAGCCGGCCGGAGTCCGGCTCCTGTAGCCGGCCTCTTTGAGGCCGGAGAAGGGCGGGAGGCGCGAGTGATGGGGTGATGGAGTGATGGAGTGATGGGGTGGCGGAAGAGGGAATCCCGGCGCGCCGGGACAGGGAGGGAAGAGGGATGCCAGTTCAGCGCATCGCTCGTTTTTGGCAAACCGTCGGCCGCATTGATTTTGCTGAGGGGTCCCGGCGCGCCGGGACTAGCCGCCGGTCTGTTTTGGAAACGGTGATTCCGGCGCCACCGGCGGCTAGCGCCTTGCCGCTCATGGGGAAAACCACTCACCACTCACATTTCACTATTCACCGCTGCCTGACTCCCTGGCGGAGGCGCGACAGGCAGAAGATTGATGATTGATGATTGGCGATTGTTGATTTGCGAAGTGGCAGGCATGCAAAACGAGCGGCTTCACTTCAAAAATCAACAATCAACATTCGACAATCATCAATCGATTGCTATTTGCGATGATGCCACATCCGCCGGCGTCATCCATGGCGAGCGAGGGATCGTGCGGACAGCGGAGACAACTGACTCTTCACCCCCCAACCTGACCAGCGCCTCCTGTCGATCCTGTCCATCCTGTCAAAAATGAACCCACCCGCCGCCCCGGGGAAACACACCATGCCTGCTCGCCATTCGACCATCCCGCGGCTGGTCCTCGCCCTCCTGGTCGGGCTGACCGCCGCCTGTGCTCGGCCCCCCCAGGGCACCGGCGGTCCGGCCGGCGGACCGCCGGTGATTGCCACCGTGGTCAAGGCGACCGGCAATCCGTGGTTCAATCGGATGACCGAGGGGGTGGAGGCGGCGGCCCAGCAATTGAACGTGGACGCCTACGTGGTCGGCCCCACCCAATTCGACGAAGCCGCTCAGGTGCGGATCATCGACGACCTGATCGTCAAAGGCGTCGACGCGATCTGCGTGGTCCCCAACGACGCCGAATCGGTCGAACCGGTATTGCGACGAGCCCGCGAGCGGGGGATCCTGGTGATCACCCACGAATCCCCCACGCAGAAGAACTGCGACTACAACCTGGAGGCGATCAACAACGAGTCCTTTGCGCGGTACCACGTCGACAAGCTGGTCGAATTCATGGGCCCGGCAGGGGAATTTGCCATGATTGTGGGCAGTCTCACCGCGCCCACCCACAACCTCTGGGCCGACGAAGTGGTCGCTTACGCGGGCCGGAAGTATCCCGGCCTGCAACTGGTGACCCGGCGGATCCCGGCCAACGACCAGGACGAGGCCTATCGGCGGACCGAGGAACTGATCAAGGCCTACCCCAACCTGCGGGGGCTGATCGTCTTCGGCTCGCTGGGCCCCCCCGGCGCGGCCCAGGCCCTGGACGAAAAAGGCCTGGCCGACCAGATCATGCTGGTCGGCACCACCATGCCCAACCACGGGGCCCCCTACTTGAAAGCGGGCACGTTGAAGCACGCCACGCTGTGGGACCCCTGGCCGGTCGGGTTCGCCATGGTCTACCTGGCCAAACACCTGCTGGACGACCAGCCGCTGGGCCCGTCGCTGGACATCCCCCAGCTGGGCACCGTCAAGGTCCAGGGCAAAGCCCTCGAGCTGGACACGATGCTGAAGATGACCAAGGACAACGTCGACCAGTTCGGCTTCTGAAGCCAACCCTGCTGGCCCGGGCCGGCATTTTCTTTCAGGACTGATGGCCGCTTCGGGATCCCATTTCTTGCGACTGCAGAACGTCTCCAAGCACTATGCTGGGGTCACGGCGCTGGCGGGGGTGGACTTTCAGCTGAAGGGGGGCGAGATCCATTGCCTGGCGGGGGAAAACGGGTCGGGCAAGTCGACCCTGATCAAGATCATCTCGGGCGTCACCCCGCCGGAAGCGGGAGCGGTCGTGGAAATCGCCGGCCACCGCCATCACCGGCTGACCCGCCGCCAGGCGATCGACGCCGGGATCGAGGTGATCTACCAGGACCTGGCCCTGTTCCCCAACCTCAGCGTGGCGGAAAACATCGCCTGGTGCGGCCTGCTGGAAGCTCGCCGCCGCTGGATGAACTGGCGGCACGCCGGTCAGCGGGCGGCCGCCGCCCTGGCCCAGCTGCAGGTCCAGCTGCCGCTGGGTAAAGCGGTGGGGGAACTGTCGGCGGCCGAACAACAGCTGGTCGCCATCGCGCGGGCCTGCACCGCCAGGCTGAGGCTGTTGATCATGGACGAACCGACCACGGCGCTGACCCGCCACGAAATCAACGCCCTGTTCGCCGTGGTGCACCAGCTGCAACAGCGGGGGGTGACGATCCTGTTTGTCAGCCACAAGCTGGACGAGGTCTTCGAAATCGCTGACCGCGTCACGGTGCTCCGCGACGGACGCCACGTCGGCTGCTTTCCCACCGACCAGCTGACCCCCGCGTCGCTGGTCCAGCACATGACCGGCCGGCCGGTCCAGCGGCACCCGCCCGCCAGCCCGCCCGGGTCGACCCCGCGGGTCCTGCAGGTGTCGGGACTGAGCCGCCAGGGGCAGTTCGACCAGATCTCGTTCGACATCCGCGCCGGCGAAATTGTGGGGCTGACGGGTCTGCGGGGAGCGGGCCGCACCGAGCTGGCGGTGCACCTGTTCGGCTTACAGCGACCCGATCGGGGCGAGATTCGCATGCGGGGCCAGCCGTTGCGGCTGGGATCTCCCGCCGCGGCGATCGCCGCCGGCATGGCCCTCGTCCCGGAAGACCGCGGCCGGCAGGGATTGGTGCTGGAACACTCGCTGCAGGAAAATCTGAACCTGACCCGCGTCGGCCAGCTGCGGGGCCGCGGCGGGCTGCTGGACCGCGACGCCTTGCGCCGCGACGCGGAAGATGCGGCCGCCCAGCTGGGGATCAAATTCCACCACCTGGACGACCCCGCGGCCACCCTCTCGGGCGGCAACCAACAAAAGCTGGTCCTGGCCAAGTGGCTGGCCACCCACCCCCGCCTGCTGATCCTGGACAGCCCTACCAACGGAATCGACGTCGCCGCGCGGTTCGCCATCCACGCCTTGATCCGCCAGTGGGCCGCCCGCGGCATGGCCGTGCTGCTGATCAGCGACGAACTGGAAGAGATCCTGGACAACTGCCAGCGGATCCTGGTGATGAAGGGGGGCCGGATCACCGATCGGTTGGCCGGCGGCGACACGTCGCTGGAGGAACTGGAATCCCGCATCGTGGCCGCCCAGCCCGCGGCGGGTCCCGGCGGGGCAGGCGGTGGCAAAACAGCCGACGACGACACAGCCGACGGCGCGGCAGGCGACGACGCGGCGGGCCGCCACGGGGCAGGGGGGGGTGGGGCCCGCCGATGAAGACCTTGCCACACCGCCATGAATTCTGGCTGACGCTGATCCTGCTGGCCCTCTGCGCCGGGATTGCCGCGGTCAACCCCACCTTCCTCACGTTGGAAAATGCCTTCGACGTGCTGACCGCCTCCAGCTTCCTGGGCATCCTCGCCCTGGGCGTGTTCCTGGTCCTGCTGGCTGGCGAGATCGACATTTCCTTCACCGCCACCGCCACGGTGGCCCAATACCTGACCGCCGTGTGGGTCAACGCCTGGGGGGGCAACCTGCTGCTGATGCTGGCCCTGGCCCTGGCCGTGGGCTGGCTGCTGGGCGCGGGCAACGCCCTGCTGGTCCATTACCTGAAAATGCCCGGGATCATCGCCACGATTGCCACCTGGAACATCTACTTTGGGCTGTTGATGTTCTGCAGCGGCGGCCGGCAGATCCTCCGCCTGCCCGACTGGTTCCACGCCTGGGCCGGCACCAAGCTGATCGCCTTTTCCTCGGAAACCACCACCTACGGGCTGACCCTGCCCGCCGTGATGTTCCTGACGGTGGGCGTCCTGGTGGCCCTGGCCAGCCGTTACACGATGCTGGGCCGCAGCATCCACGCCTTGGGCGGCAGCCCCCTGGCCGCGGCTCGCGTGGGACTGCCCATCGCCCGCTTGCGGCTGGTCTTGTACGGCACGATGGGGGCCCTGGCCGGCCTGGCGGGGCTGGTGTTGAGCTTACGGACCCAGATGGTCAATCCCCACGCCATCGTCGGCAAGGAACTGGATGTGTACGCGGCGGTGGTGTTGGGCGGAGCCAGCTTGAAGGGGGGCCGCGGGTCGGCCGTGGGGACCCTCCTGGGCGTGGCCCTCATCGCCATCCTCTCCAACGGCATGACGCTGATGCACGTCCCCTCGGTCTGGTACCAGGTCGTGATCGGCGTGGTGATCCTGGCCAGCGTCACGTTCAACGCCCTGCGGATCCGCGCCGCCCGCGGCCACGCCATTGCGGGAGAAGCGTCATGAGCTCGCGTCGCACCCCCGTCCAACCAGCGCGGCTGGCCACCAGCCACGAAATCGGCATCCTGGGGCTGGTGCTGGGCGGCGTGTTTTTGTTCATGGTCAGCATGAACCCGGGTCGGTTCGCCAGCGTCGACAACCTGCAAGGCATGGCCCTCCAGATTTCCGACCTGGGCCTGCTGTCGATGGCCATGCTGCTGTCCATGCTCAGCGGCGGCATCAACCTTTCCATTGTGGCCACGGCCAACCTGGCGGGGATTGTGATGGCCTTGAGCGTGCGGATGCTGGCGGCCGGGGACGATCCGGCCACGTCGCTGACCGTGTCGCTCAGCCTCGTCGCCGTGGCCGCCGGCCTACTGGCGGCGGCCCTGGTCGGCCTGGCCAACGGCCTGTTGATCGGCTATGCCCACGTCTCCCCCATCCTGGCCACGCTGGGGATGATGACCTTCCTGGAGGGCCTGGCCTACGTGTTGACCGACGGCAAGGCGATCAGCGGCTTGCCGGAACCGATCCAGCGGGTGGGCAACGGCTATCTGCTGGGGGTGCCGGTCGCGTTTGGGATCTTCCTGGCGGCCGCCGCCGGGCTCAGCCTCCTGTTGAACCGGACCCGGTACGGTTTTTGTGTGTATCGCCTGGGGGCCAACCCGGTGGCGACGGCCTTTGCGGGCATCGACAACCGCCGCCTGCTGCTGCAAACCTATCTCTGTTCGGGGCTGCTCTCCGGCCTGGCGGGGCTGGTCATGATCTCGCGCTTCAATTCGGCCAAGGCGGACTTTGGGGAATCGTATCTGTTGATCACGATCCTGGCGGTGGTGTTGGGCGGAGCGAACCCGAACGGCGGTTACGGGCGGGTGTTGGGTCTGGTCCTGGCCCTGTTCATCTTCCAGGTCCTCTCCAGCGGCCTGAACTTCATGCGGGTCAGCCCCTTTTTGGGGATTGTCTTGTGGGGCGTGATCATGATCGTGGTGATGGCGATCCATTTCTGCTGGCCGCGACTGCCGCGCAGGTCGCAGAGCACAAGGACAAACCCGGCCGAGGCCGGAACGCCCTCACCCCCTAGCCCCTAACTCCTAGCCCCTAGCCCCTTCGTTTATTTTTGACAGGATGAACAGGATCGACATGATGTTTTGATCAGGTTTGGGGGTGCACCAGTCAGTTGTCCCTGCTGTCCTCCCCCCGTTGTCCCGGCTGTCCTCCCCTTCTTGGAGGACGGGCACTCTTGCCCGTCCCCTGCCTGACGGGCCATTGTCTGTGGCTTTCCCGGCGGTTCTCCCGTCTGTCGGCATGACGGGAGGAGTGCCCGGTTTATTTTTGGTGGCTGTCAGCGGCGGCGAGCGGATCCCCAGGCCAACCGCGGAGCGGTTGCAGCGATTAGCTTTCCCGTAAGCGGCCCGTCTCTAAAAATCTGAACAAAAGGTCGCAGAGCCGGCTTGAGGGTCATTGTCCGCAGGTCAGGCACCTACGGATTCTATCCTGATCTTTCCTTTGCGCCTTTGCGCCTTTGCGTGAAACACAAATTAAAACAGAAGATCGCGAAGAAAAAAACCCGGCCCAGGTTTCTGACATTCGTGCTTTGAATTTGTTTCGAATTTCGAAATTCGGATTTCGGATTTTCCTCCGCCCAGCGAGTCTGTTTATTTTTGACAGGAT
>CAYFZZ010000269.1:0-2769 GCA_964347545.1 uncultured Planctomycetaceae bacterium | reverse complement strand
CCGCATGGCACGTCCATCGACTCGGCCGCGGTCGCGAAAAAAACTCCCGACCGGCTCTGTAGAAAACCCCTCTTAGAGGATATCGTCTGCCTGTCACTCGTGCTCAGCAAAGCGGTGCTCGTGCTCGTAATCGTAATCGAGCGGACGATCAGGCACGAACAGGGTGGCGATTACGAGTACGAGCACCGTCCTGCGGACTGAGCACGAGCACGACCCGGGGAAGCCGCTTTGCGGGTTTTCTATAGAGCCCTCCCGACCCCGTAAAGGTTGCCGGCCCGTGCTGCTTGTCCCCGCCCGCTGGGCTTTTATAATAAATCGTTATGGACCAGGACTTTTCGTTGGGAACGGTGCGCGTCGCCATGACGCCCATGGCGCGTTTTGAAGAGTATCTGCAGAGCCGCGGCAAGCGGATTACTCAGCAGCGACGGACGATTGTCCAGCAGGTCTTCAGTCATCACGAGCATTTCGACGCGGACGATCTGCTGGCCGAACTGGTGGGGGATTCGGGCGGCCGGACCGTCAGTCGCCCCACGGTCTACCGCACGTTGGGCGAGCTGGTGGATGCTGGTTTGTTGCGGAAGATGAGCCTGAACGGGCGGGCGGTGTACGAGCACGATTATGGCTACCCGCAACATGACCATCTGCACTGTTCCAAGTGCAATCGGTTGATTGAGTTTCAGAGCGACGCGCTGGTCGAAATGCGCGACGCGGTGGCCAGGCAGCACAAGTTTCGCGTGACCGGCCACCGGCTGATCATCACCGGCGTGTGCGACGCGTGCAATCGCCAGCGGCAGCGGGCCACGCGGCGGCTGGAGATGGTGTGAAGGGTGAGGGGCTAGGGGTTAAGGGCTAGGGAAGGTAAAAACGGTACCACTCACCACTCCACCACTCACTCCTCGCCGGTAGAAAATCCGAAATTCGAATTTCGAAATCCGAAACAAATTCAAAGCCCGAATGGCAGAAACGTTGGCCGGCTGATTTTCCCGCTCTGTGACCTCCGCCTCCTCCTGTTCAAAATTATCTTTCACGCCAAGCGAAGGTAGGCACCAGGGCTGCGGGCCTGGCGGGGTGTTCATAGCCGCACGTCGGCGGCGCCTGGGGCGGGCCGCTGGTGGTATTTTTCCCGCAGCGGTTCGACAACCTCCGCCACAAACTGGTCGACCTGCTGGGGGGCTCGGCCGACGAACTTGTGGGGGTCGGCGGCGGCAAGCAGATCGATGCTGGCGAATTCCGGGTCGCCGGCCAGGCGCTGCAACAGGTCATTGGCCGCTGCTTCTTCCTTCACCCGCCGGGCCGCCTCCTGGCTGTGCTGCCGTAACCGTTCGTGCAGCTGCTGGCGATCCCCCCCAGCTCGCACCGCGGCCATCAGAATATTTTCGCTGGCCATAAACGGCAATTCGTCCTCCAGAATCTTCCGAATCACCTGGGGATACACCACCAGTCCGCCGGCCACGTTCTGGTACAGGGCCAGCACCGCGTCGACCGCCAGGAACGCCTGGGGCAAGACCAGGCGGCGGTTGGCGCTGTCGTCCAACGTCCGTTCCATCCACTGCGTGGCGAGGGTCTGAGCGGGGTTGGCTTGGAGGCTGAGCGCATACCGGGCCAGGGCACAGATCCGTTCGCTGCGCATCGGATTGCGTTTGTAGGCCATGGCGGACGAGCCGATTTGTTCTTTTTCGAACGGTTCATCCAGCTCCTTGCGGCTCTGCAACAACCGCAGATCGGTGGCCGCTTTATGAGCGCTGGCGGCCACGCCGGCCAGGGCGTCCAGAACCTGAGCGTCGACTTTGCGGGGATAGGTCTGACCGGTAATGGGGTAGGTCGCCGCGAAGCCGATTTTCTGGGCGACCAGCGTTTCCAGCTGGCGGACCTTCTGATGATTTCCCTCCAGCAAGCTGAGGAAGCTGGCCTGCGTCCCGGTGGTACCTTTCACGCTGCGGGCCCGCAACTGGTCCCGCCGACGTTCCAGTTCCTCCAGATCCAGCACCAGGTCGTACGCCCACATCGCCGCTCGCTTGCCCACCGTGGTCGGCTGAGCGGGCTGGAGGTGGGTCAGCCCCAGGCAGGGCAGGTCGCGGTGGCGCTGGGCAAACCGCGCCAGCCGATCGATGACGGCCATCACGCGGACGCAGACAAGATCGAGGGCCTCGCGGAGGAGGATCAAATCGGTATTGTCGGTGACATAACAACTGGTCGCTCCCCAGTGGATGATCGGCCGCGCGGTGGGACAGGCATCGCCGTAGGCGTGGACATGAGCCATCACGTCGTGGCGCAAGCGACGTTCGTATTGCCCCGCGGCCTCAAAATCGATCTGGTCCGCCTGGCTCTTCATCTCGGCCAGCTGCTGGTCGGTGATCGGCAGCCCCAGTTCCTGTTCCGCTTCGGCCAGGGCGATCCACAGCCGCCGCCACGTCCGAAATTTCCGCTCGTCCCCCCACAAACGGCTCATTTCCTGCGACGCGTAACGGCTGACCAGCGGGTTGTCGTATAATTCGTGGGGCATGGGGGGGAGGGAATGGTGAATGGTGAATGGTGAATGGTGAGTGGTGAATGGTGAGTGGTGAGTGGTGAGTGGGGAGTGGTGAGTGGTGAGTGGTGAATGGGTCCGTGGTGCTGTTTTGCCAACCCCAAGCCATTATTTTAACGCTGGTTCCTTTCCCCTTGCAGTCCCTCTCACCCCCTCACCCCCTCACCCCTCACCCCATCACCCCATCACCCCATCACCCCATCACCCCATCACCCCATCACCCCATCACCCCATCACCCCAT
>CAYFZZ010000268.1:0-4557 GCA_964347545.1 uncultured Planctomycetaceae bacterium | reverse complement strand
CTTCCGCCTCCCGCCCTCCCTCTTCCCACCCTGTCCCGGCGCGCCGGGACCGCTCAGGATCAACAGCCCGCGTGGCCGAAAACGCCGCGGCGGCCGGCCGCGCAGCTGGTGGTTAAACTCACGACGCTCAGCGGTTAAAATGGCCACCACCAGCGGCCCGTCCAGGCTGGCCACGCCCCCCGGGAAACCACGATGAAAAACAAGCTGACGATGAAATACCCCGCCTCCTGGTGGTCCGCCAAGTGGCGGGAGGCGCTGCCGTCCGGGAACGGGACGATCGGCGCGGCGGTATACGGCGCGGTTCACGACGAAACCGTGATGCTGAACCATGAAGATCTTTGGCATCGAGTGCACACGCCGGAATTGCCGGACGTCAGCGAAAAGTTGCCCGAGGTCAGGAGGCTGCTGGAAGAGGGGGAATTCGACGAGGCAGACCGGCTGTTGGCGGACGAATTGCAGTACCGCGGCTATCACCCCAAGATCGGTACCCCCCTGCCGCTGGCGGATTTAAAGATCAAGATGCCGGTCCATCACGGCTTTCGTGATTACCGGCGGACGCTGGACATGGAGACGGGCGAGGTCACGGTCGCCTGGCTGGATGGCGATACGGCCTACCGCCGCAGCCTGTTTGTGTCGCGACCCGAGAACCTGGTGGTGATGGAGGTCCACAGCAGCGACGGGTCGTTGGAACTGGACGCTACCTTCGATCTGCACGATCGCACGGACAACCGGTCCGCGAAAGGCAATGTGGCGGTCTTGCCCGAGTATCTGCAGGTGGAATCCGACGCCACCGGCTGGATCCGTTACGCCGCCCACAACGATGACGGAACCGATTTCGGAGCGGTCGCTCGGGTGGTCCCGTTTCCGGCGGACGACGCCGGAGGAAAAGTCCCGCGGATGGTCGCCCATGAGGGTCGCCTGCAGATCCAGGATGCCCAGCGGATTTTGCTGGTGATCGGGCTGTTCGTGCAGGGCAAGCGGCGATCGGCCTGGCCCAAGCTGAAGCGCCGGCTGGAGAAGGTGACCCCGGATTACCAACAGCTGCTGGCCCCGCACGCCGCCGAACACGGGGAACTGTTTGCGCGGGTACAGCTGGACCTGGGGGGCCAGGCGGACGATCACACGTTGTCCAACGAGGAGCTGTTATTGGATGCCTACCAGGGCAACGCCGCCACGGCCCTGGTCGAAAAGTTGTGGTCCTACGGCCGCTACTTGCTGATCTCCAGCTCGCGACCGGGCGGGCAGCCCTGCCCGCTGCTGGGGAAATGGTGCGGCGAGTATATCGGTTACTGGACCTTCAACATGGTCAATGAGAACTTGCAGATGATCTACTGGCAGGCCCTGCCGGGCCAGCTGGCCGAGACGATCCTGCCGGTCTTCGATTACTTCGAACGGTTGATGGACGACTTCCGCGAGAACGCTCGTAAACTGTACGGTTGTCGGGGGGTTTACATCCCTGCCGTGACGACGCCCCCCTCCGGGCTGCTGAAAACGCTGAAACCGCACATCATCCACTGGACGGGCGGCGCCGCCTGGGTCGCTCACCATCTGTACGACTACTACCTCTACACGGGCGACGAGACGTTCCTTCGCGAGCGGGCTTTTCCTTTCCTCCGCGAGACGGCTCTCTTCTACGAAGATTTTTTCACGCTGGACGCCGAGGGCTATTACCACAGCGCTCCGTCTAATTCCCCCGAAAATACCCCGGGCAACTTCTGGGATGGCAAGGGGATGGGATCCCGGATGGAAACCACCGTCAACGCCACGATGGACTTCGCCCTGGCCAAGGAGGTCTTGAGCAACCTGCTGGAAGCGGCCGAGGTCCTGGGTCATGACGCCGAGGAAACTGCCAAATGGCAAGAGATGCTCACCCGGATTCCCCCCTACCAGATCAACGAAGACGGCGCGATCAAGGAGTGGATGGTTCCTTACTTTACCGACAACTACCATCACCGGCACCAATCGCACATCTACCCGGTCTTCCCGGGACGGGAAGTGATGCCGTCGTCCGATCCCGAGCTGTTCCGGGCCTTCGAGGTGGCGATTCAAAAGCGGCTGGAGATCGGGATTAGCGAACAGACCAGCTGGTCGCTGGTGCACATGGCCCACGTCTACGCTCGTATGAAAAACGGAGACATGGCCCTCAACTGCCTGGACCTGATGTCCCGCGCCTGCATCATGAACAACTTCTATACCTCTCATAACGATTGGCGGCAGATGGGGATTGGCGTGGCTATGCATTGGGCGCCGTTCCAGATCGATGCCAATATGGGGTGGACGTCCGCCATCCAGGAAATGCTGATCTTTTCGCTGCCCGGCAAGATCGCTCTGCTGCCCGCCCTGCCCGAGGCCTGGAACCGGGGATCGGTGCAGGGACTGATCGCGCGGGGCGGGGTGCGGATCTCGATGCAGTGGGATCGCCAGGCCGAACAGCTGCAGGTGGAACTCTGTTCGCAGGGCAAACCACAGCGGGTCCAGCTGGAGCTGCCTTTTGGGGAACCGCGTCGGTTAGACCTGGACCTGCCCGCCGACCAGGTGCATCTGATGTCTGTGGATAAAACAGGCCTTTGTGAACCCTGCGGGGCGGCAACGAACCAGTAAGGGAGGCGAGGCAGGCACGATGCATTGGATTGATTGGACTGTCGTAGGCGTATTCCTGTTCTCCATGATCATGCTGGGCGTCTATTTCAGCCGCCGAGCGGGGAAGAATGTGGATGCCTTCTTCGTTTCGGGGCGGACCTTGAAGTGGTACGTGGCCGGGGCCTCGATGATCGCCACCAGTTTCGCCGCCGACACGCCCCTCTGGGTGGGGGCCCTGGTCCGCAAGTACGGGGTCCACGCCGTGTGGCAGTACTGGGCCCCCCTCATCGGTTCGGCCCTGGGCGTGGTCCTCTTCGCTCGCATGTGGCGGCGGACGGAGGTGATTACGGACGTCGAGCTGATTGAGCTGCGGTATTCGGGAAATTCGGCGGGGGCCTTGCGGGGTATTTCGGCCGCGGTGGGGGCCCTGGTCTTGTGTCCCCTGATCATCGGCTGGGTGGCCAAGGCCATGGTCACCATTTCCCAGGAGGCCTTGGGCCTGGGAGGCAAACCGTTCCTGATCGGCGGTTTTGCGTTCGAGCAGGAAATGGTGGCCACCCTGGTCGTCATGGTCTGCGCATTGTTGCTGTGTGCCTTCAGCGGCTTGTACGGGGTGGTCTATACCGACTTCGTCCAGTTTATCATTGCCACCCTGGGCGCCTTTCTGCTGGCGTGGCTGGCCGTGCATCATGTCGGCGGGCTGGAGGCGATGGTCGACAAGTTGTCGGCCAACCAGGCATGGCTGGGAAACAGCATGAACCTGGCCCCCGAGGTCAGCATGGAAGTGCATCCGGGGGGGCAAACGGGCACCATGTCGATCTGGAATGTGATCGGCTATTTCGGAATCCTCTGGTGGGGCGTCGCCCTCTCGGGCGGCTATCAAGCTCAACGGATCCTCGCCTGCGAAAACACCCGCCACGCCTCCAACGCGATGCTGATGCACACCATCGTCTACTACGCCGTCGTGTCGCTGCCCTGGGTCGTGGTCGCCCTGGCCTCGTTGCTGGTCTTCCCCAACCTGGAGAACCACGACGCCGCCTATCCCCGCATGATCCTGCACATCCTGCCGGTCGGGCTGCGGGGGATCATGATCTCGGCCATGATCGCGGCGTTTATTTCGACGATGAGCACCCTGTTTAATTGGGGGTCCAGCTATATCGTCAACGACCTCTACCGGCGGTTTTTGCATCCCACCGGGTCGGACAAGCATTACGTCCGCATTTCGCGGATCGTCACCTTCCTGGTGGCCCTCACGGGGGGCATCATCAGCTTTTATGCCGAAGATATCCAGCATCTGCTGTCCATCTTTTACGTGGTCGGTGGCGGGGCTGCCGTGGTGGGGGCCAGCCGCTGGCTGTGGTGGCGGATCAACAGCGCCGGCGAACTGGTGGCCTTCGTGGTTAACTGGGTGGTGGCCGTCCTGATGCTGTTCGGCCACCAGATGTTCGGGCTGGACCAACCCCTGCTCGATCCGGTCATGGGGCCGGTGCTGGGGCTGGCCGAGAACGTCAGCTTTACCAACGACTATGATCTGCTGGGAGCCCGCATGCTGTTCATGACCATCGTGGGACTGGTGGCGGTCGTCGTCGCGTCGCTGGCCACCCCGCCCACCGACCCCGAACGGCTGAAGGAATTCGTGATGCGGACGCGGATTTTCCGGCCCGGCTGGCGGCCGGTGATCCAGCAAATCCCCGGCTATGTCTCGGCCCACCCCATCTCCACCGTCCTGATCGATTGGGCCCTGGTGGTGGCCACCGTCGGCAGCCTGCTGTTCGCCTTGAACAACGTGGTCCGCTACGAACCGGCCACGTCCGCCGCCCTGTTCGCCGCCTTCCTCGCCTTGCTGGTTATCGTGCTGATCCGCACCCGCCGCGAGTGTCCCGTGGACGATGCTTGATGGAACCAGCGGGGGCGGGTTGTGGACATTCGAAGCACGACGTTCGAAATCCGAAATCGAAGCACTATATTCGAAATCCG
>CAYFZZ010000267.1:0-3126 GCA_964347545.1 uncultured Planctomycetaceae bacterium | reverse complement strand
CTATTTCCCTAAGTGTTGTTGGGGGAAGGGTTTTTTTGAGGAGCAGCTAATAGCCGGTAAGCGTCTGATGAACCGCATTTTACAAACAACGCCATTCATTTTCCGCAGGAGCCGCGCGCGCCTGCGCGAAGTTTGTGGCGTTTTTTGTTGCCCTGAACGTTGGCTCGGCTGACACGCAACGTGGATAGCGTGTCCGCTGGGGCTGTGCGTGTGTTGAGCGGCAGGCAGAGATCAAGCTGATGAGATCCAGCTGATGATTGGTCGACGACAACTTGTCCTGGCAGAGGCAGACCACCCATTTCTCGCGCGGAGCCCGCGGCGGGGCGTGGGTGGTTTGCGTTTGGCCAGCGTGTCGCGCGCTAAAGGCGGTTGCTACGCGACCACAGAGGCTCGACATCCCCAGCGCTCAGGGAGTGAACCAATGAACGGGATCCTGCAGCAGCTTACCCCACAAACGCTGGCCAGGGCCCTGGGCCTGGCCACGCTGGTCCTCCTGGTCACGTGCATCACTTTCATCTTCACCGCCGGCACCGCCCACGCGGCGACATATACGTGGAGCGGCACCACCGATGGTGACTGGAACGATGCATCCAACTGGGGCGGCAGCGGCCCGCCCACCGATGGCGACGACCTGATTTTCAGCGGCATCACCAACCCGGTGACCAACAACGACCTGGCGGCCGGCACCGACATCGCCGGCATCCAGTTCACCAACTCGGGCAACGGGGAAAATTTCACCCTTGCCGGGAACGCGATCGATCTGACCGGCGACATCACCACCACCGCCAATGCTTCGAATGACGGGATCGGCCAGCTCGATACCATCTCGCTGGACATCCAGCTCACCGGCGGTGACCGGACCTTCACCACCAATTGGCTGGATGTCAATGACAGGCATGACCTCACTGTTTCCGGCATCATCAGCGAGGATGCTTCCGCGCGCGCACTGATCAAGGAGGGCTCCGCCTACCTGTATCTCACCGGTGATAACACCTATACGGGTGCCACCACGATCAACAGCGGCAGGCTGTATCTGGGCAATGGCGGTACCACCGGATCGCTGGACACCGCCAGCGCGATCAGCATCGCCAGCGGCGCGGCTTTCGAAATTTGGCAGACCGATACCGTCACTCAAGGCACCGACTTCAGCGGCGCAGCGATCACCGGCGCTGGCCAACTTCGAAAATCCGGCGCAGGCACCCTGATCCTCAACACCGCCAACTCCTACAGCGGCGGCACTGCCATCAATGCTGGTACGCTTAATTTCCAGAACAGCGAAGCCCTGGGGACCGGCCGGGTCGATTTGTTCGGGGGCGGCGTGCTGGAGTTCGGAGCTAACTCGCTGGATCTTTCCGAGAACGTGCGAGCCTCAAACAACGCCGGCAACAGGATCATCCGTCTTGACCTTGCCGGCACCAACACCGGCACGCTCTCCGGCACGCTGGACATCCGCAGAACCGCGGCCGGCGAGTTCGATATCGACGTGGGGCTCAACGACACCCTCACGGTGAGCAACCCTATCGTCACCCAGGCTGGTGGCGGTGCGGGCCTGACCAAGGAGGGTGACGGCACGTTGAGCATCTCAGGATCAAGCACCTATGTTTGAGCGACGACAGTCAATGGAGGAACGCTTCGGGTTACAGGTAGTAGCAACAGTGAGTGGGCTCCCGGACTTTTCTATATCAATAACGCGTCCACCTTGGAGCTGCAGCCGCTGTTGAGGTTACGGCTTGGCCAGGACGACATCACGTTCGACAGTGGTGGGGGTGGCTCCCTTGTGCTGACAGGTCAAACACAGCATAGAAATATGAGAATCACAACGACCGGCGGATTACAGAACACGGTCTCCGGCGGCTTCTTCAACGGCCAGAGTGGAGGCCGTTACATTAACTTCGATGTAGCAGATGGAACGGATGCCATCGATCTGCTGGTGAGTTCGCAACTCACTGGAACGTCAGTTAGAAAGAATGACGCGGGGACATTGACGTTGACCAGTGCTAGTAACAACATAACTACACTCGACATCAACGACGGAACGCTGGAGATTGGCGGCGCTGGAAGAATTAATGCCAATCCCTCCGCCGGAGCCATCACCAACGACGGAATCTTTCGCTACAACAGCACCGCCGCCCAGACCCTGAGCGGTGTCATCAGCGGCACCGGTGCGCTCGAGAAGGACAACTCTGGCACGCTGACCCTTTCCGGTGCTGCAGACAACACCTTCAACGGCGGGGTGACGGTCGATGGTGGCGTTCTATTGCTATCGAAAACCCAAGGCATCGATGCGATTGGCCCGGGTCAGGCGGTGGCCGTCAACGCTGGTGCCACCCTCCAGTTGGGAGCCTCGAGCCAAATTGACGACGCCATCACCAGCTTCACCATCACGGGCGGTACATTTGACTTGGCCGGATTTGTCGAAGGCGTCACCCCGGCAATCACGCTGGCGGGCGGCACCATCACCGGAACCTCGGCCGGGTTCTTGCTGGCCCGCGGCGGGTACGAGGGAACCGGCGTGAATACCATCAGCCAGCGCGTCTCGGTGCGTGCAGACGACGCAAACAGCGGCCTGTTCAATATCAGCAGCGGCACCACGACTGTCAGCGGCGACATTTACAGCGACAACAGCACCGTGCAAGGCATCACCAAGACCGGCGCCGGCACCCTGATCGTCTCCGGCGCCAACACCTACAGCGGCACGACCATCGTCAACGCCGGCACCCTGCTGATCAACGGCGACAACACGCTCGCCACCGGGGCCGTGACCGTCAACATTGGCGCCACGCTGGGCGGGGAAGGCACGATCGGCGGCAATACCACGCTGCTCAGCGGCGCGTTCCTCTCGCCGGGGGATGGCGGAGTCGGCACGCTGACCTTTGAGGGCGACCTGGACATCTCCGCCGCCGTGGGCGGCCCCGACGGGTCGTTGCTGTTTGACGTGGGCGATTTGGTGGTCCTCACATCCGGCACGCTCACGATCGGCGACGGTCTGCTGAACGTCTTCGACTTCGTCTTCACCGGCATCACACCCGGCACGTACCCGTTGTTTTTGACCAACAATACGATCGACACCGTGCCGTTGGCTGAGCCGACTGACGTCGCAGCCGGCAATCGTCGCTATCGGATTTT
>CAYFZZ010000266.1:0-3718 GCA_964347545.1 uncultured Planctomycetaceae bacterium | reverse complement strand
ATGCCTTCTGCCCTTCCCGGTCGCCTGCGGGCCGCCTTTACGCTTGTCGAACTGCTGGTGGTGATCGCCGTGATCGGCGTCCTGCTGGCTCTCCTCATGCCCGCTCTGCAAGGCGTCCGCGGGGCGGCCAAGCGGGTCCGCTGTGCCAACCACCTCAAACAGAACACGCTGGGCGTCCTGCTGTACCACGACGCCTATCGCCAGCTGCCGGTCGGCTCGCTGCCCGGCTGGCCCACGTCGGTGGCCTGGTTCGCCGAGGTCGATTGGGGCACCAACACGGCCGATCCGGCCGAAGGGGCGATTGCCAGGTTCATCGAACAGAACCAGGCGGTCCTGCGGTGCCCCAGCATGGAGGCCATCACGCCGCTGTACGGGGGCGAGACCGGCGGTTACGGGTATAATCTGAACCTGGGCGCCACGCAGTACCCGCCGCCCGACTACACGCCGGTGGTCGTGACGCGGAAGCTGTCGAATTTTCGAGCCCAGAGCCGGACGGTGGTCTTTAGCGATTCGGCGCGGATCCAACTGCCCTGGGCCGGAGATCCGGTCCTGAAGGCGACCGAGAACATGTACCTGCAGGGGCCGGACGACGTCGATTTGTATACCGAACCGGGCACGCACTTTCGTCACGGCGAGGTCGCCAATGTCTCGTTCCTGGACGGCCACGTGGATGTGAGGACTCGAGCGTTGGTGCCGTTGCCCGGTCATTGGCCGCTGGATGCCGTCCAGCTGGCCGAACGGCTGGTGATCGGCTATGTGGCCGAGACCAGCGTGGATGCCTATCGGCCGCGGTGACCGGGGGTACCCCAGCGAGCAACCCGAGGGAGGACAACCCGGTGGAAGACGTAATCCGCAGCAAGTCCGTTCACCCCGCCGCTCCCGTCCACCGCCACAACCAGCGGGTGTGGGACGCGCATGCGCGGCAGCAGCAGCGATTTTCCCAACCGGTGCTCGATCGCCATTTCGCCGAGGCCTTGCGGGCGATCCAGGCCGACCCCTGGTTTGAAGGGCGGCTGGCGGGGGCCCGCGTGTTGTGCCTGGGCAGCGGAGGGGGTCGGCAGAGCGTGTTGTATGCGGCGGCGGGAGCGGAGGTGACGGTGGTGGACATCAGCCCCCACATGCTGGACCTCGATCGCCAAATCGCTCGCCAGCGGCGGCTGGACGTCCGCCTCCTGCAGGCCTCGATCGACGACCTCTCGGCCCTGCCGGCCGCCAGTTTCGAGCTGGTGGTCCAGCCGGTCAGCAGCTGTTACGTCCCCGACGTGGCGGCCGTCTATCGCCAGGTCGCTCGGGTGGTGGTGGCGGGGGGGATTTACGTGAGCCAGCACAAGCAGCCGGCCAGTCTGCAGTGCGTGGGCGCGGCGACGGCCGGCGGGTACGCGTTGAGCGAGCCGTATTACCGCAGCGGCCCCTTGCCGCCGGTAACCGGCAGCGTGTGGCGCGAGGAGGGGACGCTGGAGTTTCTGCACCGCTGGGAACAGCTGATCGGGGGCTTGTGCCGAGCCGGGTTTGTGGTGGAGGACTTGAGCGAACCGCGGCATGCCGCATCGGGCGCCCCTCGCAACTCGTTTGCCGATCGCTGCCAGTACCTGCCCCCCTACGTGCGGATTAAGGCTCGCCGCCGCTGAGCAGCGGTAAGTGGGGCTCGATGGGGGGGGTCCCCGGGAGGGTGGCGGTCGTCGCGGGGGTCGTGTGGGCGGCCGGCTTGACCGGACCTGCCCCGGGGCGCGGGACGGCAAACGGCCTGCCCGCGAGCCCCCCGGCCGCGGTCGCGACGCCCCGCGCCGGGGCGTTGGCACCGGGTGGGGGCGATGCCGCATCGCCCGCGTCCGCGGCGGTCTTTCCCGGTTATTTTGCCAGACGATATACTTGGGAGACTTTGGACCGGCGGCCGCGGGCCGCCCGGTTTCCTGGTTCCGATCGCCCCCCCGCCCTGCCCCTGGGGATCGTTGTTTTGAGCGGATCTTCTCTGCAAGACCTGATGTGCTGTGTGGGTCATGCCGTGGTCGGCTATCCCGCTCAGTATGTCATGGAAAAGTGTTTCGCCGCCGCCGGGCTGGACTGCCGGTATCTGACCCTGGACGTGGCGCCGCAGGATCTGGAGGATGCCGTGCGGGGGATGCAGGCCATGGGGTTCCGGGGGGGGCATTTCACGGCGCCGCACAAGGGGCCGGTCGTCCCGTACCTGCCGCAGCTGACCGACGAAGCGCGGCTGGCCGGATTGGTGAATTTTGTCTATCGCGACCCGCAGGGTCAGTACGTGGGGGACAACACCGACGGCAAGGCGTTGTGCCAGTGCCTGGAGGGGGTGCTGAAGCCCGCCGGCCACCAGGTGCTGATTTTAGGAGCCGGGGAAATGGCTCGGGCCATGGCCGTGGCCGTGGCCCTCGCCGGGGCTCGGGAAATCCACATCGTCAACCGCTCGGTCCCGCACGGCCAGCAGCTGGCCGATTTGATCAACGAACAAGCGCAGGTGGCGGCGATGTTTTTCCCCTGGAACGGGGAATACGAAGTCCCGGCCGAAACGGATATTGTGGTCAATGCGACCAGCATCGAGTCCAGCGATCCGGGGGCGCGGGTCCCCGTGGTCGTCGAGTCGCTGACCCCCCGCATGGTCGTGGCGGACGTCGTGTTCAATCCGCCCCGCACCCACCTGCTGCAGGAGGCTGCCCAGCGGGGTTGTGCGGTGATCGACGGACTGCAGCTTTTGGTCCAGCAAGGGGTGATCGCCTTCAAGACCTGGACCGGCGTCGATCCCGATCCGCACGTGATGCGCGAGGCGCTGGAAGAGTATTTCGAGCTGTAGGCGATGAGCATCAACCCGCCGCGTGGTCTGTTCATCACCGGGACCGGCACGGAGGTCGGCAAGACCTACGTGGCCGCGCTGGTGGCCGGGCAGCTGTGGGCCGCAGGCCAGCGGGTGGGGGTCTACAAACCGGTCGCCAGCGGCTGTGTCTTGCAGGACGGGCAGTTGGTTTCCGAGGACGCGCGGCAATTGTGGGAAGCGGCCGGCCGGCCGGGTCGTCTGGCGGACGTCTGTCCTCAAAACTTCGCGGCCCCCCTGGCGCCCAATCTGGCCGCTCGGGCCGAAGGCCGTACGGTCGATCGCCAGCTGCTGCGTCGCGGCCTGGAGGTGTGGCAGGCCGAGTGCGAGGTGGTGGTGATCGAAGGGGCCGGGGGCCTGATGTCGCCGCTGGCCGACGACACGCATAACGCCGCGTTGGCGGCTGAGTTCGGCTACCCGCTGGTGGTGGTGGCCGCCGACCAGCTGGGTGTGATCAACCAGGTCTTGCAGACCGTGATCACCGCCCGCGCGGTCTGCCCCCAGCTGCCCCTGGCCGGCGTGGTGCTCAACCAACGGACCCCCACCCCGGACGCCAGCACGCGGACCAACCGTCAGGAGCTGGAACGTCTGTGCCCAGCCCCGATCCTGGCCCGGGTCGGCTGGCAAGCCGACCGGTGGTCCGACCCGGTCGCCTGGCACCAGCTGGCCCTCCCCCCCCAAAAAGGAGAGGCATAATCCGCCGCGTCTCACAGAGGCACGGAGGCACAGAGAGGCATGCCAAGCTCGCCCTTCATGGTCCGAGTAACCCCGAAAAGGACAGACATAATCGTGGACGAGTGTCGAGCGATGGTCTCAATTGCTGCTGGCGGAAGATTGAGACCATCGCTCGACACTCGTCCACGATTAAGTCTGTCCTTTTCGGGGTTACTCGGA
>CAYFZZ010000265.1:0-3183 GCA_964347545.1 uncultured Planctomycetaceae bacterium | reverse complement strand
GACGTTGCACACCCATCGGATCCCTTGCGCACCTTGGATATTAGCACAGAACACCGCCGTCTCAACACCCGAGCAACCGGGGTCGGTACGCTTGATGTCAGTGCTGGTCCGCAAATTTCGCCGCTGCGACCGCCTCCCCCCGCGGAGCAATCTCCTCCCGGCCCGTCACAGACCCCAGGGGCGCAAGGGCCACCCCGCAAGGTCAAGGTTCCGCCGAGCGTCAAGGCGGCAGGGCAGGGCTGACAAAATGCTTGCCTGTTTCTCCTACCGGACCCGGCGTGATCCCCACAAGATTCCCTGAAGCACGATTCTCTCTTTACCGACTTTGAGCCGCTCATGGGGTCTGGTATGCTCAAAATATCTACGGCTCGCATACGAGCCATCTTGCGGACCGCCGCTGGGGCGGGATCAGGAGTGACGAAGATGAAAGTTCCCTCAACTGTGCTGGCCGTGACCGTCGGGGTCGTTGTGTTCTGCGGCGCGGGCGGCAAGCGTACCTTGACGGTCGACGAGGCGGTGGAACTGTCCCAGAAGACCGGCAGACCCATCCTGGCGGTGGCAGGCCAGGAAACGTGACCGCCGTGTGCGGCTTTGTTGCACGAGTTGAATACGAACTTGCGCATCAAGCCTTTGACGGTACAGTTTGTGCCGTTAAAAGTCGTCACCGAGGGCGCGACGTGGGGCGACTGGGCCCGGAAGTATCCTCCCCAAGGCAACGGCATCCCTTTCCTGTATGTGATTCGTGCCGACGGACAGATGCTGTACGGGCAGAGCGGGTCCAAGTCCGGGCAAGAACTGGGACAGTTCATGGCGGAATACCTGCGGCAAGCCGGCCGCCTGTTTAACGATCGCGACCTGCAGTTTCTTGAGGCGACGCTGAGCGAGGTCAAGGCACATCTGGGTCAGGGCGAGAAGAGCGAAGCCGTCAGAAAGCTCAACACCCTGTCCAAGCTGGGCACCGTGGGCGAACTGCAGAGTTACAGTCGGTTGGCCCTCGAGGCCGATGAACTGACAAAACAGCTCACCGACGAAGGGCTGCAACTGACCGAAGAGGCAGCCACACAGCTCGACGCACCCGAAACCCAATTCGACGGTGCCCTGGCGCTGGCCAACGTCAAGCTGGTCTATACGGCCATCCCCGCCGTCGACAAAAGCTTGACCGGGGTGTACCGAGCAGCAACTCGAGACCCGGAAAAGAGAGAGGCCCTGGCTCAGGCCGAAGCGGTGACTCGAGCCCTCGCTCGACAAAAAATGCGCGGCGGGGACAAGCTGGCCGTCAAGGATCTGAACCGCGTGATCGAGCACTATCCTCAGACACCCGCGGCACGCCTGGCCGCCGAAAAGATCGCCGAGATCACCGGCCAGCCCGTGGCCGGTGGGGCGGCGGCGGCCGGTCAAAACGCAGTGATGGCCGAAGAGGGCGAATTTCGTACCTGGACCGACCTGCAGGGGAAATACACCGTCGAAGCCAAGCTGGTCGCCACCAAGCAAGGCTGGGTCCAGCTGGAAACACGCGCCGGCAAGAAGATCAGCCTGCCGATCAAAAAGCTGAGCCAGGCCGACCAGGACCTGCTGGCCCGCTGAGCACCAGCTGAGGCTGGCCCTGGATCGTGCCCTATTTCGACGACGGTTTTTTGTCGATCATCGAGTCCAGCATCGTGCCGATCAGGGCGGTGGTCTGAGCGTCGGCGGCTCCGGCACCTTCGCCGACCACCATCACGCGGGGCGTGATCGGGATCCGCTTCTCGCCGACCGTCTTCAGGACCTCGATTAACGCCGTGTTGCCCTGTCCGATCTGCTGAGCAATCTTCTGGAAGGCCTGGGCCTGGGCCTCGGCCCGGATCCGAACGGCTTCGGCCTCGGCGGTCGCTTCAATAATCCGTTTTTCCTTCTCCCGCTCGGCGATCTGCACCGAGTAGCTGGCGGTGGCCAGACGCTTTTCTTCTTCCGCCTCCTGCTGCGTCTTGCTCAACTCCTTCTGCTGCTCGGCAGCCCGCTGTTGTTCCTTGAAGGTCTCCTGTTCCTGCAGAGCGATTTCGCGGTCGGTCTGTGTCTTGAGCAGGGTGCCCAGCGTCTGCTCGTCGCCCACGTCGCCGATCCGCACACCGGTCACCGAGACTCCCAGGGGCTGCAGTTCGTCGCGCAACATCTGCAGCGACTGGCTCTCCTGGCTCGATCGCTGCTGGACGTAATTCAGGGCTTTGACCCCTTCTGCATTGTTGCGGAAGATGGCGCGCACGACGGAATTCATCACGGTGCGCAAACCCTCCTGGTCATCACCCACGGTGGCGACCAGGATCGGCGCGTCGCTGGGCCGAATCTCGTATTCCACGCGGACATCGACCGGGAACGTAAATCCGTCGGAAGTGCGGACCATGATCTCTCGTTCTTCGGTCCCCCCCGTCCGCTGCGCTTGCCCGGCCGTGTAACGGACAATGTGCTTGCGGGTCGAGACTTTGGTAATCTCGAAGGCTCTGGTGTTCAGATAGTACTGGCCCTCCAGCAAAGGGGTGTTCCAAATACCCCGCTCGCCCTGCTTCACCAAGCGCCGCGCGCCGGGATCCTTCGCGTCATCGCCCACCTTCGGTTGGGGACGCGGACCGACGTTCGACTTCACCACGCCGACGGTGGCCTTTTCAATCGTGGTGACCGGGACGATCTCCAACTGGAACAGGCGGGGATTGATGCGGTAGGAGCCCGGTTTTAGCACCGAGGTCTGCGGCCCCTTGTAGCCGCCACCTTCGGTGAGGAAGAACCGCGCGTCCTGAGCCATCTTCCGCAGGGCGCCTTCTTCCCATTCCGGGGCATACGTCGTATCGGGCGGGAGCGGTTTGCCATCCGACGCGTTCAGCAATCCAATGCTGCCGGACGGAATCTCGGTGATGGGGTAATACTCCAGATCGTAAATGAACGGCCAATACCAGGGATGCCAACCCGGCGGCAGGATCCGCGCCTGCGGGCCCTTCTCTCCCTCGGTGGCGATGATCTTGCCCGGGGGCAGGGAAACGAAACCGACGTTCTTGGTCACCACCCCGATGCTGTCTTCGCGGACGAAGCGGAACGAGGCCAGCACAAAGGACACCATCAACACGAACACGGCACCGACCAGCACGGCCAAACGGAGCTCAACCTGGTCAAGCTTGATGGCGGCGGCAACCAACAGGGCAGCCAGGACCAGCCCTA
>CAYFZZ010000264.1:0-22163 GCA_964347545.1 uncultured Planctomycetaceae bacterium | reverse complement strand
GGGTGCCAGAATGGCCGCGGGCCATGACGACCAGCGGCCGTTGTGTGGCCAGCGGACGGGAACAGGTGCGGAAAAAAGAGAACATGTGCTAGCAATGCTTTCGCGCTGCCGACCACCGAAACGAGCGCGGCGAGACTCTAACAGGGCGAGGGGGCGCAGGGCAAGATCAAGGGGCGGGGACGGCGGGCTGGGACCGCCGGCCGGTGGTGGCGGCCAAGACAATCTGCCATTCCGCGGCAGACGCGAAACGGATACAAACTGCCGAGGCCGTGGTTCGTTCCCAATCCGGCCCCTGGTGACCTGCCGGCCGAACTGGCCCTGTAGATCTCCGACCCCTGGATCCCGGTGATCTCTCCTGGCCTCTGACGGTCGCGGAGACCATCAGCGGCCGTCACGACTTCCCCCGCTCACCGACCCGCGAGATCCCCCATGATTGCCGCCACCCAACCCTCCCCGCCCACGACGGCGGGCCCCTCCCCGACCGCCGCGCCCCGGGCCATCACCATGCCTGGCGTGCATGCCGCCGTGCAGGAGGCCGTGCGGACCCTCCCCCGTGGTTCGTTGCTGGACGTCGGCGCCGGCGAAGGCGCGTTTTCCCTGTGGGCCGTCCAAGAGGGTTTCGCCGTGACCGCCGCCGACGTAGATACCAGCCGCTTTCGCGTGCCGGAAGTCCCCTGCCTCCAGACTGACCTGGGGGGTCCCTGGCCGTTTCCTGACCAGCATTTTGACCTGGTGGTGGCGGTGGAAGTGATGGAGCACGTGGAGAATCACTACCATTTCTTGCGCCAGTGTGCCCGCATCTGTAAACCCGGGGGCCACCTGGTCATCAGCACGCCCAACTGTCACAGCATCGAATCACGCATCAACTACCTGTTGACCGGCTACGACGATTGTGCCCCCCGACCCATCGATCACGTGAATCCCAAATTTGGCAGCATTTACATGGAACACATTCATCCGGTGCCGATCTCGACGATGGAGCTGGGACTGCGGATGAACGGTTGCCGGATCGAAAAGCTGAACTTTAATCGGCATCGCAAATTGTCCCGCTGTCTGCTGCCCGTCCTGTACCCTTTCCTGTGGTGGCGGACCTATCGCCAGCTGATCCTCAGCGAACGCAGCGAGAGCCTCCGCCAGCGGAATCGCGGGATCATGAAGCTGTTGTTAAACCCGCGGCTTTTGACCGGCCGCGTGGCCGTGTACACCTGCCGCAAGCTGGAGACCTCGGGCTAGGAGCCAACCCGACGGTCCCCCCCTCTCCTGCCTCTTTTCCCACCCTCAGGAAGGGGGGATGGTTCATCGACCCCTGGCCCTGCTCGCCTCGCGGCCGCAGGGGAGGGCATCACCGGTCCTTTCGCGGGGAAGAGGCGGGGTCCTTGTTGGCAAACGGCCGTCCCCGGTCGCCCTCAGGCGGCCCGGCGGTCCCGTCCAGCCAGCCATTCCCGGTAAACGGCCAGGGTCCCCTCCACCATACACTCGTGCGTGAACATCGCCTTGGCTCGACGACGAGCGTTTGACACCCGGAGGGCAGTTTGCCGAGGATTGGTCAGGGCCTGCTGGATGGCGTCGGCCAGGGACTGGCTGTCGCGTGGCCGGGCCAGCCAGGCGACGGGACTTTCCGCGGGGGTGTCCACGACATCCGCGATCCCGCCGGCGCCGGTCGTCACGATGGGCGTGCCCGCGAAGATGGCGTCCAGCAGCGAGGTGCACAGCCCTTCCATGTGGGAGGGCATCACAAACAAATCGGCGGCCCGCATCAGGTCCGGGATGTCCTGGCGGTAGCCCAGAAACATGACGCGATCGGCCACTCCCCTGGACTGGGCCTCGGCAGCCAGCTGCGAGGCCAGCTCACCCTCCCCGGCCAGCGCCAGCCGCAGCGGACCGCAGCGGCGGATGACTTCCGGCAGGGCCCGCAACAGGTAAACATGTCCCTTGTGGTCGGTCAGCTTGGCGACCGTCAGCAACAGGGTTTCGCCCTCGGACAAACCGAGCGCCTCGCGGCCGCGGGACCGGTTGCCACCCACCATGCGGGCCGGGTCGACACCGCTGGGCACCACCCGCAGCCGCGACGGCGGGATGCCACTCTGCTGGCAGACCTCGGCCACCGCCGCAGAAATGGCAATCACCACGTCGGCCAACCACGTGTACCTGCCGGCAGATCGCAAGGGAAAATCGACGCGGCGGGAGGCGACGCGGAGGGGAATGCCCAGGCCCAGCGACGCCAGACCGCTGCAGGTCACCGCATGTCCATCATGAGCGTGGATCACGTGGGGGGAGATGGCCTGGAGCCGTCGCCGCATCTGCCACAGGGCCTGCGGCCCTCGTCCACGGCCACGAAAGGTGTGCACCTCGAAGTGACCCGCTGCGGCGCGGCGGGCAAACTCACCGGCCTCCCGGGCAAACACGACAACCCGATAACCGCGGCGCCGCAAGCCTTCCATCAACAGGTACGCCTGCCCCTCACCCCCATGCCAGGTCCGCTGGGTGGAGACGTGGACGACGGTCAGGGATCGGGCCAGAGGGTTCATGGGGGTGAGTGGTGAGGAGTGCGTAGTGAGTGGTGAGTGGTGAGTGGTGGGTGGTGCCTGGTGAGTGGGTCGGGGGCGGGTCGGGCAGCGTGGGCCAGCGGCCCTTACTTTACCGGCCACGGCGGCCCCGCCGAAGGGCGGATTGTGCTAGCAGATTTTGAGCTTGCCGCTGGCGCACGGGAGGCCGTACATTGCCCGGCGCGATGAAGATTGCCATTCTCCTGCCGAATTGGGTCGGCGATGCCGTGATGGCCACGCCCACCGTCCGGGCCGTACGCCGCCACTATCCCCAGGCGAAGCTGATTGGCGTGATGCGGCCCGCCGTGGCCCACACCCTGGACGGTCTGCCCTGGCTGGACGAACGGTGGTGTTTCGACCCCCGGGCCCAGGATCGCCAGCTGGGCAGCTGGCATCTGCTGCGGCGCCTGCGGAACGAGCGGCCGGACGTGGTGCTGCTGCTGCCCAATTCGCTGCGGACGGGCGTGCTGGCGTGGCTGAGCGGAGCATCGCGGCGGGTGGGCTATGCCCGTTACGGCCGGGGACCCTTGCTGACGGAAAAGCGGAAATTCAAGAAATCCGGCAGCCGCTTTCTCCCCAGCCCCACCCTGGATGCCTATCTGGAATTGGCGTATCTGCTGGGCTGCCCGCTCGAGTCTCCCCGCACGGAACTGCGGACGCTGCCGGCCGACGAGGCCGCCACGGATCGCGCCTGGGACGAGCTGGACCTGCCGCCGGGCAGGGAGGTGGTCGTCATCAACACGGGTGCGGCATACGGACCTGCCAAAAACTGGCCGGTGACCCATTTTGCGGAACTGGCGGCGTGGATCGCCACCCGCCACCAGCTGAGCGTGCTGGTCATCTGCGGGCCGCAGGAACGCGCCGCGGCGCTGGAAATTGTCGCGCGGGCCGGCCATCCGCGGGTCAAGAGCCTGGCGGAGCGGCCGTTGAGCATCGGGTTGTCGAAGGCTTGCGTGCGGAGAAGCCGGCTGATGATCAGTACCGACAGCGGGCCGCGGCACTTTGCGGCCGCCTTCGACGTACCGGTCGTCACCCTGTACGGACCCACCCACGTCGCCTGGGGAGATACCCACTACCGGCACGCCGTCCACCTGCGTCGCGAGGTACCGTGCGGGCCGTGCATGAAGCGGATCTGCCCGCTGGGCCATCACCGCTGTATGGAAGAACTCTCGGTCCCCCACGTCGCAGCAGCCGTGGAAAGACTGCTGGGCCAGACAGCTCCCACCCCTCGTGTCCCCAGCGCCGCTACGGTCAGCTAGCCAGCAGCGACCCCTGCGAGGGGCCGGAGGGGGGAATCAGGACCGCCGACGCTGGCGGCAAGGCGATCTGGCCGCGAGAGGACCCTCCTGCCGGTGAAAGAGGGTCAATCTGCCTAACGAACGTCAATCTGCCTAAAGGACGTCAATATGGTTATCGACCAGCAGATCGTCGGCCAGCCGCATCGCCGCGTGTTGAGCCAGTTGATAGCAGTGAAATGTGGAGCAAAACCCGTCCAGAACCACGTGCGTCCCGGTCACCTTGACCGACAGATTGTGAATCCGAGCACTGGTGGCGCGGGTAATGGCCTGCTTAATTCGACCCGCCAGCTGATCCGCCCCCAAAGGGACGCTCGACAAAAGGGGACTCGCCGCAGACTGTGCAACCTCCGAGGTGGTCGACTCTTTCATATCTCTCTTCCATGCTCAGTTTTCGCCGCCGAACCTCTGGCCCGTAGCTAGTACGGTGCGATAGCTCAAGGCGTTCGAAACTCCGTTAAAATTTTGAGCATCCTTGCCAGCAAACGCAGAACATTTCTTGCTCTGCCGCCCGTTTTCACCATCCTCCCTGCAACCTCCGCCACTGCCTGCGGGCGACGGGGTTCTCTCGCAGACGGATTCGAAAATCTGAACAGGCGATTTTTCCTTCGCCTGTAAAATTGCCGGCGCGTGGAAAAAATTGAGCTCAATCAACGCTCAACAGAGACGTCGCGGCGGGAACAGCAAAGATAGCCGATCGAAGGTGGCGCCGCGGCACATCGTGTGCAACAGTCTCGTCCATGACGTTGTGGATGCATCAGTCTAGCGCAGGGCTTCTTCGCAGGTCAAGGCCGAGCGGGCGGGTTGAGCGTGGGGGGGCCAGCTAGCACAGGCCACGGTCGGCGGACGGCCGGCGACGGGGGGCGCAGGGAAACCTCGCGATCGCGGACCGGCCACCCCGGGCACGGGATTCATGCAGATCAATGGATCTTTCCTGTTTGCCGCAGCAACCCCATGACTTGCTGGGCCAGTTCTTCGGGCGACTGGT
Organism: uncultured Planctomycetaceae bacterium; assembly: GCA_964347545.1. Taxonomy (GTDB): domain Bacteria; phylum Planctomycetota; class Planctomycetia; order Pirellulales; family UBA7805; genus CS4-C045. The sequence continues at coordinate 17,334 of CAYFZZ010000264.1, read as the reverse complement.
CCCCCCCGCTCAACACCAATTCTGGTTTTTCCGGGGGTTCGTAGGGATCGTCGATCCCCGTGAACCCCGCGATTTCGCCCGCGCGCGCCTTTTTATAAAGCCCCTTAGGGTCCCGTGCTTCGCAAACTTCCAGGGGGGTGTCCAGAAACACCTCCAGGAAGTCCCCCTCGTCCAACTGTTCCCGGACCGCTTGGCGGTCCCGGCGAAAAGGGCTGACAAACGCCGTCAAAACAACGACCCCTGCGGCCACAAACAATTCCGCGACCGCGCCGACCCGCCGGATGTTTTCCGTTCGATCTTCGGCCGAGAACCCCAAGCCGAACCGCTGGGCGTGCTGGGGACCGTAGGCGGATTCCAGCATGGAGGGGGTCGCGTTCAGCCCGTGTCGCACGTTGTCGCCGTCCAGGACAAAGGAATGGACACCCAGCTGGTGCAACTGTTGGTCGACCAGGTTGGCAATCGTGCTCTTTCCCGACCCCGACAGGCCGGTGAACCAGACGACACATCCGCGATGTCCGTGGAGGGCTTCGCGCTGCTCTCGGCTGACGCTGTGCTGGTGCCAGTGAACTCCGCCGCTTTCGTTGCCCATGCCGCTGGCCCGCCGCGTCTCCTGGTGCTTTACTTCCGCTGGTTGGCCAGCGGTTGGATCTGGACCACGGGCGGGGCCGTCTGGTCCCTTGCGGAACAGGGATCCCCACAGCCGCAGGCCCCCTGGCCGCGGCGGGCCGCGATCCGCCAGCCGCGCAGCCCCAGGTATCCGGCCGCCCCGCAGACGACAACCAGAACCACCAGGTCTTGCCAGTTTCCGATCATCTCATTCCCCCCGTGAGAGCGCCGACCTGGTCGCTTAAGCCCCGATCAGCCAGCTTCCCACCTGGTACGTCAGCAGGGCTCCAATATAAGCCAGAACCGTCATATAGACAAAAGTCAACACGGGCCACCCCCAGCTGCCTGTTTCGCGGCGGATCACGACCAGGGTTGCGGCGCATTGGGCGCAGAGGGCGAAGAAGACCATGATCGAGAGGGCGACGGGCAGGTTGAACACGGGTCGACCGCTGTCGGGCCAGGTGGCGGCCCGCAGCTGGTCCTTCAAGGCCCCCGATGCTTCATCCGTCTCGGCGCCCAGGTTGTAGATCACGCCCAGCGTACTGACCACAATCTCGCGGGCCGGAAAGGAGGCGAGGGCGGCGCAGCCGATGCGCCAGTCCCAGCCCAGCGGCTGGACGACCGGTTCGATCGCCTGGCCGGCCCTTCCCAGGAAGCTTTGGCGCAAGAGGACCCCCGCCCGCTCGTTTTCCAGCGCCGCCCGCTCTTCTTCCCACCGGGCGACCTGGTCGCTTTCCCCACCGGTGGCCGCCGCGAGGCTGGCATCCAGCTGGGCCAGGCGGCTGGTGAGGGCCGGATCGACCTGAGCGGGATTGTGGGGATAGTAGGCGGCGGCCCACACGACGATCGCCACGGCCACGATCAGCGTGCCCGCTCGCCGCACAAACGCCCAACCCCGCTCCCCCATCCGGTACAAGACCACCCTCAATGACGGCCATTTGTAGCTGGGCAATTCCATGACAAAGGGTGGTGTTTCGCCCTTGAGCAGGGTGCGTTTCAGCAGGAGGGCCATGGCCACGGCCACCGCGATCCCCAGGGTGTACATGGCCAGCAGGGTGATCCCCGGCAGGGTGACCAGTCCGCCCAGATATTCGCTGGGGGGCACGAACGCGGCGATCAGGAGGGTGTAGACTGGCAGGCGAGCGCTACAGCTCATCAACGGCGCCACCAGGATCGTCGTCAACCGATCGCGGCGGTTTTCGATCACGCGGGTGGCCATGATGCCGGGGATCGCGCAGGCGAAGGACGAAAGCAGGGGAATAAAACTCTTGCCGCTCAACCCCACCCGCACCATCAGCTTGTCCATCAGATACGCCGCGCGGGCCATATACCCGCAATCCTCCAGGAGCGCGATGAACAGGAAGAGGATGAAAATCTGGGGTAAAAAGACGAGCACGCTGCCCACACCCGCGATGAGGCCATCGACAATCAGCGAGCGGAGGGCTCCGGCGGCCAGGGCGTTCCCTGCCAGCTGGGCCACCACCCCGACCCCGGCCTCCGTCCAGCCCATCAACGGCTCGGCCCAACGAAAAACCGATTGGAACACGACCAGCATCAGCAGCACGAAGGTCAACGTGCCCCAAAGTTTGTGGGTCAGCAGGGTGTCGATCCGGTCGGACCAGGTGCGCCGGCGAGCGGCTGGGCGGGAGACCACGCCTTGCAGCACGCGGTCGACCCAACCATAGCGGGCTTCCGCTTCCACGCCGGGGACGGGCTGGCCGGCCGCGGCCAGGCGGCGGCGGGCCGCCGCCAGGCCGTCATGCACGTCGGCCGAACGACCTGCCAGCAGCGCATGTTCCAGATAGCCTCCGCAATCCAACAACAAGCGTTCGACCAGATACCGCGGCAATGGCCGCTCGGCCAACAGGAGCTCCAGCTGGTCGATCTCCTCGCAGAACAAGTCGGAAAAGACCGAGGGGGGGCCGGGCGTTTCCGCCGCCTCCTGCGAGGAGGGGTGGGCCGCCGAAAGCTCGGCGATCCGCGATCTCAACAGGTCCAACCCGCGGCGGCGATTGGCCTGGATCGGCACCACCGGGATCCCCAACTGCCGCTCCAACCGCGGTACATCCAATTGGACACCCCCCGCCCGGGCGACGTCGATCATGTTTAGCGCCAGAATCGTGGGCCGCCGCAGCTCCAAAACCTGCGAGACCAGATACAGGTTCCGCTCAAGATTGCTCGCGTCGACAATCACCACCACCATGTCGGGTGGCTGGGAGCCGCGGCAACCCAGCAAGACGTCGATCGCCACCATCTCGTCGGGGCTTTGCGGAGCGAGACTGTAGGTGCCTGGCAAATCGACCAGCTGGACCTGGTGACCATCCAGAACCAAACGGCCGGTCTTCGTTTCGACCGTCACCCCGGGATAGTTGCCGACCCGCTGCCGCATGCCCGACAACGCGTTGAACAAGGTCGACTTGCCCGTATTGGGGTTGCCGACCATGGCGATCCGCCAGGTATCTTTTTCGGTAGAAATGGACATCGCTCAGGCCGATTCGACCTCAACACGTGCCGCCTCGCTGCGCCGCACGCTTAAACGATACCCACGGACCTCTAGTTCCAGGGGATCACCCAGCGGGGCAGTCCCGACCAGCGTCACAGGGCATCCTCGAGTCAATCCCATCTCCAGTAACCGCCGACCGACGCTGTCGTGTCCTGCGACCGAGACCACCCGACCGCTCTGGCCAATCTCGAACTCGGAAAGCCGGGCCATGGCTACATTCCCAGCTGGACCAGGACGCCCATCACCTCGGCAGCCCGAAAGCAAAGACGCTTGGAGCCCAGCTGCACAATGCAGGGACGCCCCGCCTGCACCATCTCCACCAGCTCGCCCTCGCGAAAACCTAATTCGCGCAGCCGTCGCACCTGTTCCGGATGGCCGACCACCTGGCCCACCCGCGCGGGCTGGCCAACACCCAGCTTGTCCAACGGCAGCAGTTCGACCACATCGGCGAGCGGGGGTGAGAGGGGGATCTGGGTCATCGAAGGATCGCCGAGGGACAAAGGGGCGGAGCGAGGATCGCGGACGAGCTCGGTCGATCATTCCCGGCTCAGAAATTCCCCACTGCAATGCAAAGTCGCTTCACGTTTATTGAGACCCATTCTCAACAAGCTCATTCTGCTCTCCGCTCCCCAGCCTGTCAAGCCCCGCGGTGGGGGAACCGTCCCGCCGGCCAGGCCCCGCATGCCATCCGGTCGTCCCGAATCCACGGCCGCCTTCCCCCCACTCCCTGACGGGGCCGTCAGGGCGCAACTGAAGGTCGATCATCTGCCTCGGGCCGATAGTCTTCTGCCCGATCCTCGCTCGCCTGATCTCCTCCCCACCGATCGTGAGCCGGGACGCTGGGCGGCTCAGCGGGGTGCGGCGCGGACGGATGGTGGTGGACGTGCGCTGGTTCGAGGTAGCCCATCCCGTAAGCCAGGATCACGCCCACCAGGAGGGCCGCTGTCAATTTCAGCCTGTCATGGGAGTGGAACTGCAGTTCGGGCAGCAGGTCACTGAGCGAGAGGCAGATGAAGATGCCCGCGGAAAACGCCAGGGCACAGCCGACCACGACGGTTTGATTGGGAGAGGCGGCGACTCCCAAGAGGAAGATGGCGGCACCCACGGGACACATCAAGGCATAGCCCAAGTTGACCATTTGCTGAGCCCGGCGATGCCAGCCCCCGGCGGCCATCAGGGAGGTGATGGAGAGCGAATCGAGCGGCTTGTGCAGGAGCACGCCCACAAAAACCGCCAGTCCTGCAAAGGCCATCGCAGGTGCGTGCTGTTGGTCGTGCAGCACGCTGGCGGCCAGGGCCACGCCGTCCAGGGCGGTGTGCAAGGAGAGCCCCAGGGCGATGCCGACCCAGCGGTACTTGCCGCTGCGCCCCGCGGATCCCCCCGGGGCGGCCCCCCTCCGCTCGGCAGCGTCGTGGTCGTGGTGGTGATGGTGGTGATGGGCCTCGGGGGCGGGACAGGTCGAGTTGGCGGCGGCGGGAGGATCTCCCGGGGGCACCGCGTGGCTGTGGCCGTGGAAGATCCGCATCAGGAAGAAGGTGACCAGCAATCCGGTCATCAGCCACCAGATCGCGCGATCCAAGCTCACATCACTCCCCACCGCATGCGGCAACAAGTGGAAGAGGCCGATCCCCAGCATCAGCCCCCCCACTCCGCTCATCATCAACTGCAACCGCGTATGCGTCAGCCGTACCAGTGAGGGCAGGAGGCCCCCCACCAGCGAGCTGGCGACAATACAGATGCAGTAAAGAGCAATCAGCAGCGCGGGGGACATACGAGAGTCGTGCCTAGGATCGAGGGTTCCGTCGCGTCGGCCGGAACAAATTTCCGTCCGGCACCAGGTCCTTTAACATGGCAGCTGGTCCGCTCGACGAAAAGGCCTCTCCCCCCCTTCCGCGCTGCCGGGACGATCACGCCTTCAACACTTAAACCTTTGATGGAACGTGAAGCACGACGACCCTTCGGCAGCCAACCCCCAGGCGACCTGTGTATCTCACCAGCACGCCGGACCCGACAGGCCCGCGGCCGAACCGCAGGCGTGCCAGCGGGCGGCGGATATCTAGAGCGCCCTGGGAGATCCCAATCGCTTGCGTCTGCTGAGCCTCTTGAGGCAGCGGGAAATCCTTAAACTTCCAAAACCCTAACTGAAACCAAAGCGCCACCTATGTCCTGAACCAAAAGCGCCACCCATGTCCTGATTGCACCGTCCTGATTGCACCATCCCACACCACTCACCACTCACCCCTCCCCCTCCCCACTCACCACTCACCAATCACCCCTCCCCACTGACCACTGACCACTGCCCACTGACCACTGCCCCCCTACCTACCCCTCAATCCCGGCCAGTTCGCACAGGTTGGCGGCCATCACCGGCTGAGGACAGCTCCAGACCAGGAAAAACAAGGCTTCGCGGCACCAGCGGCCGGCCGGGTGGCCCTCCACGTATCCGCTGCCTTTGGCCGCTGCCAGGGCGGCCTGGGCGGCCCGCAGGGCGAGGCTGTTGGCGGCGGCCCGCAGCTGTTCGCTGCGACACACCTCCTCCCCTCCCGCCAGGCTCAACAAGTCACCCTCCAGCTGCTCGGATTCGCCGCGCAACGTCGCCGCAGGCTGGGCCAGGTCGGGGCGAGCCGCCGCTTCTTGTTCCAGAAACGCCACCGCTCGGCTGGCCAGGCCCAAGGCCAGGGCCGAGGTCTGCAAACCACCGGTCTTGGCCCCGGTGGCCGCCTGCAGGACATCGGGTTGGGGGCCGGCCAGGACCCAGCGGCTGGCCAGCTGGACCCCGTCCAGCCGCACGGCGCCGGTGTGGCTGGCCGAAAGGGCCACCAGGCGGGCGGGCGGATCGCAGGAGACGCCCGGTAGATCGGTCGGCAGAGCGGCCAGCAGCTGCCGGCCGTCATTCAGTTGAGCGCCGGTGACGATCCAGTCGGCGTGCCCGCCGCCGGTGACCCAGGGGCTGCAGCCGTCCAGGCGGAAGCCGTGGGCGCGGGGCGTGGCGGCGAGGGCGGGTCGAGCGAGGTGGCGGCGGCTGGTCGTCAGCTGGGAGACGCCCAAGGTGGCGAACTGCTCTCCGCTGACCAGACCGGGCAGAATCGCGTCCCGCAGTTCCTCGCCGGCCGCCGCCAGCCGCCGCAGGGCCCCGGTGGCTTGGGTCAGAATAAAGGTCGTGGTCAGGCAAGCGGCGCTCAACCGCAGGTAGCCGCGCATCAAATCGGGTTCATCCCAACCCAGCCCGCCCAAGTCGGGTGGGAGAAACCAGCGGTAGACGCCCTGAGCGGCGCACTGAGCCAGCTGGGCTGCCGGCCACGCGTCGTGCTGGTCTGTCTCGCCCGAGCGGGCCTCCAACAGTTCGCACAGCGGATCCAAACCGGGATCGGTGGGCGTCACAATCGGGTCAGGAGACAGCATCTTCAGATTCACCCGGGCAAGCGGGAGGGGCCCATGGGGTTCAACTTAGCCGGCTCGCCGCGGCGAGGCAACCAAGCGGGCAGCTTTGGCAAGAGCGAGGATTGAGCCGGCGGGGCTGGGCGGTTCCCACCCGCATCACGCGCTCGCTCCCTGCCGGGCAGGCGGCGGGCAAAGCGTCTACCTCCTGGGGCGTCAAATCCGTATAATATCTCTTTGTCAGACACGGGCACCGCCGCCCGCGGTGATCTCCCTTAACGGCACGTGGAAGGAAAAGTTGCGAAGATGAGCCAGGTTGAAATCACGCGTGGCAGTGCGAATCCCGAACCGATCGTACCGGTCATGGCCGCCGAGGCACTGTACGAGAAGTGCTTAGAGCTGGCCCACAATCTGTGGTGGTCCTGGCACCCGGAGGTGATCACGCTGTTCCGCGACCTGGATCCGATCCGCTGGCGGCAGTTGGACCACAACCCGATCGCGCTGTTAAAGGAGTTCACCCCCGAGCGTCTGGAGGCGCGGGCCAACGAATTGGTGCTGTACAGCCGCATCAACTACGCCTACCGCCGCTTGAAGGAATACCTGGCCGGGAAACAAACCTGGGGCGCGACGCATGCCGGGGTGTTGGGCGCCCGGCCCCTGGCCTATTTCTCGGCCGAATTCGGGATTCACGAATCGGTCCCCATCTACTCCGGCGGCCTGGGGGTGTTGTCTGGGGATCACATCAAGAGTGCCAGTGGCCTGGGGATCCCCCTGGTCGCGGTGGGGCTCTTCTACGATCAGGGTTACTTTCGCCAGCGGCTGGACATGGAAGGTTACCAGGTCGAAGAGTACCAGGACACGCGCGTGGAAGACCTGCCGATGGAGCCCGCCTTGGATCGCCAGGGGCAACCGATCACGGTCCAGATCGATACCCGGAACGGATCGCTGCTGGCCAAGGTCTGGCTGATGCGGGTCGGACGCGTCGACCTGTATTTGCTGGACTGCGATGTCGAAGGCAACCAGCCGGAGGACCGCGAGCTGACCAGCCGCCTGTACGGCGGCGACCATCGCACTCGGATCCGGCAAGAGCTGGTCCTGGGCATCGGTGGCGTCCGAGCGTTACATGCCTTGGGCATCAAACCGGGTGCTCTGCATCTGAACGAAGGCCACAGTGCCTTTGCCGGCCTGGAAATGATTCGGGAACTGATGGAAGCCCAGGACTGGGATTTCGACGAAGCCCTCCGTGAGGTCGCTCATCAAACCGTCTTCACCACCCACACGCCGGTCCCGGCGGGCCACGACCGTTTCGATTCGGGCATGATCGAAGAGCACCTGGGTCCGCTGCGGGACAAGCTGGGACTGTCCGCCGAGGATTTGATGGGATTGGGCCGTGTGGAACCGCACAACCACTCCGAGAATTTTTGCATGACCGTCCTGGCTCTGAAACTGTCGCGGCGGGCCAACGCGGTCAGCGCCCTGCACGGCCACATCAGCCGCCGCATGTGGGCCCCCTTGTATCCCTGGCGGGTCGAGGAGGAGATTCCCATCGGCCATATCACCAACGGCGTGCACATCCCCACCTGGCTGGCTCATCAGATGCGCCAGCTTTACGACCGGCACTTCCCGGCCGGCTGGATTCGCCGCATGGGCGAACCGGAGGTCTGGCAGCGGATCTACGACGTGGATCCGGGCGAGCTGTGGGAAACGCACCATGCCTTGAAAAACCTGCTGCTGACTTTCGTACGCCGCCGGGTCAGCCGCCAGTGTCGGCGGCGTGGCGAGAGCGACGAGATTGTCGAGGCAGCCCGCAACGTGCTGGACCCCAATGTGCTGACCATCGGCTTCGCTCGCCGCTTTGCCACCTACAAGCGAGCCGACCTGCTCTTTTGGGACGTCGATCGCATCTGCCACTTGTTGCAAGACGAGCAGCGTCCGGTGCAGCTGATTTTCGCCGGTAAAGCGCATCCGGCGGACGAACCGGGGAAGGAGCTGATCCGCACGATTGCCAACATGCGACACGACCCGCGCAGCGCCAACCGGGTTGTGTTTGTCGAAGACTACGACATGAACGTCACGCGTCACATGGTGCAAGGCGTCGACGTGTGGCTGAACAACCCCCGCCGCCCCCTGGAGGCCTCCGGCACCAGCGGCCAAAAAGCGGTGCTCAACGGCGCACTCAACTTCTCGGTCCTGGACGGCTGGTGGGCCGAAGCCTACGACGGGACCAACGGGTTCGCCATCGGCGAAGGCCGCAGTCACAAGTCGCAGGAGATTACCGATCAGCGCGACGCGGAGAACTTGTTGCGGGTCCTGGAAGAAGAGGTGATCCCCACCTATTACAAACGGGACATGGATGGCCTGCCCCGCAAGTGGATCAAGATGATGATGAACTCCATCGGCTCGCTCGCCTGGCGGTTCAGCGCCCACCGGATGGTCATGGACTACTGCCGCACCGGCTACGTCCCCGCTGCTGGCGGGTTGAGCTGCGACATGCAGTCTTAGGCCGCCTCTTCGGCCGGGGACGGAACGCAGGTTGGGGAATTCCCAACCCTGTACCCGATTGCAGCCGAGGGAAAGAGACCGCTCATGAACGCTGATTGACGCTGATAACAATTTTTACTTTCTTATCAGCGCCTATCAGCGAAGATTAGCGGTTCCTCTTTGTTTTGGGGCAACAGGACGGTGCTTACCATTTCCCCGGCGGCAGAAAGTTTAGGACAAAAATTCATTCTTACTGCCTTTTCTGGGTTGGCACATGCATGCTTGTTTTTTGATCAAGCAGAGCACGCACCTACGGAACCGCGGTGTTCCGTTTGTGGATGGGGAAATGGATGTTTGGGATCTTTGGGGGCTCCGTTTTTGTTCTCGCGTTTCGCGAAATATTCACGGTGCCCCTCTCTTAGCCCCGGCATTTATGCCGGGGTGATGATGCCCACCACCCCACCGTCGAGGCCCGTTTACGGGCCTTCTCACCGTTGCGGCTTCAGCCCTGGCGATCACGCCTGGTGCTGCTTGATTTCGTGTTATTCATCCGCGAGTCATCCCAGGCTGAAGCCAGACAGCCGGAAGCCCCGTAAACGGGGCTCGAGACCTATTTGACGCGATCTCTGCCCCGAGCTAGAGCAGCGGACTGAGCAGCTTGGCCGAATCGTCCAGCAGTCGCCCCACGCGGCTCCGCTGGCGCCACGCTTCCGGTGTTAGGGGCACCGCGTCGTGGAGGTAGCGGCGTTGCAAGAAGCGCAGAGCGGCCGTGACCTCGGGACCGTAGGCCAGCAGATTCAGCTCGAAGTTGAGATAGAACGAACGGATATCGAAGTTGCCCGATCCGACCAGAGCCAGGGAGTCGTCGACCGACATGGTTTTGCTGTGCAGCAGCCCGTCGGTGTGCAGGTAAATCTGGACGCCCGCATCCAGCAGTTCCTGGTAATAAGCCCGCGCCGCCGCGTCCACCAGGATCTGGTCCGAACGTTGGGGAAGGATCAGTTCCACCCGCACGCCGCGGTGCACCGCCACTTCCAACGCCTGCAGCAACGCTTCGTCGGGAACCAGGTAGGGCGAGGTGATGATGATCTGCCGGACCGCGGTATAGATGGCGGTGACCACCAGGCGATGGTACGTTTCGCTGGGGTAGGTGGGACCGCTGGGCAGCGACTGGGCCACAATCTCGCCGCTCACATCCGGCGCCGGAAACAGCTCGGGCAGGTCCAATGTCTGGCCCGTCTCGAAATACCAGTCCTCAATAAAGATGCTCTGCAATTGCAGCACGATCGGGCCGGTGAGACGAGCGGTGACGTCGTGCCACACCAGGTGTTTGTGCCCGTAGCTGGCGTTGACGATGTTGTGCGAGCCGGTGTAGGCGGTATGGCCGTCGATGATCGCCAGTTTGCGGTGATTCCGCAGATCCATCCGCGCCAGGCCGCGGCGGAAGAGATTGACCGGCAGCATCGCATGCAGCTGGACACCCTGTCGGATCAGTTGAGCTCCCAGGCGGCGGAACATCCGCCAGGAACCGACGTCATCGGCCAGCAGACGGCAGGTCACCCCCCGCTGGACGGCCCGTGCCAGCGCCCCACCCACGCGATGACCCGTTTCGTCGTCGGCAAAGATGTAGTACAGCAGGTGGACGTGGTCTTGGGCGGCATCGATATCGTCGATCAGCCGTTGGATCACCTCTTCGGTTTCCGTGATCAGCTCTCCCCGGTTGCCCCCCAGGATCGGTTTTTCGCCCAGCTTTTCTGCCAGTTGTACCAGGGCCTGCTGAGTGGGCTCGAGGGGCGGCCGGACCACATGCGGCTCGGCTGCGACCAGCGCCGCCAGCTTTTGGATGTGTGCGGCCAGCCGGGCGTGCCGTTGGATCCGCCGCCGCGGCAACCGGTTTTCGCCCAGCAGCAGGTAAACCAGCAAGCCGATCCAGGGCTGGAAAAAGATGATCAGCAGCCAGGCCATCGCCACCGAGGGTCGCCGCCGCCGCATCACCGTCGGGATCATGCCGAGGCGAATCAGCCACTCGCTGATCAGGTACAGCAGGGACCAGGTGAGGGGCATGGGCAGGGTACCCTATGCCTGTTCGAAAGCCCGGGAGATATTCTTCTTGACCGCCTTTTCCGCTTTGTCCTTGAACATCATGGCGGCAAAAGGCAAGTCAATTTCGACCACGACTTCGTCCGCGCCGATGGCCACGCTGCCCTTGATCGTAAAAGCCATGCTCTTGAAGGAAAACGTACCGCTGGTGTCCTGCCAGTCGACCTCCAGATCCCGTCCCTGAAAGTCACGGACCGTCTTCTCCAACGCCGGCTGGACAATGTCCAGGGCCTCGTCCGGTTGTCTGTCGTGCGAGACACTCACGCTGACTTTGGGCATCTCTCGATTCCTTCCGTTCTCAAATTCCGGGTGTTCTTACGCTCCGGCTACTGGGGCCAAGACGGTTCTCTGTCTGAGCGGTCCCGGCGGGCCAAGACTGGCCGCCGGCAACCTGGCATCGTCAACATACGCAAAACCGGCGGCTAGTCCCGGCGCGCCGGGACCGCTCAGGATGATTCAGTCACTTTTCAACGGCATGGCGGCCAGCAGCCCAATCTATCGCTCCCTCCCCTCTCGAACAACAGCGGCCTTGCCGGGGGGTCTGCCGAAGCCGCAGATGCAGTCGGTCATCCCCACGGCGATCCGACCACGGGGAAGGGCGTACAAGTATAGGACGCGGGGGCCATCGAGGGGGGTGGGCCGAGCGGCAGTGGCCGAGCGCGGGTGCCGATCCGAGCGAAGATGCCGGTTGCTCGGCCCCAGCGGCCACCGCAATGCACGCGATCCGACCGGTCCACCGGCCCGACCCACCGCCGCCGCACGGAAACAGCCCAGCCGCTCACCGGCTGCCAATCGCGTACAGGGCCTGGAAAGTGCGGAGGTACAGCCGGCCGTCGGCGAACAGCGGCGAGGCGGTCATCGGTTCGCCCATATCGTTCCGCGCCAGGACCTCGAAGTCGCGTCCCGCCCGGACCACGGTCACCACGCCATTGCGAGCGGTCAGGTAAATCTTGCCAGCGGCGTAGACCGGCGAGGCACGGTGCCGGTCGCGCGTCGTCCGCTGTTCGTAGATCTGCTGGCCGGTTTCCGCGTCCAGCACCAGCAGGTTGCCATTTTCTCGGCAGAGGTAGACCAGGCCGTCATGGATCAGCGGCGAGGGCACGTCGGGCGTGTGGCGGGGAAAGACCCAGGCGATGTGTTCGGGCGAGCCGGTGATGTTGCCTTTACCCCCGGGCCGAATGCCCACGACTTTGCCCCCCTTGGCCGTGGGAGCCACGATCAAACCGGGCACCGCCACGGGGGAGGCGACGAAGCGGAGCGTGCTGTTGTAGCCGGTCGCGGGGTGCAAGCCGCCGCACCGCCAGATCTCTGCACCGGTGTCCAACTCATGTGCGATCACATAGTCCGCTCCATGCGTGATCAGAAACCGCACTTGGTCGTCTTCGTACAGCGTCGGAGAAGCATACGAGTGCTTGCATTCGTCGACCGCGTCGGTAACCCGGTCCTGCTTCCAGATCTCCCGGCCGGTTCGTTTGTCCAGCGCGATTACCAGTCCTTTGTGCGGCGCTTTGCTCCACGGACCATGAATCATCTGCACATACAGACGTTCGCCGTCAAGGACGGGGGTGCTGGACAAGCCAAATTGGATGTCGAATTTCCCGTACTCCTGCTGGAGGTCTTTTTTCCAGACTTCCTGACCGTCGAAGTCGTAACAGGCCAGCAGACCGTTGGCCATGAACGTCCACACGTGCTGGCCGTCGGTAACGGGGGAAGGCGAAGCGAAATTTCCTTCATCGCCGCGGACTTCTTCGTTCCCGCCGCCGACTTTGCGGGTCCACAAAAGGTTGCCGCCCGTATCGGCACACAACAGCATTAGGTCTTCACGATTCCGGCCCACGGACGTCAGAAAGATTCGATCGTCCCAGACCACCGGTGTCGACCCGGCAGGCCCCGGCAAGGGCAACCGCCACAACACATGCTCGGTCGGACTCCAAGTCAAAGGCGGATTCGCTTCGTGGCTGATCCCGTTGCGCGTGGGCCCGCGCCAGGAGGGCCAGGAATCGGCCAGGGCGGGAACCGCCGCCAGGCAGAAACCCAGGCCCGCCCACCACGCTGCGGCACGATAAGGACTAGGCAAACAAGGGCTCATCTATCCTCTCCTCTCACGACCAGGGCCTGGCGCGAAGGGGTCGCGGGCCGAGGGTACAAAGTCTCCTGCCGAGCCTCGCCGATCCGCCACGGCCCCCGGGGTTGGGCAACAGAGCGCAAGCCGAGCTGGGAACAGTGTCCGGGATGGGGTGGCACGCGTCAAGCAAAGTTCACCGCAGCGGTCCCAGGGACGAAGGGGGTCGGGAGTCTTTTTCGCGATCACGAGCACGGGGCATCGATCCGCAGCAGGGGGCGAAAAAGACTCCCGACCCCGTCACGCACGGCCGACCTAGCCGACGCCGTCGTGCGCCGCAAACCGACACCGCTTATTGTTGAAGCCCGCCGGCCTGATTACAATCGCGCTGGAGGCGGGCACCAAACGTGGGAACCGCTTGGCCCAGCAGCTCGCCCTGGCAGGGCCCGGTATTTCGGACCATCCGTTTGATGAAAATCACCACCATCCCGCAGGTCTATCGGAACGTCAATCGGTGGGGCGAAATCCTCACGGTGCTCAGCAAATACGGCCTGGCCGACTGGCTCAGCCGCTTTGACCTCGAATTTGCCAAGGGCTGGCTCAAGGACCGCGGCGGCGAAGTCCTCGCTCGGCAAACCCGTGAAACCCGCATCCGCCTGGCGCTCAGCGAACTGGGGCCCACCTTCATCAAGCTGGGCCAGATCCTCAGCACCCGCCCCGACGTGGTGGGCGTGAAGCTGGCCGAAGAGCTGGAAAAATTGCAGGCAGACGTGCCGGCCGATCCGCCGAACGTCGTGCGGCGGATCATCGAGCAGGAGCTGGGACAGCCGGTCGAGGAGCTGTTTCTGGAGTTCGAAGACCAACCGCTCGCCTCGGCATCCATCGGACAGGTCCATCGAGCTCGTCTGGCCAGCGGAGAGGCCGTGGTGGTCAAGGTCCAGCACGCGGGGATCGAGGAGAAGGTCAGCGTAGACCTGGAGATCCTCTCGGGACTGGCCCAAATGGCCGAACGGATTCCGGAGTTCGTCAACTACCGGCCGCGGGCGACGGTGGCCGAATTCCAGCGGGTGTTGCGGCGCGAGCTGGACTTTGGCCGCGAAGAACGCAACATGCAGCAGTTCCAACGCGATTTTGCCGGCAACCCCTCGATCCGCATCCCGGAGGTCTACGTTGACTTGTCCACGCCGCGAGTGTTGACGATGGAGCGGATCGAAGGGATCAAACTGAGCGATTGCCACCGGGTGGCCGCGGCCGGTTTCGAACTTGACCAGGTCGCCCGCCACGGAGCGGAACTCTACCTGGAGATGATCTTTACGCATGGGATTTATCATGCGGATCCGCACCCGGGCAACCTGGTGTTGCTGGAGGGCAATGTCATCGGCCTGTTGGACTACGGGATGGTCGGCCGGATCGACGAACCGCTCCGCGAGGAAATGGAAGATCTCCTGATGGCGATCATCCGCCAGGACGACATGATGCTGACGGCGGTGATCATGCGGATCGGCGAAGTGCCCATGGATCTGGACGAAAATGCCCTGCGGGGCGAGCTGGCCGACTTCGTCTCCCACTACGGCAACCAGCCCTTGGCGACGTTCCAGCTGGCCCGGGCCCTCAACGAAATGATGGAAATCATCCGCCGCTTCCACATCATGCTGCCCGCCCAGATCGCACTGCTGCTGAAAACCCTAGTCATGCTGGAAGGCACCGCCCGCACACTGAATCCTGAGTTCAGCCTGATCGACGTGATGGCGCCATTTCAGCGCAAGCTGCTGCGGCGGCGTCTCTCTCCGGCCCGCCGCATGAAGAAAATGCGGCGGATCTTGTTCGACATCGAACAATTCGTGGCTATCCTGCCACGCCGGCTAAGCGCCATCCTGGCTCAAGTCCAGAGCGGACGCTTCGACGTACACCTCGACCATCGCGGCCTGGAACCCTCCGTCAACCGGCTGGTCCTGGGAATGCTGGCCAGCGCCCTTTTCCTCGGTTCGTCGATGCTGCTGACCCACAAAGTCTGGCCCATCCTGTTCGATGAAATCTCGGTGCTGGGGGCCTCCGGGTGCTTCGTCAGCCTGCTGCTGGGCCTGCGGCTATTACGCGCCATCAACAAGTCCGGCCACCTGGACCGTCGTGACTAACAAGCCGCTGGGCTGCACCCCATCCCCCCCGGCCAGCAGGGCGGCCGGACCGCCCGCCGTCGATCCCATCACCATCGTCTGCTCGCGCAACACCTGCTCGATACGCTGGTTCAGCTCGTCCAGCTGCCTCAGCAGATCCTCCTGGCGCAGCTCGATCTCGTCCAACAGCAGGTTGCGATCAGGAATTTCCGACACGGGATGTCTCGCCCAAGGCAGGGATCGGCCAACGATACGCTCGATACGATCGGCGACCGCGGCGGCCGCAGTTCAGGCAGAGTTGCTGGCATGGATGGCCCACACGGCCCCCCCCGCGGAATTTGGGGTTTGTCCCAATTCTGCCGAGCAGGTTCTGCGCCCCACGAAAAGCGGGGGGAAGGCAAGGTTCCCTCGAATTTTGCCGAATATGACTCTGCCGGGGACCGTGCGGCCGGGACTCCAGACCCGCCGGAACACCGCTGCCCACGGGACAGGAGGCCCCCCGCGGAACGGCTAGACATCACGCATCCGCTTACGTTAATATTTGGGGTTTGGGTCAACTTTAGCATTCGCAAAGGAGGAAACGTGGTCAAGCTGACGGTGCGGGACAAAGAATCCATTCAGGAGGCAGTCCGCCGCTTCCGCAAGCTGGTCGAGCGGAGTGGCGTGAAGAAAGAGATGCGGCGACGGGAATTCTACGAGAAGCCGAGCGAGGTTAAGCGGCGGGCCAAGTTGAGGGCCGAACGCCGTAATCGCCGCAATCGCTTGATGGCCCAGGGCAAGTCATGACCCGCCGGCGGGGTTGTCTCCGCCGGCCTCTTCCCCCTTCTCTTGCTGCAAGCGTTCTGGCAGCCGCTGGACAAACTGGCGAATCTCGTCGCGGACGCGCCGGTAGTGCTGTAAAGCCTCGGCGGGGCTGCTTGCGGTGGCGGCCAACTTGGGCGGGTCGTCAAACGGCGCGTACAGCACGGGGGTCCCTCGCGGAAACGCCGGGCAGTGCTGGTCCGCGTGACTGCAAACCGTCACCACGTAATCCCACTTGACATCCGCCAGCTGGTCCAAGGTCTTGGAACGCTGAGCGCTAATATCGACGCCCGCCTCCGCCATCACGGCCACCGCCTGCGGATTCAGGCCATGCTTTTCGATCCCCGCCGAATACGGTTCCAGCTGGTCCGCCAGCAGGGCCCGCGCCCAACCTTCGGCCATCTGGCTGCGACACGAGTTCCCCGTGCAAAGAAACAACACTTTCAGCTTGGGGGAGGGCATCGGCACTACGGGTCGGCGTAACCGTCGGGATGAGCTCGATGCCAGTCCCAGGCCGTCTGTACGATCTGGCGTAGCGTCGGATAGTTGGGTTGCCAATTCAGCTGGCGGGTGATCGCCTCGCTGCTGGCCACCAGTTTCGGGGGATCCCCCGGGCGGCGGGGGCCGACATCGTAGGGAATCTCGCAGCCCGTCACGTCGGCGGCCGTCTGAATGACCTCCCGCACGCTGAAACCCACGCCGTTGCCCAGGTTGAACGTGCAGCTTTGTTGGTCCAGCGATTTTAAGGCCAGGATATGGGCATCGGCCAGGTCGGCGATGTGGATGTAATCGCGGACGCAGGTCCCATCGGGCGTGGGATAGTCGTCGCCGAACACGGTCAGTTTGTCCCGTTGGCCGAGGGCGACTTGGAGGACGAGCGGGATGAGGTGGGTTTCGGGGTCATGGTCCTCCCCCCGCTCCTGGGTCGCTCCGGCCGCATTGAAATAGCGCAGGGCCGCGTACCGCAGATCGCAGGTGCGATCCAGCCAGTACAGCATCCGCTCCAGCATGTATTTCGATTCGCCGTAGGGGCTGCCCGGCACAATCGCTTCGTTTTCGTCGATAGGGATCCGGGATGGCTGGTCGAACAGGTTGGCGGTCGAGGAAAGGACAAATTTCCGCACGCCCCGCTCCACCGCGACGCTCAATAGGTTCACTCCGTTGACCACGTTATCGCCCAGGTAGAGGAAAGGCTGCTGCATCGACTCCCCGACCAGGGTCTTGGACGCGAAGTGCATGATGGCTTGGACCGGATGAACGTCGAACAGGGACTCGAGGGCCTGCCGATC
>CAYFZZ010000263.1:0-22675 GCA_964347545.1 uncultured Planctomycetaceae bacterium | reverse complement strand
GCAGGCGCGGCACGCCGTGGAGGCCAGCCCGGACACGGTCGATTACCTCTACCGTTTGGCCTGGGTCCTGTATCGCGCCGGTCGCCTGGCGGAGGCCCGCCAGACGTACGCTGGGCTGGTTCAGCGATTTGATTCCGAGCGGGAGTTATCGGGAACACGGGAACTGGTCCGCGAATCCCGCTTGACCCTCTCCCACCTTTGGACCCTGGAGGATGACTGGGCCCAGGCGGAAGAGCTGCTGGAACAGGTGCTGGACGAATTCCCCGAAGACCACGGGGCCCTGAATGACCTGGGCTACCTGTGGGCGGACCGCGGTGTCCACTTGCCGCAGGCCTTGAAAATGATCCGGAGGGCCGTCGAGGCAGAACCAGACAATCCGGCCTATCGCGACAGCCTGGGATGGGTCTGGTACCGGCTGGGCCAGCCCGAGCGGGCGCGGGCCGAACTGCAACGGGCAGCGGAACTGCTGGACGACGAGCCGGATGGTGTGATCCTCGAGCACCTGGGCGATGTGTATCACGCGCTGGGCCAAGCGGCCGAGGCCCGCGCGGCGTGGCAGCAGGCCCTGGCGGCCTTCGCCGAGGAGGAGGACCGAGCGGCAGGGGAGCGGGTCCGCGGCAAGCTGCAACCGCGGTAAGGGGGCCAGCTGCCTTACGCCGCGCCGGGCCACTCAGGGGCCTTCCCGTGCCAGCCGGTTCAGCACCTCGATGCCCCGCTCGATCTGTTCATCCGCTGCCGCGTAGGAGAGGCGGAAGTGGCTGTCCCGCTGACTGAAGACATGGCCCGGAATGATCAGCAGGTTGTGCTCGATGGCGCGGGCCACAAATTCGCTGCCGGTCCCCCACGGGGCTCGAGGAAACACGTAAAAAGCCCCCCCGGGGTCGGCGATCTGGAAGTTGTCCGCCAGCCCCTCCACCAGCAGATCGCGCTTGCGCCGATACGCGTCCCGCACAGCCGACATGTCCACATCCAGAGCCACCAGGCCTGCCCATTGAGCGGGTTGTGGGGCGCAGACAAAGGTGAATTGTTGCAGCTTCGTCATGGCCTCGATGATCTCGCTGGGGCCATGCGCATAGCCCAACCGCCAGCCGGTGATGGCGTGTGATTTGGAAAACCCATCCAGCACCAGGGTTTGTTCGTTGAACATCGCCGGAGACACAAGTTCTCCGTCGTAATGGAACAAACTGTAAATCTCGTCGCTCAATAACACCACACCGCTTTCCGCCGCCAGTTGGGCCAGCCCGCGGACCTCTTCGGCGGTCGCGACAACGCCGGTGGGGTTGGCCGGGCTGTTGCACAAAATCAGCTTGGTTTTCTCGGAGAGCGCCGCTCGCACCTTGTCCGGATCAATCCGGAAATCGGGATACGTCTCCACCATCACGCAGCGGCCGCCGGCCAGGCTCACCAAGGGCTCGTACATCACGAAATACGGATCAAACACGATGACTTCGTCGCCCGGGTCGATCAGGGCCAGGACGGCCAGGACGAGCCCCCCGCTGGTCCCGGACGTGATCAACACCTGGCGGTCCGGATGTCCCCATTGTTGATCGACCCGCTCCTGCAGCCGCTGGCGCAAGGGGGCAATTCCTTGAGTCACGGTATAGCCGTTGCGGCCGCTGCGGATCGCGTCGACGGCGGCCTCTTGCACGGCAGCCGGCACCGCGAAATCGGGCTGGCCAATGGAAAGATTAATCGGGTCCTCGAGACGGGCCGCCAGATCGAAGACCTTGCGGATCCCCGAACTGTCAAACGCCTCGGTGCGGGCGGCCAGCGGTGATGATGACATGACTTCGGTGGTGAGGGGTCAGGGGAGAGGGGTGCGCCGAGCGGGCAGGGGTGACCAGGGGCAGGTGGCCCGTGGGGGCCGGCGGGGATGCGGGGGTGCCGTGGGTGCGGGAGGTCTTCCGCCCGGCGGCTCGCCTTCGCCCCACCCTCTGCCGACTCCGCGTTCCCGCCGCTGCCGGCCGTAGTCGCCCCCATTCTAATGCGCGGCGGCCGGCGAGCGAACAAGGGTCGCCTGGCGGGCCAGTTGCGACAATTCCTGGTCTCCCTGGCTCAGCACGTTCAGCAGCACCGCCAGGGCCTTGAGGGCGTCGGCGGAAGGTCGGTGATCGTGGAACCAGAATCTTCCTTCGCGGTCGGCCCCCAGCAGTCCCTGGCAGGCGGCGAGGGTCTGGTGCATCTGTTGCCGCGATCCCTCACCCCGCTGGACCGTCGCCCCCAGCTGGCTCAGCCGTTCAACGCCCTGGGACGTAGCCGTCTGATCAACGACCACCGTGGCACGGGGATGTTCGTCCAGCAGGAACTGGGCCAGCAGTACGAGGAGGGTTTCGGTTGCCACGCCCTGACCTTGTTCGTCCACCAGGCGGCAGTTTTCCCCGTCGCCATCGATCCACAGCCCTCCATGGGCCTGGTGAGCCACAACTTTTTCGCTCAACGCCTGGATGGCTGCCGAGCCGCTGGCGCAGTGCGCCGCCGGGATCAGCTCGCAGGCCACGCTGCCGCAGAGGTGTTGCAGGTAGTTCTGCAGGGGGGCGTTGCCGGTATGGATCACGATCCGTAAGGGTCTCAGGGCGTGAAAATATTTGTGGAGGCAGGCCAGGTACGGCACATCGGCTCGAAAACGCCGCGCACTCCCATAGCGCCGCAAGGGGCGGCTCACGGGTGCGGCGGCGAGCGCCTTCAGGGCGTTCAGTCCGCCGGGGGCCGACAGCGGCTGGGCCTCCTTCCCCCAAAATTTCAAGCTCACGTCCTGCCCACCCCCCAGGGCATTTCCCACAAACAGGCCACCGGCCGCGTCCAGATGGTCCATGGCAAAAACCACGCAGGGTGCGGTGGCGTAACCGATGTCGATCACCTTGCAGCCGGCAAATCGTAACCCGTCGCTGGCCGCAGCCAACAGTTCGGCGGTAAACGATCGACCATCGCTGGCGATGACCACCGGCGGAAAATCCCATTCCGCTCGTTCCTGACCCCGGACCCAGATCCCCCACGCCGCCGCCAGCTGGTGCACATCGGCGGACCGCAAGTCGTCCAGGTAAGCGCCGCTGAGTCCTTCCGAAAAAAACCGTGTCGACTGCGACGAACGTTGATGGACGGTGCGCAGCTGGGCGGTCTGCCGTGGCGAAAGGGTGGCCGTATCGTCGCGATGGGGACAGGAACTGCAGGCGGGATAGAAGCGAGCCAGCCGGCCCAGGTGCACCGCCTTGCTGATCGGCTGGGACTGGCCCGGACAGAGGTAGGGCAGGGGGGGTGGCTGATTCACGCCGAGTGCCATGCGTGGTGACGAACTCGTCGAAGGGGGCGACGACTGTACGTCATGCCAGGCGGCCGCGTCAAGCTCATTTGCCGCTGGCAGTCACGATCTTTACCGCACTCGACATTGAAACTTGATCGTACCCCGCTCGTCCACCGGCAGCGGATCGGTGATTTCCCACCGCAACACCAGCGAACCGCCCTGGTTAGGCTCGGTAAAGAACTCTGCCTCCCGCGAACAGCTCTGGCTGTGGGAGACGTACTCCAAGCGGGTTGTCAGGTTGTCCACGATGGTCACATTCCCGATCAATTCCGTACCGATGTTGTGGAACTCCAGCGTGAATTCGACGATCGTGCCTGGCTGAGCCACATCGGTGGAAGCCGTCTTGACGATCTTCAGCCGGGGAGTCCCTTCGTGGCTGACGGCATAGGTCGCCTGCGCCTTGGCGTTGCCAGAGGCCACCACGGCCAGGTAGTCGTCCAGCACCACTTGGACCCCTTGATCCGCCGTCCAGGCGATCGCGTCCGCCACGCGGAGGGCCAACATCGGTTCAGCGGCGCGCTGGAAGGCCTCGTCCTGCTGGTCACGGCGATGGAAGACCAGTTTTTCGCGGTTCTCCAGACCCAGCAGGCCGTGCTGGTTGGCGGCCACCAATCCCGGCTGGTTGCGTTGCTGATTGCGAACCCCCTTCGTGCCGGTCTGTCCGACCACCTGGAGATGTTGAGCGGTGGTGCCGGATTCGAGCACCTCGGCATCGACCTGAACCTCCAATGGCGCGTCGTACCGCACAACGCCTTCCTTGCTTTCGTAGCCACCTGCGCCCAGCACTTTG
This sequence comes from uncultured Planctomycetaceae bacterium, assembly GCA_964347545.1. GTDB lineage: Bacteria > Planctomycetota > Planctomycetia > Pirellulales > UBA7805 > CS4-C045. The sequence continues at coordinate 18,587 of CAYFZZ010000263.1, read as the reverse complement.
CGGACGACGCCGAAGCGGGGGGCGTAGATGTGCACCCGATTGCTGGGTTCGACCAGCGTCCGCCCGTCCAAGGAGTCGAAATGCGCGACCGTGTCCTCGGTGTCCAATCCCACGATCTGCCAATCGCGGCGAACACGTGTCGGCAGGCGGCGGTCGCCGCCATCGTGCAGGTACTCATCCCGCGGCCAGGGTCGAGCGATGCCGGGCGGGGCCCAGGGACGACCAGGTTGCTCGTCGGTCCGGCCCGCCGGCCGACCGGTCCAGGCGGAGGGGGGCAACGTGTGCGGTCCAGGGGTGATCTCGGGTGCCGCCACGGTCACCGGCTGTCGGTGGCCCGCCAGCTGGTCCGGGGGCAGGTGCCGAGGGGCCAGGTGGCTGCAGGCGGTCAGCAACAGGCTGCCGGCAGCGATCACGGTCCACCGCCACCAACGGGGCCAGCAAGGAACTGGGGCGGTTGCGGGGACAGGCTTCATACGGCCATCCTCCGCGAGCCGTCCATGCCCCGGCCTGGCCCCCAAACCGCTCGGGAAAAGTCTTCAGGCTCAGGCGCAGGGGGCGGCGGCAGCAAATCCCCCTCATCCTGCTCGTCCAGCGGCTGCGGATCCTCTGCGTCGATCACAGCGGGCGGAGGGGTCAGCCGGTTTTCGTCGAGGAAAGCCGCTGGCCGAGATTCCGGATCACCGACTTCTGGCGGGGGCGAGACCTGCGGAGAAGCCGGCTGCCACTGGGGAACCTCTTCCACGGCTCGCTGCCGGGCATACCGTTCAAACGGGGGGCTGCCAAACAAGAATGCCGGGTTGGGGCCATCGCGGTCGGGCACCCGCGCTCCCAGCCGCAGGATGGCCACCGGCCGTCCCAAAAGATCGGCGACCTGCAAGGGGTCGTCCCCTTCGGCGGCTTCGAACCAGTTCTGAAAGCCCGCCGGCTCACGGATCGGGAGGGCATGGCGCGGGCTTTCCAGATAAATCACCCGCGTGACCATTTTGCCGTTCAGGGCCAACTCCAATTCCGTCGCCGTCAATTGCACCGGAATCGGAAACTCGGCTTCCCGCCCCGGGGGCGGATACAGCCGGTCGATGACTTCGAGGGAAGGGAAGACTTCGCGTCCCTCCTGGAGGGGGATGCCGGTCACCTGGAAGCGATAGACCTGGCCGATCAGCAACCCCACGGTTCGCGGCGCGTCCCGCGGCGGCTCAAAACCGCCGCGGACAGCCATCGAAATCCTGGCTCCGGGCGGAACCCTGATCTGCACGGGCTGAAAATATCCTGGTAATGGTCCGCCCCGCTGCAGTTGCCAGCGGCCAATCGCTCCCGGTGGCATATCGCCCGTGTGGCGGTAGTGCCGCTGAGGGCCTTCGGCGTCCAAGGACTGCCAGGCCCCCAAACAGATCAGCACCGCCACGAAGACTCTGCCGGCAAGGTGATGCCGGCAGACCACTTGCGCAACTACCGGGCAGCGGAGCGTATGGACCATTGCCAAGGATAAGGTTGCCTTGCACTGGGGGTAAAACTTTCGAACCTGTGATCGGCACGCGTCAGGGACGCTGTGCCACTAATGTTTGATCCACTGAAACATGTCCCAAATGGGCTGGCGGACCGGCCCGTGCTTGTCCCGCGATGTCTCCTCGACAATCTGGACATGGTTGGGGGGTTTCGGATAGCTGTATCCCGGTTTCTGTTCGACCCCGATGTGGATCTTCCGAGTCGGCTCGGGCATGTGCACCCGGGTCTTGTTGCGAATCACATGCTTTTGCAGGCCGGCTGGAATCCCCAGGGGCACGTGCGGCGGGCCGGGCAATCCGATCGGCGTGCCAGACATCGGCATGCCGTACTGGGGCGCGGTGACGCCGGCCACGTGGGCGGGCGACAAGCCCATCGTCGGGTGCGGGCTGGGCAATCCCTGATTCCCCACCGCGGCCACGCCCAGGGCGCCACCGGTCAACTGGACTGGCGGCGAACCGCCCGTCACCGGGCCCTCATAACTGACCGGCTGCACCAGGCCGCTGTCTCCCGGAACCGTGCCGGGCACATTCAAGTCTTTGTTGCCCAGGCGAATAATGGCCAGGATGGAACCTCGTCGGTCCGCCTCGCGGATCGGATCGACGCCGGGGTCCAGCCGCGTGCTGACCAGCGTTTCGATGGCGGCCAAGGCCAGCTCCTGATACTCGGGATCGGGCAGATAAATGACCTTGGTCACAAAATTACCCGACTGGACCTGGTCGAAATCCGCGGCGGTGAATTGCAGCGGCACGGCGTTATGGGCCAGATAGGCCTCGGTGCGAGGAGTTCGCGGAGCGACCTCGACGGTGGGATAGTATTCCTCGCCGGGACGGCCCGGGACATTGGTCAACTTCAGACGGTAGATGGCTCCCTGGCTGAAGTTCTGGCGGCCCGGCGCGATCAGTGGTTCCGAGTCGAAGAAGCCCTGTCCAGAGGTGTCCCAGGTGACCCGCAGGCCCTGAGGTCCGGCAAAGGCCAGCTGGGAAACAGCCCCGGTATCCGCGGCACATCCCATTCCCACGTCACCAGCAGCGCCCGCCGGAACGGCACCCGGCAGTCCCCCGGGAAAACCTCCCAGCATGACCCCGGGCCCGGGACCACTCACCCCGGGACCAGGTTCCATTAACATCTTTGCCGGTGGCAGGTTATTGACATGCTGCCGGTGACAACCGCTGCTGATCAGCGCGGTAGCCACCCAGAACGAAACGAAGGCCAGCTTTTGAACGGTCATACGTGGTTCCTCTTTTCGTCCAGTTGGGTTGCCTCCACCCGCCTGGCCTTCCGAAAAGGAAGGCCCTGGGGACGGAGGGAAACTGGCGTGGACCAGCCGTGCCGGCCCCCCTTAAAATGCCAAACTCGTCAGGCCCGGGCCCGCTCAAGGCGTGCCTCGCAATCATTCGTCGGCTCGATCCAACCCCTATCTTTGACAAAATCGGCAAGACCTGCAGATGAAGCAAAGTTTTCGCGGTTTGCCCAGAATGGCACGGGCCTGCTTGCTGGTGGCCGCCGGCTGGCCCGCCGCGGCCGCGGGGCAAATCCCGGCCGTCCCTTCGGCTGTGTCGGCCGAGTCGAGCGGCAGCAGTGCCAGCGGTGATGTGCTGGTGGACTCGGCCATCCGCGCCCTGGATCGCTTCCACTCGATTTCTGCCCGCGTCCGCTTGCAAGCTCGGTTTTTCGACCACCAACTCTTCGGATCGGGTCGCTATCTGCAGCGGGGGAGGGGAGACGAGCGTCAGGTTCGTTGGGAACTTTCGATCCCGACCAGCCGCACGAAGAATGTCATGATCAGTGTCAGCAACGGACGCCAGTGGTGGCGCTATGTCGAGACCGCGGAAAAAGCAGAACAGACGGTGGTCGATCTGACGGCGGTCCGCGCGGCGCTGGCGGAGGCCCGTCCCAGCGTTTCGGGGGACATGAGCCTCGACACGGTTCAGGGAGGATTGGCGGCGACCTTGCAACGGCTGCGGGAAAATTTTGAATTCGTGGAGGCCACGCAAGAATCGCACCCGGAGGGCAGCTTCTGGGTCACACGCGGCGGCTGGCGACCGGGCCGACTCAGGCAGTTGCTGGAAAGGGCGCCAGCGCAGACTTCAAAAGTACAGACTCCCCAAGGACAGGTGTCGTCGCTGAGCAGCGGTTTTGGCGCTCGCCTTCCCCGGGAAGTGGTGATCTTTCTGCACGACGGCAGTCTATTTCCGCACCGCCTGGAATATCTGGGCAGCCCGCCTGGGGCAGGGGAGCGGGCCCAGCCGTACCGCCAGACCACGATCGAGTTTTTCGGGATCCACTTCGACGGCGTTCTGGAGGAATCGGCGTTCGAGCGCCCCCGTGAGCTATTTGCGGAGGACGTCACGGAACGTCACTTAAAAGCGCTGGGCGATGCCGAACCCCAGTCTCGCTAAACCCGGCTTCTCGTCAGAACGAACGACTTACGTCGGAAAAGAACCACGTTGCCGCTGCGCGCATCTTCCCTGGGATTCTCGGGCAACGATCACTCGCACGCCAGTCCGGGCTTGGTTTGCTTCCCCAGCCGCGAGTAAACTCTACATTTCCCCCAGATGAAACACGGCGTTGGTGGTGATCAATTTATCCTGCCCGTGACGGCGGCGGATCACGTTGATCCCGCCGTTCTTCTGGGGAATCGTGCGAGCCAGGGCCAGGGGTAATTGCATGAGGTTCGCCAGGTAGACGCGGTTGACGACGTTGTGGGCCACGACCACGATCGCTCGGCCCAGATTCTGCTCCATCAGCTGGGCCATGACCGGCAGGATCCGTTGGCTGACCTGCTGCAGATTCTCGCCCCCCACATACGGATGTTCCGCGGGATTCTCGATAAACCGACGATAGGCCTCCGGTTCGCTTTGCTCGATCTCCACCCACGCCCGACCCTCCCAATCGCCCACATCCACCTCAATCAAGGCTTCCAGGACCTGGGTGGTTTGTTGCAGGCCAGCGGCGATGATGTCGGCCGTTTGTCGAGCGCGAATCAGGGGGCTGCTGTAGACGACCTCGATGGGCCGTTCAGCCAACAGGGCCGCAGCCGCTTTGGCTTGCACTCGACCCTCGCCTGACAACTCCCCTCCCGACCGCGCCCCTTGCAGCCGCGGGGGGTTGGCCACGTTGTTGGCCGTGGCACCGTGACGCACCAGGTACATCAGGCAGCTGTCAGGGGCAGGGGAGGGGAGGGGGGTCATCGGTTGAGCGGTGCCGGACGGATTCCGACGGGTGATGGCGAGTCAGGTACGGGGAAACTTTTTAGGAATGCCTCATGCCGGGGAGGACGGTGGGCATGCCCGCCAGTTGGGCCGCCACGCGGACCGCTGCGATCATCCCCGACGTTTCTGCTCGTCCCTTCCACGCCAGGTCAAACGCCGTGCCGTGCGCCACGCTGGTCCGCACGACGGGCAGGCCCAAAGTCATGTTGACGGCCTGATGCATCCCCAACAGTTTCAGCGCGATATGGCCCTGGTCGTGGTACATGGCCACAACGCTGTCGAATTCGCCGTCACGAGCTCGAGCCAAAAGCGTATCGGCGGGAAAGGGTCCGCTGACCTCGTGTCCCTGCCCGCGGCACTGCCGCACCGCCGGCTCGATCAACTCCTGTTCCTCGCTGCCAAAGAGGCCCGCTTCGCCCGCGTGGGGGTTGACCGCGCACACGCCGATCCGGGGCACAGCGGTCAGGCGGCCGGCACCGAGGCGGATCAGCGCGTCTGCGGCCAGTTCGATACAGGTGACGATGCGGTCGGTCGTCAGCGCTTGGAGGGCCTTGGCCAGGGACATGTGCAGCGTGGCGTGGACCACCCCCAACCCGGCGGGACCGCCGATCCCCGGCTGGGGGCTCAGGTACAACATCATGGCCACTTGCGGCCCGCCGCAGAGGTGGGCCAGCAGTTCGGTGTGCCCCGGATAGTCATGGCCGGCCGCCTGCAAGGCGGCCTTGTTCAGGGGACCGGTCACCAGGCCGTGAATGCGACCGGCTTGGGCCAACCGCGTGGCGGCCACCACCGCATCCACCGCCGCCTGGCCGCCGCGGGGATCGATCTGTCCCGGGGGAACCTGGGTCGCGTCGGGCCCACCGGTCGCCAGGCACGGCATCCGCCCCGGGGTGGCAGCCAGCTGGTCGGGCTGGTCGACCTCGACTACCTCGAGCGGCACCTGCCACAATTGGGCCGCCCGGCGAAACACCTCGGGATGTCCCACCGCCAGGGGACGGCAGACGTCGTGCAGGGCATCGTCCTGCCAGCTGGCAACCACAATTTCCGGCCCCACACCGGCCGGGTCGCCCTGCGTCAGGGCCAGCAAAGGTCTGGTCATGGCCTTCATTGTAACGGCCCACCCGTTCGGGCACAGCGCACACCGCTGGCCGTCAACCATCCGGCAGTCCGAGGCCGGCTTGTCGGCCTGCCGACGGTCTTTGATAATCCGGGGTTTGACCTCCTTCCAGGGTAGGGCCGCCGTGTCCCGCATCTTTGCCAGCCTGTCGATCTGTGCGATCCTGCTGATGGCCACTTCCGTCGTCTTGGGACTGCGCCTGGAAAAGAACGCCCTGGTCCAGCAGGTGCGGGCGGCCGAGCAGCGGATCGCGAGTCTGGCCGGCTCGCCGGACCGCGGGGCGGGAGAAGTGCAGGAGGCCGAGCAAGATTTGGAGGCGGCCATCCAACGGTTACGTGCCGAGCAGGCTTACGGGACGGCTCATCTTTTGACCGGCGTGGCCGCCACGCTGGGCATCGTCCTGGTCGGCAGCATTGCCGTGACCTACTTCATCGGGACAGGCCGCTGGTGTCGTGAGGTGGTGGAGGCGTATGCCTTGGAGGATCAGCTGCTGCGAGCCAGCCGGGATTTAAAAGGACGTTCTTTTCCCTGGGCCTTGGCCGCGATGTTGACGGCGGTGGGGGTCAGCGCCCTGGGTGCCCGCTCGGATCCCGCCACCGGCTTTGCCAATTCCGCGGCCTGGGTCACCGTCCATCTGGCCGCCGCGCTCGGGGGGTTGGTGCTGGTCTGCGTCTGCTTTTTCGTCTTGTGGCAGCGGCTGGTCGACAACCAGGCGCTGATCGGGCAGATCATGCGGCGGGTGCACCAGGAGCGGGAGGCGCGGGGGCTGGAGACCTGAGGCGTCTCTGGCGGGGCAGGGGGCGCGCGGCCGGCAGAGGGGGGCGGCGAGGAGGGGGCCGCGTTGAAACGGGGAAGAGGTCCAGCATATACTGACGGTCGGCGCCGCCGGGACGAGCAACCCCCGGGGGTTGGCTCCGGTGCTTGACCGGGGATGTTTAGCGCGGCCGAGTCACGGTTCTGGGATGGCTGGCATGAGGAGAAACAACGGTGTTTGAAAATATCGCAGTGGTGGGTGCCACGGGTGCCGTGGGGGGGATTATCCGGCGGCTGTTGGAGGAACGGAAGTTCCCCTTCCGGACCATCACCTTCCTGGCCTCCCAGCGGTCGGCGGGCAGTACCCTAACGTTTCAAGGCCAGCCGTATCGTGTCGAACTGCTGACGCCAGATGCTTTTGAGAATATCGACCTGGCGATTGCCAGCACGCCGGACGACGTGGCGGCCGAGTTTGCGCCATGGGCGGTCGAGCGGGGTTGTATTGTGGTGGACGAGAGCGGCTACTGGCGGATGAAGCCGGAAGTCCCGCTGGTCGTGCCGGAAGTCAACCCCGAGGCGTTGCAGCGGCACCAGGGGATCATTGCCAGCCCCAACTGTTCCACGACGCAGATGGTGATGGCACTGAAGCCGCTGCACGATGCGGCCCGGGTGCGGCGGGTGGTGGTCAGCACGTACCAGGCGACCAGTGGAGCAGGGTTGGCGGGCAGCCGGGACCTGGACGGCGGGACACGAGCGCACATCAGCGGCGAACCGTACGCTTACGAAGCATTCGCTCATCCGATCGCCTACAACCTGATCCCTCAGATCGGTTCGGAAAAACACCAGGGCTACACCTCGGAAGAGATGAAGATGGTGTACGAAACTCAGAAAATTTTCGAGGACGACACGATGCAGGTCTGTCCCACCTGCGTCCGTGTCCCGGTCACGAATTGCCACAGCGAGAGCATCCTGGTGGAAACCGAGCGGAAATTGAGCGTGGCGGAAGCCCGCCAGTTGTTTGCCGCTCAGCCAGGTGTCGTGGTCAAAGACGACTTGTCCACGGGCAGCTACCCCATGCCGCTGCACTGCGACGACAACGACGAAGTGTTTATTGGCCGCATTCGCGAAGACCTTTCCTCCCCCCACGGGCTGGCATTCTGGTGTGTCAGCGACAATTTGCGGAAGGGTGCCGCGACCAATGCCGTGCAGATTGCCGAGTTACTGGTCCAACTGAAGACGGCTGCCGTTTGAAGCGTTCGCTGAAACTGACGCTGGCCTACGATGGAACCGCCTACGCCGGCTGGCAGGTCCAGCCGGATCGTGTGACCCTCCAGGGAGTGCTGGAGGCCGCCTGGCGTAAAATCACCGGGGAAGCGGTGCGGGTGACGGCCAGTGGTCGCACGGATGCCGGCGTGCACGCCTGGGGGCAGGTCGTGAGCCTTTCGACCGCCAGCGATTTGCCCCCCGCGGTGCTGCGTAAAGCGCTCAATGCCCAGCTGCCGCGGGACATAGTGGTGCGTGAGATCTGCGAGGCGCCTCCCGATTTTCATGCCATCCGTGACGCGCTTGGCAAAAAGTACCGTTACGTGATCCACGATTCGCCGATCCGCGACGTGTTCGCTCGCCGGTACTGCTGGCACTATCCGCAACGCCTGGACGAACAAGCGATGCAACGCGCCGCCGCCGCGCTAGTCGGCCAGCACGACTTTTGCAGTTTCCAGTCCACAGGGGCTCCGCGGGAGACGACGGTACGGACCGTGAAGGAGTTGCGGGTGTGGCGGGGCGAGGATGGCAAGTTGAGCATCGAGATTGAGGCGGACGGGTTCTTGTACAATATGGTTCGAGCGATCGTGGGCACCCTGGTGGAAGTGGGGCGCGGCGCCGAACCGGAATCGTATCCCCAGCGGGTGCTGGAGGCCAAACATCGGGCGGCGGGGGGACCCACCGCACCGGCCGAGGGGCTGTTCCTGGTGCAGGTCGATTATGGTGAGCCATGCGAATCGCCCACGTCATCACACGACTGATTCTGGGTGGCGCGCAGGAGAACACCGTGCTGTGTTGCCGGGACCTGCGGGAGGATTGCGGCGATGACGTGCTGTTGATCACCGGCCCGCCGCGGGGTTCGGAAGGGAGCCTGTTGGGCGAGGCGCGGGATCTGGGCATTCCGTTGCAGGAGATCGATTCTCTGCGGCGCGCGATTCAGCCAGGCCGCGACTACCTGGCCTACCGCGCGATTCGTCGCTGCCTCCGCGCTTTCCAACCAGAGGTGGTGCACACGCACAGTGCCAAAGCGGGTATCCTGGGCCGCTATGCCGCCTGGTCGCTGGGCGTGCCGGCCATCGTGCATACCGTGCACGGCGCGCCGTTCCATCCCTACCAGCCCCGCCTGGCACGGGCCTTCTTCCGTAGCTGCGAACGAGCCGCCGCGCGGCGGTGTCACCACCTGATCAGCGTAGCCGATGCCATGACCGAACGGATGGTGGCGGCCGGTGTCGCGCCGCGGGAAATGTTCACCACGGTCTATAGCGGCATGGATGTCGAACCTTTTTTGCGAGCGGACGATCACCGCCAGGCGGTCCGCGCCGAGCTGGGTTATGCCGACGACCAGATCTTGGTCGGCAAGGTCGCTCGCCTCTTCCACCTCAAAGGCCACACCGACCTGATCCAGGCGGCCCGCCAGGTCATCCAGCGGCAGCCGCAGGTCAGGTTTTTACTGGTCGGCGACGGCCAGCTCCGCGGCCGCCTGGAACGACAGATCGAGCGTGAGCACTTGCAGGGGTACTTTCGCATTACGGGACTGGTCACCCCCCACGAGGTCGCTCGGCTGATGGGCGCCATGGACATCGTCGTGCACGCCAGCCTCCGCGAGGGGCTGGCGCGGGCGTTACCCCAAGCGCTGATCGCCGGCCGGCCGGTGGTCAGTTACGACATCGACGGGGCCCGCGAAGTCGTGCTGGACCAGGTCACGGGCTATCTTGTGCCGCCGCGGGACACGGCCGCCCTGGCGGACCGCATCTGCCGGCTGGCCGCCGACCGCGAGGCGCGGCAGCGGCTGGGGCAGGAGGGGCGGCGGCGGTTCACCGAGCCGTTCCGCCACCAACACATGACCGCTCGGCTGCGCGCCATCTACCAGCAGCTTCTGGCCCACCCCGCGCGGGGATAACGACCACGGATTGTTTTCCCGGCAGGGGAAGTTTGCTATGATCAGGGCTTTCTCACCCTGCGATACACCCTGTGGAATCGACGTGGCGCCGGGCGCTTGTAACGTCCAGCAGCTGAAGAAGGGGAGCCCTGCGCCCGATGGTACGCGCCTCGAAAGCCAAGCATACGCCGCACGATACGGTAGGCCCGTATCATCTGGTCAGCCGGATTGCCCATTCGTCGGCCTGCGAAATCTGGGAAGCTCGCAAGTTTCGCGCCCCCAGCTCGTGCGTGATCAAAATCATGTCTCCCCATTGCCGCGGCCAGTCGCGGCAGATCAAGCTGTTGAAGCACGAGTTTGCGATCGCCAGCGTGTTGAGCCATGCGTCGATCATCTCCATGTGGGAATGGGGCGAGGTGAACGGGCTGGCGTATATCGTCATGGAGCATTTCGCGGGGCCAAACCTCAAGCAGTGGATCCACGAGTCCCGCCAGGCCCGGTCCGGCCTGATCGAACGGATCCTCCTGCATGTCGGCGGGGCCCTGGAACACCTCCACGGACAGGGGATCATCCACCGGGACGTCAAGCCGGACAATGTGCTGGTGGGCGAGCACGGTCAAGTGAAGTTGATCGATTTCGCCCTGGCGCGGAAAATGCGTGGCTGGCTGGGAAGCTGGTTCCAGAGCAGCCCCAAACCCCAGGGCACGCTCAGCTACATGTCCCCCGAACAGATCCGCAATCAGGCCCAGGACCAATGCGCCGACATTTACAGTTTCGGCTGTGTCGCGTATGAATTGGTATGCGGCAGGCCGCCCTTCACGGGTGACACCCCGCACGACCTGTTACAGAAACATTTGCATTCCCCCATTCCCTCCTTGAAGACGGCAGAACCCCAAGTGGCCGACACGTTTGACGAACTCGTGCAGGCGACGTTGGCCAAGCAGCCCCAGGATCGTCCTCAATCGATGAGCGCCTTACTGGCGCACATCAGGAAATGTCACGTATTCAAAGATTAACCCCGCGCGAAACCGACCATGGCATCACTAGGCCAACAACTTGATTTTGAAAAGCCGATTTACGAGCTGGAGGAAAAGCTGGCGGCGCTGGAAGCGGGGGCGGAGACGAGTGCGGAGGCGGCTGAGCAGAAACGGGCGTTGCGGCGCGAGCTGACCGAATTGCGGAAGAAAATCTACTCCGAGCTGACGGCCTGGCAGACCGTCCGGGTCGCTCGTCATCAAGAACGCCCCATGACCACCGACTACATCGATCTGATGTTCGACGAATTTGTCGAGCTGCATGGGGATCGATTCTTTGGCGACGATCGCGCGATTCAGACCGGTTTTGCCAAATTAGATCAATATAAGGTCCTCCTGGTTGGCCATCAGAAAGGCAAGACGTTGGAGGAACGCCAACAGTGCTATTTTGGGTGCGCTCATCCCGAAGGATACCGCAAGGCGCTTAGCAAGATGAAACTGGCCGCCAAGTACGGTTTGCCGGTGATCTGCTTGATTGATACCCCCGGTGCCTATCCGGGGGTGGGGGCCGAAGAGCGTGGCCAGGCGCAGGTGATTGCCGAGAACATGTACGAGATGTCTCGCTTGCCGACCCCCATCATCTGCGTGGTCATCGGCGAAGGCGGGTCCGGCGGGGCCCTGGGGATCGGCGTCGGCGACCGGATCGCCATCCTGCAGCATTCCTACTATTCGGTGATCAGCCCCGAGGGCTGTGCCGGGATTCTTTGGAAGAGCGGCGAGTACGCTCAGCAGGCCGCCGCCGCCTTGCGGCTGTCGGCCACGGACCTGCTGGCCCTGGGAGCGGTGGACGACGTCATCGAGGAACCCCTGGGGGGCGCTCACCGCGACCACCACCAAATGGCCGCGCGGCTGAAAATGTACCTCCTGCGGACCCTCGCCAAACTGGTCCAGGAACCGCTGGAGGTGCTGGTCGAACAGCGGTACGAAAAGTACCGTCGGCTGGGGGTCTTTCTCGAGGGCGGACCGCCCGCCGAATGACCGTCTCGGCGGCCCGCGCAGGACCGGCTCAGCGGCCGGATCCGGCCAGGGCGCAACGTCCGATAATGTTTCTTATGTTCGGTCAGAGACCTGGTTTCCCGCAACATTCCGGGAATGGACTGCCGAGCCACGTTCAAGGCGCCGCGGGAATCTCCACCGTCAAGCGGTCCGGTTCCTCCGCCTGCTCCTCCTCCAGCGGAACGTCCACGTGCTGGTGTTCCAGCTGTTGATCCAACCGCTCTAAATAAGGCCGCACGCGGTCGTGAATTTCTTCCGGCATGACCAGCGAAGCGCGGTCGATGACGTAGCCGATGTAGTAGCCCGAGCGGGACTGTAGAATCTGCTCCCGCTGCCCCTCCCCCGCCAGCGAAATGGCAAAAAAAGTGATCACCACACACAGCAACCCCCCTTTCGCCAGCCCCAGCAACGCCCCCAGCTGGCGGTCGAATTCCTTGAGCTTCAAACGGTCAATAAAGCCGGCCACCAGGCGGAACAGCAGCCAGATCACGGCCCCCGTCAAGATGTAAATCAGCAACATCGCTACAAACCGATTCACCGGCTCGTGCGGACTGATGTACGGCGCCAGCTGCCCGCTGAACCGCAAGGCCGCAAAATAACTGACGACCAGCGAGGCCAGCGAGGCCAGCTGCCAGGCAAAGCCCTTCCAAGCGCCCAGCAGCATGGCCACGGCGAGGACCAGCAGCATGAGGATGTCGTAGAACTGCATGACCGGCGCCCTTTCTCGATAGAAATCCCGCTCAGGCGGTTGGCAAGGCGGCAAAGTATAGCGAGTGTGGTCGGACGAGCAACACCAGCCGGGAAGCCCGCTTCCGCCGGCTCGGCGCCGCACCGACTGGGCCACCGAAGGTTGAGCATCACCGGCCCTGCCGTGCTAGCAACCCCGACGCCCGCGGGCCCCTGCCGCCACCCCCCCCTGCTGCCGCACGCCCGATCGTGCCCCCCTGCTGGCACCGCGCTCGTCAGGATGGCCTTGGGCGATGGGCCACGATTCGATACGCTTGGCCCGCCTCCCGCGGCCCCGTTCCGCGGCAGCCGCGAGGCAGGGGCCGTCGAGCGCAATTGGGGGCGACGAGCGAATCACGTTGGCTGGCTTCAAAACGCACATCACGACCAGCACCACTTTGGGTATCGCTTACGGCGGTGCCGGCTTGTGGCTGCTGCCGGAACCTGGTGGCGAACTGCCGTTGGCCGCGTGCGTCCTGGCGACCGGCTTGTGTTCCATCGGCGGCATGTTGCCTGACCTGGATAGCGACAGCGGCATTCCCTTGCGAGAGACGGTCGCTTTCACTGCCGCCGTGGTACCCATGCTGTTGATCCATCGCTGGAGCCACCTGGGCCTCTCCCACGAAATGATGGTCATCGTGGGAGGCCTCATCTACCTGCTGATCCGTTTCGGTCTCTTCGCCCTGCTGAAACGGTATACGGTCCATCGGGGAATGTTTCACAGCATTCCGGCGGCCTTGATCGCCGCCGAACTCGCATTTCTGCTCTGCAGCGGCGAGGATCTGCGAGCCCGCTACTACAAGGCCGGCGGCGTCCTGCTGGGATACCTCTCGCACCTGGTGTTGGACGAGCTGTGGAGCATCGAGTGGAAACGGGGACGCTGGCAACTGAAACGTTCGTTTGGCACGGCGCTGAAATTGTGGAGCAGCAATCGGTTTGCGAATGTTTCGACCTACGCCAAACTGGCGGTGCTCAGCCTCCTCGCCTTCGCCGACCCGGTCGTCATGGACCGCATTGAAACGCGGATTCAAGAAAACAAAGACCTCCCGCGAACAGCCCTGGAACACGTAGAAACCCTCTGGCGCTAACCCCCCCCTCTTCCCCTCCACTTTCCAGCTTCCGCCTCCCATCCTCCACCTTCCATCTTCCACCTTCCACCTTCTACCCGCCGTCCGCCGCCTTCCCGCCCCCTGCCCCACGCCGACCGGCGGCTAGCGCCTTGCCGCTCAGGAGGAACTCTTCCCTCTTCCACCTTCCACCCTCCCCCCCTACCCCGACTCGGTGTCCATCCAAATCGTCACGGGGCCATCGTTCACCAGCTGGACTTGCATGTCGGCTCGAAAGATGCCGGTCTGCACGGGGACACCCTGAGCGGTCAGGGCGGTGACGAAGTGATCGTACAAGGCGGCCCCTTTCTCTGGTTCGGCCGCGTTGACAAAACTGGGTCGCCGGCCTTTGCGGCAGTCGGCCAGCAGCGTGAACTGGCTGACGACCAGCGCGCTGCCGCCGCAGTCCCGGACGGAGAGGTTCATGTGGCCGGCCTGGTCCGCGAAGATTCGCAGCCCGGCAACTTTTTCGGCCAGCCACTCGGCTTGGCGGGGGGAATCATCTCGAGCGACGCCCAGCAGGACCAGCAGGCCTGGGCCGATCTGGCCGCAGACTTTATCGTTCACCCTCACGCTGGCTTCCCGTACTCGCTGAATACATGCCCGCATCGTGCGCAACCTTGGTTCAGCACTCTCTGGCCGCCAGCTCGGGGCGACGTTCCACGATAGCCCGCACCCACGGGGACGTGACAAAAGCCAGATTGCCGATCAGCATCACCAATCCGAAAGTGATCATACCCATGGCACAAGCGATCCCCAAGTGCATCAGGACCGCCAGCGCCAGATAGACGGGGCGCGTCAACCGCGGCCAGATCAGCGCGAAGTATGAAATCTCGAACCAGACCGTCAAGTGGGTCAGGAACGCGGTCAGCAGCGGCCAATAGGCCAGCCAGGTTAAATCCAGCGTCTGGTATTCCAGGTTTCCTACCGACAACCACATGGCCGAACCGTCCCACCACGTGGCCCCGGTCAGTTTACGCGCCCCGGCAAAGAAATAGATCACACACATGTGGACCTGGATCAACCGGACGGCGAGGTTCGCGCTGGTGCTGGCCGGCACTCCCCCCTGCGGCGGGCCCCGCCGCCAACGGCGGATGAGGGCATCCAGCGAGTATCGCGCACCGCTGGGGCCGATCATGAGGTAGAGGGCGAGCATGACGTTGATCTGGTCGAGCCCGAACAGGGCGCTGGGCGCGCGATGGACGTAGCTGAGCGTGAAGAGGTAGGCCAGCACGGCGACGAGGCGGCTGCCGAGCCCCAGGGTCAGCAGGGTGAAGATCAGCAGGGCCGCCAGATGCAGCCCCCACAACGCGGCCGGCGAATCGGCCCACAGGAAAAAGGACCAGAAGTAGATCCGTTGCCCCGAGTCGGCGACCTGTTGCCGCCACATCGTCCACAGCTGGTCCTGAGAAATCCAGGCCTCCGATCCGAAGAAGGCCTCCAGGTCGAACGACCAGACCAGGTGCGTGTACAGCAGCATCAGGCCGGTCAGGAGGCGGATCAGCGAGAGGGTTGCCGGATCGGTCGGCGTAAACCAGAAGTGGTTCCAGGCCGTGACCAGCCCGCGGAGCCAGTCAGCGGTGACACGCGCCAGCACGTTCACGACTCCTCCTCGGCTCGCACCGTGACCACCGGCTGGCGACTGTACTCGATATACCACTTTTTGTCCGTCAGCTTCGCGCCCCGCCGCACGTCGGCCGCAGTTGGGATTTCGTGCCGTGTTAAATACAGCCGTACCTCTTGCGCGGCGTGGGCGGTTAGGAGGTGGCGGGCGTACGAGCGGGCTCGCTGGAGAAACCGCTGGCGGGCCGTCCGCCAGGCGGCAAAATCGGCCTTCCACTCTGCCACGACCCGCTCATCGTCCGTCGCCGCAGGTCGCGGGGGACCTGTGGCCGGCACCGCCAGGGCGGCCAGCTGTTCGCTGAGCATGAAATGGCGGTGATAGAGGAGGCGAGGCCAGTGCCGGTTCCCATCGGGAAGCTGCCCCCCTGCCCTGCTTCCGTCCTCGTACTCGATCTCGTAACGCAACAGATGCCCCGGACCCGGGTCCGGGGCAAAGAAGGCGTACCCGTGACTGATGTTCCCGGCCTGCAGATATGGCGCTGACCACTGCGTCACCCAGACCGCCAGGCGGGACTGCGGGGTCACCATCGCCAGGGGCGTGGCGATCACCACGGCCAGATGAACCAGCAAGAGGAGACTGACCAGCGGCCGCCAGGGCCGCCAGCGGCGCCGGTCCACCTGCTCTGCCCCCAATTGCGCCGCGTGCCTCGCCATGCCTCGATTATGCTTGGAGGCCCAGCCCCTGCCTACATCAAAAAAAAGGCCCCCGAATCGGTCAGGATCCGAGGGCCAAGATGTGTCCGAAGTCCCCCGAGGGACCCGGCCCAGCTTACGGGTGGGTGACCGCGGCCACCGCCGCCACATCCGCGGCGTCAAAATCGATCGCCAAATCTCGCGTCTCGCCCGCCCGCAAACGGATGCTCACCTCTTTGGTCAGTTGCCGGCCGCCTTGCTCCAGCTCCGCGCGGACCACGTAGTTCTCCCACGTTTGTCCCGCCGCCAGCTGCCGTGTGGTGAATACCCGGTGCGTGCCGGTCGAGCGGGTCGCCGCACCCGCCAGGGTCACCGTCGCCGCAGCGGGTACGCTAAGCCGCAAGGTTGTCTGTGGCGCTGCTGGGTGGTCCTCCTCCGGCTGCGACACCACGCGCTCTTCGGGCTGGTCAAGCGCGTCGCCGGCAGGCTGAGCGGGGAAGTTGAACGCCAGGCGCGATTGCTCTCCCGCGCCGACATAGACGACCTTCGAGTCGCTGGACATCTGCCCGTCACGCTGGACCTCCGCGCGAATCTCGTACTTGTAACGCTGACCGGGCAGAAGACCGCGTGAAACGTAGCTGCGGGACGTGCCCGTCGTCTTCGTTTCGTAACCGTTAATGATCACCTTGGCATCCGCCGGCACCGTGACGGTCAACAACACACTGTCCCGAGCGATACCGGTCGATGCATCCTCGGCCGGCTGAGCCGCGCCGCCCTCCATCGCACCGTCCCCCCCCTCCTGGCTTTCAGCCGCAGGAGCCGCGGGTGAGACCACCGTGCCGCCGTAGCTGCCATACGAGCTGAAGGCATGCCCATACCCGCCGCTCGATCCCCAGCTGCCGCCCGACGAACCCCAGCTGCCGTGCGAGCCGTGGGCATAACGCCGCCAATGGCGATGACGGCGAGCATAGCCCCAGCTGCCGCCAGAACTTCCCCAGCTGCCGCCGGAACTTCCCCAGCTGCCGCCGGAAGATCCCCAACTGCCCCGCGATCCCCATCGCGCGTCGGCATCGGACGACAACAAAAACACACCCAGACCCGTTCCCGCCAAAATCGTCAGTACCTTAAAGTGCCTGCCAAGCATCGCTGTCTAATCTCCCTGAGGTAATGAGGAACCACACAACTTCCTATGAGAATAGCCAGCTGCTATCACAAATCAAGTAGGCTGGAGAAAATTTCCGGATATTGACAGATAGGGACCTTGGATGGCCCTTGAGCCGCTCTGAGGTACAAATAAGGCAATTTAGGCAGAAAATTCGGGCCATTTCCGGGTGGGGCGAGCCCCGTTTCCGTGCTCCCCTGGCGGCCGGCCCCGGGGTGGCGGGACGGCGGTGGGCCGGTTGGGGACCAGCCCGACAGGCGAGCCGGAACTGCTGTGGGACCAGGTTTCCGCGGGCCCCTATAATCCCGCCGCGGCCACCTGCCGCCGACTGGACCGCCACCCGGGAAACCGCTCGTCGTGAAACCGGCTCGCCTGACTGCCCGCGACTGGGCCAATCGTCTCCCCTGGTCGATTGTCGCCAGCAGTGGCTTGTTGATCGTGGTGGGCCTGTTGGCCATTGCCCGCAGCGAGCAGCTGGTGGGGGAGGCCCAGCGGCTGTTCCCCCTGCAGTGCATCTTTGCCGTGCTGGCTCTGCTGGCCATGTTCGCCGCCACTCTGCCCAGCTACCGCGTCTTGTGCCGCTGGAGTTATCCGCTGATGGCCTTCGCCCTGGTGTTGCTGGTCGCGGTGTATTTTTTTCCCCGCGTCAACGGCGCTCATCGCTGGATCCGCCTGGGACCGTTCGGCCTGCAGCCTTCCGAGCTAACCAAACTGGCGTTTGTGATGGCCCTGGCCCGCTGGTTGATGCATCGGGAAAACCATCGTCGCCTGCGAGGCATCCTTGTCCCGACGGCGTTGGCCGCCGTGCCGGCCGTGTTGATCGTCCGCGAACCCGATCTGGGCACGGCCTTGACCTTTTTCCCGGTCCTGCTGGCCATGTTGTTTGCCGCCGGGGCTCGGCAACGCGACCTGGCGGTCATGGCGGGTGTGGGACTGCTGCTGATGCCCGTGTTGTGGTCGCAGATGAGTCGCGAGCAGAAATCGCGGGTCACGGCGGTCCTAGACCAGACGGGCCCTGAAGATCGTCCCGACGCGGACCAGTATCATCTGCATCGCGCCAAGCAGACGTTGGCGATGGGGGGGTGGCGAGGCAGCTGGCTGGCCGGCGAGCCGGCGGCCGACCCGGCCCGCTACTTCGTCCCCGCCGCCGCTACCGATTCGATCATCTGCGTGATCGGCGAACGTTACGGGGTGGTCGGGGTCGGCCTGACCCTGCTGCTGCTGACGATCCTCACCTGGCGGTGCCTGGTCGTCGCCTGCCGCACCCAGGAACCGTTCGGCCGGCTGGTGGCGGTCGGCATCGCAGCGCTGGTCGCCATTCAAACCTTCATCAACACGGGGATGATGGTCGGCCTGTTGCCGATCACCGGCCTGTCGCTGCCGCTGGTCAGCTACGGCGGCTCGGGGCTGGTCGCTCACGCCCTGGCCCTGGGCCTGGTCCTGAACATCGGCCTGCGGCCAGGGTACGAGGTCGCCGGCGAACCATTCCGCTTTGCCGCCCAACGCCGAGCGGCCTAAGCGGCCACATCCCCGCCCCCGGATCGCCCTCCGCCAGGCCCCCCCACCAGCCCCCCCTGCGG
>CAYFZZ010000262.1:0-2806 GCA_964347545.1 uncultured Planctomycetaceae bacterium | reverse complement strand
GTGATTGCCACGAAGGAACTTCTATCCGTGCTGGCCTCTTTTTGCCAGACACCTATCTCGAACTTGCGGGGTGAGCGATAACTAACTGAAATAGGGGGATTCACTCATTTCGGATTTGGTCAAGAATTCTAACGCAAATCAATAGAATAGCCGGTTAAGGGAGGTATCTACTTCATCTTGAAATCTTTACATTGCCTCTTTTCGTCTACCTCGCTATCTAACCTCTTAGGCCCGTCCTCATCTCTACCTAAGTTACTCTTGGATTATGAGAAGGGAACAGAGTGGAGCAAGATTCACAGGAAAAAGGTGGAAGCCAGCGGAAGAATACCGTCTAAACATGTTTCTCAACTAAGTTCACCGAGATTCTTTTCAATACCTCTGAAGCACTCCCGGTGGCCGACTGCAAAGGTTCAATGTATCCTTTGATGGCTTCCAAACAATGCTTGCCGTTGCGGTAGCAATAAGGAGGGTATATTCGCCCTGCCATTTGAAGCTTTCCTTTATGATATCTAAGGCTTGTGATTTCCATAACTTTCCAGATGTAGCATCTTTCATTGTCTTCGATGGGAATCCGGCAATGCCACGTCACGGTTCTTTTGGCGAAGTTGGTCACGGCGATGTGCCACATATCGGAAGCTTGATAGTAGAAGGCAATCATGGTTTGTCCTTCGGGAAGGTAGGTTGCCAAGGTCAGTGCTCCTTCATCTGGAAACGTTTTGGCTTTGAGCTGATCCACAAAGTCCCAGTCATTAGGCACCCCAATGCAAGTCACCAGAAGAACCAGCAATACGATTAGGTCTATCTTATGCATAACGATCACCTTGACTTCAAAGTACTTAATTTGCGGGAGCCGTGACCCGGATTACGCAGGGCGGCGCACCGGACGGGACAGTTACTTAACGGGGTGCCACAACCCGGCCCATTTCCCGACGGCTCCCGCTCTTTTCACCTCTTGACCCCCTAAACAAGTTGTGGTAGTTGAACAAATGGGGGGTTAGGATAGAAAAATCCGCATTATGTCTTCCCCACAGAAGGCCATGCGCTTTTCTTCTTAACCTCCCTTTTAGCTTTTCTTCATTAATAAGATGTGAAGATAAGATCTGTTTGTTGCTTTGTTTGCTTTTTTCCCCTACACCAATAAAAAAACCGAGTCACCCATTCACTTCGGCAACCCAGCTGTCTTTAGCATTTATCGGTTGTTTCGCTAAAGCAGTTCTACCAACGATTCCGCTAAGATACTAGCCAACTTAGACAACAGCCACTCGCAGGCTCCACACCTGGGATTCAAAGACCCGTGGCTTTCTGTCCCATCCTTACAGATGGTTTAGCTTTGTCGGAGAACAAAACTTATAATCTCAGATTTGGAAGTTTTCGTCAAGCAAAATTGAAAAACCGTTCTATTGAGTAAAGTAGGATAAGAAGTTCATTAAGATTCGGAACCCGGAGTGGGAACAATTCTAACTCAATCAGATACCTTTTTCAGCCTCTGCCTGTATCGAATTGCGTTTAAAATCTTTACCTTTTGGCATCTCGCCTAAAATACCTGATACATCTTGAATTCCATGACCAAGCAGGGTTATGTAGCTCACCCTGTCACGGTTTGCCAAATCCCTCTGGTATTCCTAACGACCAAGCTCACCTGCCGCTTTGAAGCGCAGCGGAATAGCGGTCGGATGCAGCGCTTTGTTAGGTGTGATAGTCGGAATCTGATCTGACAGGCAGTGTCCGATTAGATTAAGTTCGAATGGCTACTTTCCTCCGGAGCGGCCACTCAATCAGTCAGTATGTTACGGCCGCGGGAGGCGCAAATCGGCCAGAAGCGGACATCTAGCTTTCCATGGCGATTACGATTTTTCCTTTGTGACGTCCTTCTCCGAAGTAACGCAACGCTTCAGGCACTTCACTCAATTGATAGGTTCTGTCGACAATAGGAACGAGCTTACCGGCTTCGATAAGCTCCTTCAGATCTGCCAGACCTTTGTTTGGTCCCTCCGCCACCAAACGAAATTTCCTACTCTCGCGGGTGAGTGACGCACAGAAGCTTAGGAACAAGAGTTGGAGGATTCGTGGCATAGGACCGCCGACCATGGCATAGGTTCCCTCGGGTCTTAACGCGCGCTTATAATCGAACATGGACCGAAAACCCTGACAATCAATAATCAGGTCGTAACGTTCTCCGGTTTTCGTGAAATCTTCTTGGGTGTAATCGATAACATGGTCTGCGCCAACCGACCGAACGACATTCAACTTATGTGAGGCATCTACGCCCGTTACTTCAGTCCCGGAGAGCTTGGCAAGCTGAACTGCAAATGTACCCACACCGCCACCAGCTCCATTAATCAATACCTTCTGTCCCGGCTGCATTTGTCCGGCTTTGCGAAGTCCTTGCAAGGCCAAGACGCCTGCTTGAGGTACGGCGGCTGCTTCCTCAAAAGTCGAATTTGCAGGTTTCGGTTCCAGGGCAGTTTCATGCGCACAGGCATATTCCGCAAAACCACCCCAGTTATCCCAGAGATCCCCAAACACCTCATCTCCTGGCTGGAATCGCGTTACGTGTCTACCGACTGCCTCGACCGTCCCCGCTATGTCAGCTCCGAGTATCTGCTTCCCTGGCTTTGGCTTTAGGAGTCCGAACATGAGGCGGTTTATAAGCGGTATACCGTTCAGGAACTCCCAGTCCCACGAATTGATAGACGAAGCGTGAACACGTATCAGTAATTCATCGTCCTTCGGCGTAGGTTTTGGGACCTCTTTTAGTTCAAGACCATCCGGTGGTCCATATTGTGTAAATACAATCGCTTTCATG
>CAYFZZ010000261.1:0-5702 GCA_964347545.1 uncultured Planctomycetaceae bacterium | reverse complement strand
TTGAGCCGCTCGGAGAACATGGAACTCTTTGCCGGGACGATGTTTCCGGTGGTATGCCGAGTGGATGCGGCGGCTTCCAAGCTGGTGTGGATCAGCAAGGGAAGCCACAAGAGACGTCGAGACTTGCGGGCCATCTATCGCACTGCCAGCCAAGCGGAGCAAGCGGAAATGGCAACCCATGCCAGCCGGCTGGGCCTCGCCGACCTGCTGGCAGAAGTACTCGCCGAACCGGACGAGATCATGTGAAGCTGCCGCATAGAAAAAAGGCGCCAGTTTTTTTCTGAGCTCCGGCCTCCAAGAGGCCGGCTACAGCATTCTTCGGCCACATACACACGCTCTGGCTTCAAGAAACCTGTAGGCGGGCTCTGTGAGCCCGCAGGCTCCGGCCTCAGAGAGGCCGGCTCCGGCGCAGGGGAATTTCACCACGAAGGACACGAAGAGCACGAAGGTTCAAGTTGACAGTCAAAAAAGTCTCAAGACCGTCAAAAAAAGGACAAGCATCATCGGGCTCTTCGGTCGATTGACAGGCGAGAAAAGGACAGGGACAGGCGAGAAAAGGACAGAAGGCGAGAAAAGGACAGGCATTAACCGGGCCGGGCCGGAAAACGGGGCCAGAAAAAGGCCAAAGGTGAAAAAGGTGCCAGGCTTCTTTTTTGAGCTGATGTAGGCGGGCTCTGTGAGCCCGCAGGTTCCGGCCTCAAAGAGGCCGGCTACAGGCTCCGGGCTCAAAACGTCCGGCTACAGGCTCCGGGCTCTAAGAGGCCGGCTACAGGGTGGCCGTCTTTTTCGCTCGGAAAAATCGCTTGACACCGGCTTGATATCGCCACCACAAGGATCGGTACCATCGCTGTCCGGGCGGCTCGGCCGGGTCCGAGCTGCCAGGGGCGTTGCTCCTTCAACCCGCGCGCGTCCCCCGCCGCCCGACCCGACAGGGTGACAAGGCCCCCCGGGGCCTGCTGACCCGCTGCCGCCTGCCTTCCCACATGGCCGATCGGCCGGGAGGGATGCGAACCTACCGATGAAAAACTGCAAAAACGGACCTGACCGGTCTGACCGTTCCGCACCCCGGTGCCGCGAAAGGCGGAAGCGGTCGCTTCCCAGACAGGGCCCCATTTTTTAGCGGAATCCCGGGCCTTCTGGAGTTTCTGGTCCAGATTGCTCAGAATCTTGGCATGGCTTCTTTCGGCTGCGGCCCGATGCCAGAGGGAATCAAGGAGGGTGATAACATGCCAAAGCGAAAACGCAAGCTGACCCCAGCGGAAAAGCGGGCCCGGCGCGAGCGGAAACGGAAATCCATGACCATCTTTATCCATGGCAAGCAAAAACGCGTGCCGCGTCCACCGGAGATTGAAGGATTGCCTGTTGACGAATTCATCGCCAGAAATGCGGATCCCATTTGGTTGCACCAGCATGAGATGTGGGAGTTGATACATCCCGATGATGAAAACTAGGAGGTTCTTCCCGCATGAATCGGCCAGACGAACTCAAAGTATTCATTTCCAATCGAGACGCGACGTGCGAAGAGTGCCGAGAGAGCCTTGGTCATAGCGCGTGGATCGTATTGGCGGGCGAGCGCGGAGCGTTGTGCCTCGCCTGCGCGGATTTAGAACACCTGGCCTTCCTGCCATCAGGCGACTCCGCGCTGACTCGACGTGCCAAGAAGCACTCTGGGCTGTATGCGGTCGTGCTAAAATGGAGCCGCGCGCGAAAGCGTTACGAGCGACAAGGTCTGCTTGTCGAAGAGGACGCCCTGGCCAAGGCGGAAGCGGAATGTCTGGCTGACGAGGAAGCCCGCCGCCGCCAGCGCGAACGAAACTCACAACGCCAAGCGGAACTCGACAAGCAATACGTGGCCAGCTTTGCCCAACGGATTCGCGAGCTCTTTCCCAACTGTCCTGCAAACCGTGAGCGGACAATCGCAGAATTTGCCTGCCTCAAATACAGCGGGCGAGTAGGCCGCAGCTGGGCCGCCAAACAGCTCGACGAAGATGCCGTTCGTCTCGCCGTTCTGGCCCATGTGCGGCACGTAGAAACCGACTACGACAGGTTACTCGGCCGTGGCCTCGACCGTCACGAAGCACGGCAACGTGTAGAAGATCGAATCCAGCAGGTGACCGCCGCTTGGGAGAAAGTGCCGAGGGCAAACAGCAGTTGACAGGGGATTCAAGAAAGGACAGGGGATTCAAGAAAGGACAGGCAGGACCCGGCCCCTTGGGCGTACCGCATCGAGGCAACCAGTGCCCCGGGATGGCGGCGGAAGGGCGAGACTCGTCGGCCCACCGGAAGAGGGCCTGGCCGCACAGCCGCCGCTGAGCAAGCCTTAGACCGCCGCCACTGAGCAGCCCCAGGTCTCTTTTCCCACTGAATTCATCGGCGTGTGCTTATGAAACGGCCGATGGGTGATGCCTGTCCTTTTGGGGCTTTCTGTTTTGGGGTTTTGGGGTTTTTACACGGGGCGGTGAAAACGGCAGCGGACGGCCAATGGCCGGCTGGGGCAAAGGGGCGATGGTTTTTCATGCCTTTTGTTTCCCCTGCCCCGGAAATGACCCCCGTCCTCTTTGGTTTCCCTTGCGGAGGTGGAACGGGCCAGGGCGGGTGAAGCGCGGACGTTGCCGAAGAGGTTTTTCCAACAACGACGGCAAAATGGGGGTGTCTCCAGCAGCAGTGCTAGCGGTTCCTTGCCGAGTCGAGTGAACAAGTCGAATGAACAAATAGACAAAATTGCCCGTATCAACGAGAGGCTGGCGGACAGCTTGCTGAAGCCGCCCGAGATCGCCAAAATGCATATTCGTGAACGGCACGGGGAACCACAAAACAGGGCCGTAGGAGGAGCCGAACCATGCGCAAGGAGCAACGCAAGCGTGACCGGAAACGCAAGAAGAAACAGGAGGAGAAAAAGCGGCAGGCACGTGAGGCACAAACACTGGCTTATACGGGGAACAAGTATCGGACGAAAGAGCTTGTGCAAACATGGATGCACACCGAAATCGGCATCTACGAAACTTACGTGATGACCGACTACACGCTGGTCGATAAAACCGTCGCCTCCGCACTGGAATCTCTGATCCGGGAGTTACGCAGCGGATCGTTGCCGCCGCTGTCGGCCACGGATGAAATTGTCTACGAGCCTGGTCAGGAAAAAGACTTGCTGATCACAAACATTCGTCGCCATTGGGCAAATCACTTTGCTACGGAATGGCAACCGCCCCGAGACAAGCTGGTGGGCGTCCTGCGCAGCATGCTCGGCTCGCTGGAGACGATGGCATCACGGGGCCCAAAATCTCAAAGTTACATCAAGCACGTCGTGGGATTCTTGACCAAAGAGTTCGGTGTGTCCGTGGAGGTGTTTTCCGCTGACGAGGAACCGTGGCCGGCGCCTGAAGAAAATTATATCATGGAACTTGGACGCCAATGGTACGCAAATGGCGATCAGGAAGCGCGAGCTGAGTTTTTTCAATTGGCGACTGATTTGATGCAGAGCGGCGAGGCGGCGCGAGTAATTAATGCCTGCCAGCTGCTGGCGGAAGAGATTTCCGATCAGTCGCCGGAAGTTTCGCAAGAACTCATGGCGCTCAGCCTGAATGCATTCCAGTCGCAGATCACGGCAAGGGTGTGATTCTGAGATGCGGCCCCACCGATGATCTTCCGTCTTTCACAGAAACTGGGAACGAAGATCAAGGCAGGCAAGCTCAATCCGATGCCGCTGGACCTGATTGCACAGCAGCAACGGTATCTTCGTGCCAGGGCATTTGGCTGGTAGTAGGGTGGGGCAGCTCTCTTACGGCTCTCGATGCTCTACCGCCGCCTCGTAAACCGCCACCGCCGCTTTCGCCATCAGGTGTATCGTCTGCTGGGACGGCAGCAGCGGCAGCTTCTTCAAGCCCATGCCCACCATCACCTTTGCCATGGCCTCTTCAAGTTCCCGCTCCAGCTTGTTTGCGGCTGTCTGGTCCATGGGTTGCCCTTATTTCTTCATTTCTCTTGGTCCAGGCGAACGGGGTCGGGAGTCTTTTTTCGTGACTGCTTTTATCGTCCGGACAGCCTGGCGATCATGCCTGTCCTTTTTTACCCTTTTCACCGATCTTTTTACCGATCTGGCTTCAAGAAACCTGTAGGCGGGCTCTGTGAGCCCGCACGCTCCGGCCTCCAAGAGGCCGGCTACAGGGGCAGGGGAATTTCACCACGAAGGCCACGAAGAGCACGAAGGTTCAAGTGGACAGTCGAAAAAGTCTCAGGACCGTCTAAAAAAGGACAGCGACGGTCTTAACTTGTGTCAATAGCTGATTCAAAAAACATTTTTGAATTCCTTTTTGTCAGGGGGAGTGAGTGATGGAGTGCTTGGGGGCCAGCCCCCAAGCACGGGAGATTTTTTGAGGCATAGCTCGGGTGTCCAATGGTGGCTGCCAAAGGCAACTGTTGAGTTTACGGTGTGCCTACCAGTAGCTCGAGGGATCGCCGAGCCGACGGTGCGCCAAGGGCGTATCCCTGAGCGTCTGCGGCCAAAGCCTCAGACGCTCGTTTTTTGGGGTTCTGGATTCCAGAGGACATTGTTCTTGATCAACGTGTTGACAATCGTCAACAGCTTTCGCATGGCGGCGGTCAGCGCAAGTTTCTTCGGTTTGCCTTGGGCCAACAGACGCTGGTAAAAAGCTTTGATCTTGGGATTAAAGCGAGTGGCAACTAGGGTGGCCATGTACAGCACGCGACGGACGTACGATCGTCCGCCGAACGTGCGGCGTTTTCCTGCAAATTTTCCAGAATCACGGTTTATGGGGGCCACGCCGACCAACTTGGCAATCTGCCCCCGATTGAGTTTCCCAAGTTCCGGTAACTCTGCCACCAACGTCGTGACGGCTACCGGTCCGAGTCCTTTGACGGACTGGAGGATCTCGACTTTTCGAGCGTTGGCCGTGTCCGCTTGAACACTTTGGGCCAGGCGTTGGTCGATCATTTTGGCCTGTTTTTTCAAGGAATCCAGCGATTGTTGGATATATTTCTGGATTTCTCGGTCAGCCGTTTGTTGCAGCCGATTGCTTTCCTGATTGATCAATTCCAGCAATTGACGACGACGCTCGACGAGGGCCTTGAGCTTCTTCTCTTCTTCAGATTGAGCCGCCTGCGGTGCAGGCTTCACCACTTGCCCGTAGAACGCAATCACCTGCGCGTCGATCGGGTCGGTTTTGGCGTCTCTGCCGATCCCGTCTGCGAAGTCGCGCACGCGTCGGGGGTTGACCACCGCCACCGCGATCTGGTGCTGATGGAGCAGGGTCACCAGGCGATCTTCATAGCCACCGGTGGCCTCGGCGACCACGATCGTGCCTTTCCGGTTTCTGATCTGCTCAATCAGCTCGCTGACGATCGCCTCTTCGCGATTATCGATCGACACGGATTGGGCGTCGGAAAAAGCGATATCCAACTTGGCTTTGGAAACATCAACCCCAATGAACTGTGAAAACGGATACGGATTCTTCATCATTTGTGTCCCATCCTAGTAAATTCGAACTCGCAATGCTGCGGTTCCAGCGACGGTTCGGGTTCCAAATGAACGGCTTGCGATCAGGCTGTCCCACGGTCTTGGTGTACCGAGGCATTTTCGATCTACAAGCCGTTGACCGCTGCCAGATGCACCTGGCTGCGGCCGTTGAGTACGGCTAGAAACGTAAATCATGACTTCCTGGCCGTCCATGACCAAGATACTAGGC
>CAYFZZ010000260.1:0-7066 GCA_964347545.1 uncultured Planctomycetaceae bacterium | reverse complement strand
GCTCTGTAGAAAACCCGCAAAGCGGCTTCCCCGGGTCGTGCTCGTGCTCAGTCCGCAGGACGGTGCTCGTACTCGTAATCGCCACCCTGTTCGTGCCTGATCGTCCGCTCGATTACGATGACGAGCACGAGCACCGCTTCGCTGAGCACGAGTGACAGACAGACGATATCCTATAAGAGGGGTTTTCTACAGAGCCGTTGGGAACGTTCCCAAAAGGTTCTTTTGCAGGAGATGACTCTGACCACCAGTCATGGCAAGGTTTGACAAAGCACTAGGGCGTTGCGTGGGTGTGGTCCTTGGCGGTGTTCAAATACCCCAGGCTGTCCAGGAAATCTTCGACCGCCTGCATGGCGGCCTGGTAATACTTGGGGCGAGCGAAAAAGCCGTGGGGGGCATTTTCGTAGATCACCAGGTCACAACGGCCGTTCTGTTTCTCCATCTGGGCCTTGTACTTTTGTCCGGTCCTTACGGGGATCAATTTATCTTTGTCGCCCAGCAGAAACAGCGTGGGAGGGGGATTGGCCGAGATATTGTGCAGCGGGGAGAAGTCTTTCCAGTACGCTTTTACCAGATCGTGGCCAAATCCTCCGGGGCCATTGTCGATGACCGGATTGAACAGGATTAGGGCCGCGGGCTGGCAGCGGATCGCCGGGTCCTCACCCGCCGCGTTAAATCCCTGGCTGAACGCCGTGGCCGCCGCCAGATGGCCGCCGGCCGAACGGCCGCCGCCGGCAATTTTGTGTTTGTCGATCCCCAGGGCGTCGGCGTGTTGGTACACGTACCGCATGGCGCTCTTGGCGTCTTCCAGGCATTGACGGGGAGCCACGCCATGTTTGTTGATCGTCCGGTACTGCGGCGTGACCACGATCATGCCCCGGCGGGCCAGGAAAGGAGCGATCTGGTTGAACTGGCGGATATCGCCGCCGTGCCAGCCACCCCCAAAGAAAAAAACGACGGCTGGCAACTTCGTTCCGTCCCCCTGCCAGTCCGGCGGATACCACAGCTTCATCTCCAGGCCGACATCTTTGACCGTCTTATAGGTGAGACTTTTGGTGAGCGGTTCTCGAGCGGGGATTGCGCGAGGATCGGGCTGGGCCGGATCCCACCACGCGTCCAGCTGCTGCCTCATCGCGGCAACTTGTTGCGGATGTTCCGCGGCGACATTGTGCTTTTCCCCGGGGTCGACTTTCAGATGAAACAGCTGCACCTTGTCTTCCGGGGCCGGGGTTTGCCATTTCGGCAGTTCGACGTCCGGCTGCGGATCCTGCCACACCGTCAGCTTCCAGTCCCTGGTGATGCACGAGCGTGCTCGCAGGCTGTCGGCGGGCCGATCCACGTGGACCATGTCATGGCGAAAATTTTCCGCAAAAATCACCTGCCGGCGGGAGACGGCCGTGTTGTCCAGCAGATTGATCCCCTCCATTTCCCGGGGGGGCTCCCGGCCGCAGGCGGTCAGGATCGTGGGCGCCAGATCGAGGTTGCTGGCCAGGTGGTCCTCGTCCCTCCGCGGCCGCACCCGTCCCGGCCAGCGGATCATGATCGGCGTGCGGATTCCCTGTTCCTGCGGGGAGTTTTTGGCCGAGCCGGGCCAACCGTTGTCACAGATGTAGAACACGATCGTATTGTCGCGCAGCCCTTCCTGGTCGAGATAATCCAGCAGCTGTCCGCAGGTTTCGTCCAACCACTCGCACATGGCGTAGTATTTTTCCGCCGCCAGATGGGGTCCTTGGCCCCGGTACTTCTTCAGCAGCCGCGGCGGTGGATTGTGGGGGGTGTGCGGAAGGAAGGGGGCATACCAGACCAGGAAAGGTTTCTGCTGGGACCGCGCCTTCGCAACAAAATCGTAGACGGGCTGCATGGTTTCGCGTCCGATCCCCAGCGATTGTTTCGACCCGTGGCGATCCGTGTGGCCCATGCTGTTGGTAAAGCCAGAGACCTGGGGGTTCCCATACCAGTATTTCCCGGTGTGCAGCGTCAGGTACCCCTGTTCGCTCAAAAGGCCCGGCAGTTGAGGAAGATCCTGGAAATAGCGGATCCAGTCTTGCCGGTTTCTCCCTGGGACAGGGTCATTCCCCGTGGTGCGGTGTTGATGGGGATAGAGTCCGGTCAGCATGGTGGACAGCGATGGCGAACACAACGCCGTGGTCACATACCCCCGGGTGTACACCAGACTCTCGGATGCCAGTTGGTCCAGCCGCGGGGTCTGGATGACGTCATGCCCCATAAAGCCGTAATCGCCATAGCCCTGATCATCACTAATGATCACGACGACGTTGGGCTTCTGGGCGTGGGCAGGACTGGCTGGGGTCCAAGCCATGGCGGCCATGACCCCGCAAATCCCCGTCAGCCAATTTCGACAACCGATGCTCATCATGTCGTGGGTTCCTCTCAATCTGTCCGCTCCCGTTTCTACCCTTTCGCTCGACTCCCTCCGCTGGGCCCGCACACGCCGTCAGCGGCAAGACGCTGGCCGCCCCGACCTCCCCCGCACCTGTCACGATCCTGTCCATCCGGTCCGAAAAAACATTTCCCAAAACTGAGCGCGGGGCCGGCTTCCCAGCAGCCGGCTACCGCTGGCTGCGACCTCCCCTTCCGATTTCAAAATCCTGTCCATCCTGTCCATCCTGTCCAAAAAAATTTCCCACAACTCCGTCAACCGCTCCGCTCGTGCAGAATCCTTCCTTCAGCGGCGATTTTGCTCCGCCGCCTGGTAAGCCCTGTGCCCAGTGGAACCGGATCCCAGCACGGGGTGCCAGCGTGTGGGAAGCCTGGCCCGCTGTTCCTGCAGTACCTTCTGCTGTGCCGGATCACCCGCGAGGTTGGTCCATTCGTGCGGATCGGCCTGGCGATCATACAGTTCTTCCGAACCATCATGATAGCGGATGTAGCGGTACGCTTCCGAAATGAGGGCCACATTGCCGGGGCCGAAGCTGGTGCGGGCCACGTGCGGCCAGTCGGCCTGAGGATTCTCCAGTAACGCCGCCAGGGAGTGGCCCTCCAGTTTCGGGTCGTCCGCGAGGCCAGCCAGTGCCAGGAGGGTGGGATAGATGTCCAGCAGTTGCACAGGCTTGTCGCACACTTGTCCCCGGCCGATGCCCGGCCCGGCGATGATCAGCGGAACCCCCGCGCCGTCCTGCCACAGGCTGCGCTTGGCCCACCGCTCTTTTTCGCCTAGGTGGAAGCCGTGGTCGCTGAACAGAACGATATAGGTGTGATCCCGGTATCCGCTGGTCTCCAGCGCGTCCAGCACCCTGCCGACCTGAGCGTCCACAAAGCTGACGCAAGCCAGGTACGACTGGACCAGCGGTTTCCACTCTTGGTTCTGCGTGACCCACGCGTGCGTCGGCGCCACATGCTCGCGCCGCGTCAGGTCGATGCCGTAGGGAGGGATATCCTGCAGGTCATCGGCCCTGGTTTTGGGAAGTTGCAGGGTATCCAACGGATAGAGTTCAAACCACTTTTGCGGTACGCATTGAGGGACATGGGGGCGGTAGAAACCGACTCCCATCCACAGCGGCCGATCGCGGGTGTGGGCCAGCTGCTGGGCGGCCCAGCTGGCGATTTGGTAATCCGGCATCCGCTGGTCGCGCTGGGGATAAGCCCCCCAATCCCACAGCGGGTGGCCCGGGAACGAACTCAACTTTTTGCCCGGCAGCGGTCCTAAACCACCAAACGATCCCCCGTAGTGGGGCAAATACTTCTGGTTTTGGTTTCCGTGAAACAGCTTGCCGGCGCCGGTGACGTCGTAGCCTTCGTCCTGGAAGCGCTGCGGCATCAGCGTGCTCTTGCTGGCGACCGGTGATTCCTTCAGGTCGGGGCTCAAAAAGTAGATCCCAGAGCTGCTGGGATAGAGGGACGTCATCAGGCTGGCTCGGGACGGATTGCAGACGGGGGACTGGCAATGCGCGTTGGTAAACAGCATTCCCTGTGCGGCCAACCGGTCGATGTGGGGCGTCTGCGCCTGCGGATGCCCTCCCAGGCACCCGATCCAATCGTTCAGGTCGTCCACCGCGATCAGCAACACGTTCGGCTTCGCCGGCCCCCTGTCGTCTGACCTGGCCAGCCGGGGTGCCGAGTGCCCCCGCTGGCGGATCTTTTTCAGCGTCTTCTGCATGGCCGCCACTTTTTCCGGATGCTGGCGGGCAAGGTTTTGGCGCTGGCCGGGATCGTCAGCCAGGTGATACAGCTCGACCGGCCCGTCGTCGTCCGGAGGATAGTGGCGGCGGGCCTCCCATTCCTGATAGCCTCGGTTGTGATAGCCATTTTTCGCCACGACCAGATTCCACTCGCCGTCCCGCAGGGCCCAGGCACCGTCGAACGTGTTATGCACCAGGTGCTGTCGGACCTTGGCGGTCTGTCCCTTCAGCAACGCGACCAGGCTGCAGGAATCCTCGGCGGCGTTTTTTTCCGGCAGTGCGAAGTCGACGGCCTCGGCCAACGTGGCCATGATGTCGATTTGCGAGACCAGCGCGTCGTTGACCGCCCCGGGCTGGGTGACGCCGGGCCAGCGGATGATGAACGGCACGCGGTGACCGCCCTCGTAGATGTCCCGCTTCAGTCCCCGCCAGGGGTGAGCCGACCAGTGGGCAAACTTTTTGTCTCGCGGATAAGCATAGTGTTCCGGTCCGTTGTCGGCGGTCATGATCACGATGGTGTTTTCGGCCTGGCCGGTTTCTTCCAACGCTTCCAGCAGTCGGCCGCAGGCGTGGTCCGTCTCGACGACAAAGTCGCCGTAGGGGCCCGCCCCGCTTTTCCCGTCGAACTCGTCGTTGGGGATGATCGGGGCGTGGGGTGAGGGAAAGGCGAAATAGAGGAAGAAGGGCTGGTCGCTGTGGGCCTGCCGACGGATGTACTCGACCCCCTTCTGGGTGGTGACGGGGATGTTCTGGTACGGATCCCAGTCGCTGCACATCGGGCCCCCGCGGCATTCCCAATGACCTTCCTTGATCGGCTTCCATTTCTTCGGGTTCATCATCGTGTCGGGCGCTTTCAGCAGACGGTCATTCAGAATCCAGCCATAGGGTGGGAAATTGATCACGGTATCCCCGAAGTAATCATCAAAGCCGTGCGCCAGTGGCCCGTCGGGGATGGGCCGGGACCAGTCGAAATCATCGGGCCCCCACACTTTTTGCCGGCCCCCGTTGTGGGGTTGTGCCTCCGGTTTCCGGATCGCCTGCCAGTCCCATCCCAAGTGCCACTTGCCGATGGCAGCGGTACGGTAACCTTTCTGCTGCAGCATTTCCGGCAGGGTCAGTCGCTCTGGCTTGAACACCGAGCCGCCGAACGCGTTCACGATGCCGTGAAAGTCGCGCCAGTGGTAGCGGCCGGTCAACAGGGCGTAACGGCTGGGCGTGCAGATGCCCGAGGAGGAATGCCCGTCGGTAAACCGCATCCCCGATTGGGCCAGCCGGTCCAGGTGCGGGGTGGGAATTTTCGATTGCCGGTGGTAACAACCCAGGTCGCCGTAGCCCAGGTCGTCGGCGTAGAGGATGAGGATATTGGGCCGCTGAGCGCCGGAGGGCGGGGCGGTTCCGGCCGCCGCGGGGTTCGCCGGCGTTTCCGCCCCCAGCCCTGGAGGTGGTCCGGCAGCCACGGTCCCTGGCTGGCCCGCGGCGGTGCCACCGATGACCAGCAACCAGGCAACGATCCCCACGCCGCGCATGCTGTCCTCCCTCCCCTCAGATCCGGCTCAAGGCCCTCAACTGTTCCATGTACGGATCGGTAATGGTCCCGTCGTCGCGGACGGGCAGGTCCCAGGTGACCGTGCCCCCATGGTCGTTGATGTGCCGGGTCCAGCTGACGATTAGTTCTTCGGAAAACCGCGGTTCGCCGGTGCCCCACCAGGCGCCCAGAAAATTCAGGAAGTGCAGCTGGTCGCCGCCGATGTTCGGGCCCAGGTAATATTCCTGGCCGTCAAAGACTCGGATGCCGCAGGTGGGCAAAAAGTAATCGCATTCCCCCGCCAGGTAATCTTCGTGCTCAGTCGCCGGCAGCAGCTGGTCCCGGTTCCATCCCACGGGGAGGGTGTTGAAAGCCACAATCGCCTGGGGATTTCCCGACTTGTAAGCCTCCGCCGCCTGCTGGTACACCTCGGCTTCCAGGTCATAGCTGCCGTCAATCCACCAGGCGGAAATGGATGCTCCCCACCGCTGCGACCATTCGGCAATCACTTCATACCACGCCTGGCGGACTTCCGGGTCTTTGTAAACCGCCATGCCGTAGACCCCCACGCGGATGCCTCGGGGCACCAGTTCGGCGGCCAGGTCGGCGACCAGGTCCCGTTCGGCCAGGTGTCCCGGGACGGGTTTCAGCAGCCGCTGGTAGGTTGCGTTGGGCGAGCAGGTATAATCGCCGTCTTGGCCGATGGTGATGAAGAAGTACCGCGCCTGGACTTCGACCAGTTGATCGGCCAGGTCGCGCACCCGGAACGAGTTCACTTTCCGATTCCAACGATCGGCATTCATGTCGTCGGGAACGGTTCTGCTGGGCATATGCGCCAGGTAATGCGTAAACAGTCCCCATTTGGCCTCCCGCAGCCAGCGGGTGTGGGGATTGAGCTGCTTGGTCATGATGGGTCGTTCCGGATCCGGGCGAGTATCCTGCGATCAAGTGCTGGACGGATTCCAGGCGGCAGGCCTTGCCAGGCGGCTGGCTTCATTCCACCGCCAGGGCCGCCGCCGAGGGCTTCGGCTGCCCTTTCGTCTGCTGGTTTCCATCGGGAAGTTCCGGATAACTGACCAGGAAGTTGTGCTGGTCGATGAGGTTCAGCACGTAGTGGGTGGTTCCCGGCGGCAAGGTGGCGGTGACCTTCCCCTGCTCGGTCAGGGTCGCCGGCACGCGGAACCACTCCTCGTATTCGGCCCCCCCGTTGGGGGTGTAAATCAAGTCGGCCCGGACGACCTGGGCTCCGTGTTCCTCGTAAGTGAACTGGACGCGGTCGCCCGTTTGCTGGTGCGCCACCACCTGGGGGACCTCCTCCTGGTGTGGCAGCTGGGCGCCGCAGTGGGGATTGTAATACGGATAACTGGCCTGCATCTCGGTGAGGATTTGGCTCAGCCGGTTGTTC
>CAYFZZ010000259.1:0-3433 GCA_964347545.1 uncultured Planctomycetaceae bacterium | reverse complement strand
TACACACGACCGGCGTGTTGTTGACCCGATCGGCCTTTCCATACCGTCGCGTTGCGACTCGATTTTTATTTAGGGGCGTTTTCCTGGGACTGGCGTCCCAGGCTATTACATGCCACCGCTTCGCGGTTCGGTCCGCAGAAGGACCCGTTCGGAAGGGACCGTACCCCCAGCCGGCTCGGCGTCCTTGTGTGCAGCGGGATTCGCGATCCGGGATGCGGGTTGCGCGATGCGGGTTGCGGGTGGCGGGAGGCGTCATGCGGGGACGGGCAGGAGTGCCCGTCCTACAAGCATCCCCATCCCAATCAACGGTGGAGCGGTTGTAGGTATGGTTCCGCAACTCAACCGCGGAGCGGTTGCAGCGATTAGCCGGAGGTAAGCGCAGCGCCACCTCCGGATACGCGGATCTCCCCAAAAATGCATCCCGAAGGGATGCCAGGCAAGCGGGTGGCGGGATGTGGGTTGCCGGATGCGGGGAGCGGGATGCGCGTTTTATGATGGCCCACCGTCAGCGGCAGACGTCTTCCCTGTAGCCGGCCTCTTCGAGGCCGGGGGCGGACAGCGGGGACAACTGAATTTTAGGGGGCGGACAGCGGGGACAACTGAATTTTAAGCCCCAAACCTGCCCCCAGCATCCTGTCGATCCTGTCAAAAATGAACAAGCCCGCCGCACGAAAAAGGTGCCTTGCCCCCTGATGGAGGAAAATTCGAAATTCGAAATTCGAAATCCGAAACAAATCCCAAGCACCCATGACGCAAACCCCCGCCGGCTCGTCCTGCTGCTTCGCGATCTTCTGTTCGAATTTTTGTTTCACGCCAAGGCGCAAAGGCGCCAAGGAAACCTGGCTGGGGCTGGTGTGGGACAGGATTCGCCTGACCCCCTCGGGTCCGCACCCGTTTTGTGAGCGGTCCCGGCGCGCCGGGACTAGCCGCCGGTGGCCCAAGGAATCAGCATCCCCCTTCCGCCTTCCGCCTTCCGTCCTCCGTCCTCCGTCTTCCGCCTTCCGCCTTCCGCCTTCCCTCCCGCCCCGTCAGCGTGGCCGCAAAAAGGCCAGGGTCAACTTGGCTTCTACCCGGACCTGGGGGGAGGTGGCCGAGTCGGCCAGCCGCTGGACGGGGGTCGTCAGCGGCCTCAGGTCGGCCTTGGGGTTGAGCTCGGCCAGCCGGCGGGCCGCTTTGAGGGCGTTGAGCAAGATCAGGGTGCGTTTGAACTGGCGAGCATCGTCGGTCGGTTCGTCCGCCACGCCGCGGGATTCGTCGGGGTCCAGCATCTCCTCCAGCATCGGCAGGCAAGCCACCTGGCCGTGCCGGGCCAGGCCGGTGGCCACGTTGTAGTGCACGTCGACATGTTGCGGTTCCAGCAACATCTGCTCGAGTCGCTCGACAGCCTCGTCACTGCCTACCGCGGCCAGGCCAAACGCCGCTCGCAAGCGGATTTTGTGGTCCGGGTTGCGGGAGGAATCCAGCCACAGCTGCCTCAGAGCGGGATCTTGGAGGGCGGTGCGGTCTTGGGCGTTTTCGGCCAGCAGGGCCAGCGCCTCCAGGGCCGCCAGCCGCACGGTCAGGTCATCCTCCCCCTGGCGCCCCAACGCCGCTCGGATCAACACCGGCAGGGCGGGACCGGCCACGGAAAACTCGCCCAGCGTCTTGCACAAAAAGCCCCGTCGGCGGATCTCCTCACCCCGCGGGTCGCGGAGGCTGGCCTGGCCCGCCGCGGCCGCCGGCAGGGGCTGGTCCAGCAGATCGTCCAGAAAATCGGCCACGCTGGCCTGCAAGGTGGCGTCCTCGCGATGGTCCTCGTTCTGCCGCAGTTCTTCGGAAAGGTTGTAAGCCTGTTGCCAGCTGTTCGGCTTGTTCTTCCGCATTTCCGCCAGGTAGGATTGAGGATCGCCCCCCATGAAGGCCAGCCAGGTGAAGAGCAGCCAGACGAGGACGATGACCAGCACGATGATCCCGGGTATCACGAAGAGTTGGATCAGGAAGCCGGCCGAAGGGGGACGGACCGTAGGCAACGACTCGCTGGGCGAAATCGTCGCAGGTGCCTCAGATGGCTCGGGGCGGGTCGGCTGGGACATCAGGGCCTCGGGGTGAGAAACGAAACAGGTAAAACTGCCGGGGATTGCTTTGCGAGCGGCAGGGAACGATCCCGTCCCTGAACCGGCCAGGTTGACGACAAGGCCACCCCCCCGATCCCGGCCACCACGCCGCGGGGCACCCCCCCGGGGGAGCGCTGGCCACAAGGTCTTCTCCTTTATAGGTACGCCACCAGCATTTGCAAGGACGACCATGCTTCTGCTCGACCTCACCCTGCCCACCCCTGCCGAGAACATTGCTTTGGACGAAGCGTTGTTGATGGAGGCGGAACGGGAGGGGGACCAGCGGGAAATTTTGCGGGTGTGGGAGCCGCCCCAGCCGCTGGTCGTGGTCGGCCGCGGCTCGGCCGTCTCCAGCGAGGTCGATGTCGAGGCCTGTGCCGGGGACCAGATCCCTATTTTCCGGCGGTGCAGCGGGGGTACCGCCATCGTCGGGGCTCGGGGCTGCCTGATGTACGCCGTGGTCCTCTCTTACCGCAAACGGCCCCAGCTGCGGGCCATCAACCTGGCCCACCAGTTCGTTCTCTCCCGGCTGGCCGCGGCCCTGAAGCGGGTCGTGCCGGGGGTCCAGCGGGCGGGGACCAGCGACCTGGTGGTGGGGGACCGCAAGGTGTCGGGCAACAGCCTCCGCTGCCGCCGCGATTACCTGCTCTATCACGGCACCCTGCTCTACAACATGCCGCTGCCGATGATCCCGCGGTACCTCCGCGTCCCACCGCGACAGCCGGACTACCGTCGAGGTCGGGCCCATGAAGCCTTTGTGACCAACCTGCCGCTGGACGAAGTGGCGGTCCGCAACGCTCTGCACGACGCCTGCGAAGTCCACGATCAGGTCCGCGACTGGCCCACCGCGGTCGTCCGCCACCTGGTCGCCACCCGCTATACCCAACCCGCCTGGAACTTCCAACGACCGTAATGTTTCTCCCTCCCGCGGATCGGGAAAACCCCCAGGGCTGGCGGCGGGCCGTGGTGATGCGGTGGGATAGGGGATGGCCGTGGCGCGGCGGCGCCCCCAAGGACTCGCCAGCGGTGGTGATTCTTGTTAGGATCCTACTTGGTTGGCTAATCTTCGGGGGAGGAGTTTCGCGATGCGCCGGTCACCGGGCTTTACCTTGGTGGAACTCTTGGTGGTGATCACCATCATCGGGATCTTGATCTCGATGTTGTTGCCGGCGGTCCAATCGGCCCGCGAGTCGGCACGGAACACCCAGTGCAAGAACAATCTCAAGCAGCTGGGGCTGGCTCTGCATATGCATCACGAGAGCTACAAGTATTTCCCGCTGGGCCAGCCGGACGATGACAACCGCAGCTGGGGTTGGGGGTTTCGCCTGCTGCCTTTCCTG
>CAYFZZ010000258.1:0-21079 GCA_964347545.1 uncultured Planctomycetaceae bacterium | reverse complement strand
CACTCTGGGAGGTGGGTGTGGGTTAAGGGGTAAGGGGGGGGGGGGGGTTGGGTACGGACTTTTATCGGGGAATTTGGGACTGCGGGGAAGGGGACCGGGTGGGGGAGGGGGGCGAGGTGCGGCTGGAGACGGCTGCGTTGGCACTCGGGTCGCTGAGCGTGACGGGTCAGCTCTGCTGCTGACCGGCCGGGGGGTCAGGCAGCTTCCCGCTGTTGGGCCTTCAGCTTGCGGAGCCGTTTGCGTTCGGCCTTGGTCAGCTTTTTGGGGGTCGAGGCGGGCGGGGTGGTGTCGGCCAGTTCGTCGGCGTCGGGTCTTTGCCGGTGGCGGTGTTTGCGGTGGGCGCGGCGGTGCCTGTGGGTCAAGCGCTCGGCCTCTTCTTCGGCCTCTTCGACCAGTCGTCGTGTGCGCTGTCCCGGGGAATCGGGGGCCAGGTCGCTGTCCCGCGGGGGGGTGGGGGGCGTGGGGTGGGGCGCGTCATGGCGCCGACCGAGAGGATGCTTGGGCGGCTGGTCCTGACGGCGGGACCGCGACGACACCCGCTGGGGCAACAGGCCTTGCATCTCGAGGATGACGTAGCGGGCGTAGCAGCAGCAGCTGAGCAGCCACAGCAAATGTCCGCTCAGCAGGCAACCGGCGCTGATCATGACCCAAGTCGGTTCGGCCAGGGCCACGGGTTGCCAGAGCTGGGCGCCGCCGCCCACGGCGTAAGCGACCAGGGCCAGGTAGCCCAACCACGTCGCCGCAGCGCTGACCCGCATCTCCAGCCACAGGCGGAGGGCGAGGCAGCCCACGACCAGCACGGTGGGCAACAACCACCAGAGGGGGTTGTGGGGCGAGATGTCTGCGGGGATCCAGCGGGCGATTTCTCTCCCGGCAACGACGTGCCAGTGGGTGGTGGCAGCGACGCTGGCCAGCAGGGCCAGGGCGACGGTCCACAGCCAGAGTCGGTACCGCCCGTGGTAATCGGTCAGTTTGTAGCGCCGCAGCGAATAGCAGACCCCGGCCACGATCGCGACCATCCCCAGCAGGCAGGCGGCCCACCAATTGGCCAGTCCCCCGGTTCCGCTCAGATCGAAGATGGCGTGTTGGGGGTGGAGGGCCGGTTGCAGTTTGTGGTACCCCACCAGCAGTCCCCCGATCACACTGGCGCCGCCTATCCCGAGGGCCAGCAAGGTCCAGGCCGAACGGGGGAGGAGGTCCGAAATGCGGGGCTGATCCTGGAGGGCCGAGGCGGGATAGGCTTCGGCCGAGCGTGGTGGAGGGGTACCATCACGGGGATCGACTTTTCCGCCCCCCGAGAGGTCGTCCTTCAAGACACGACGTCGACGTTCTTCGCTCTGGCCTCTGCGACGCATCCTGCTTTGCTGCATTACCGCTGGAGCAGCCTGATGGGGAAAGAAGACGAAAACATGGCGGACGGCGGGATGCCTGCCTGCCCGCCGTGCCCCCCGCCCGCTCAGGCCGAAGTGCAAGCATCTCTGCTTACCGATTCGGCATTTGGCTGGCGGGTTCTGTAACCCGTCTGCCGGGGCTGCCCGGATCGACGGGGGGGCTGGCGGGAACGCGGCGGCCAACCGGCACCATCGTTAACCGTGTCATAACCGGGGCAGGCGGACGTGAAAAACGGAGGGCGAGCGGGAACGTTGGGTTGGGTCCGCGTTTGGCATCGATTGCACTGCAACGTAGGGTTAGGTAACGCGATCACCCGACCCACGTTGTGTTGCGCGTCCGGTTTCGGATTCCGCCTGTGGCGGTCTCTTCCCGGGCCAGGTGCCTGGCACGACCCACGCCTTTGTCGCCCCTGCATGTCCACCTTGTCTGATACCGCCAGTTTCCCACCTGTCACCGGACTGCCACCGGTGACCCCCGCCGTGCTGGGCACGCCCTCGCTGGATCAAAACGTGGGCTACCATGCGGGGGAGGGGGCCGAGCAGGCGGGTTTGATTCAGGCGCGGCTGGGTGCCGGCAGCAGTCTGTTCACGGCCTTGCGCTGCAAACATCCTCCGACCGCGGCCCACTCCCTGCGCGTGGCCCTTTCCTGTTCTGCCTGGGGCATGGCGGTCGAGCTGGACGCGGAGTCTTTGTCCGATCTGGAGGTGGCGGCACTGCTGCACGACATCGGCAAAATCGGTGTCCCGGATGCGGTGTTGTTGAAACCGGGCCAGCTGGACGATGCGGAAACGGCGCTGGTGCGCCGCCATCGCGAAATGGGTCTGGAGATTTTGAAGAGCTTTGGAGCGCCCG
This sequence comes from uncultured Planctomycetaceae bacterium, assembly GCA_964347545.1. Lineage (GTDB taxonomy): Bacteria > Planctomycetota > Planctomycetia > Pirellulales > UBA7805 > CS4-C045. The sequence goes on along the minus strand of CAYFZZ010000258.1, from coordinate 18,835 downwards.
ACGCGGTGCGCAAGATCGTCCGTTGGGCACCGCAACGTTACGCAGACCATCGTGGTCCCGGCTCGTTGTCCGAGGAGGCTTTGCCGAAGGGAGCGCGGATGTTGGCCATCGCCGATGCCTTCGATTCGATGACCCACCAGCAGGTCTTTCGGGATGCCTTGAGTCACAACCAGGCGTTAGAAAGACTGGTCGATGCGGCGGGCACGCAATTTGACCCCCGGTTGGTGCGGGAATTCTTTGACGTGGCTCAGGTCGACAATACGGAACTGCATGCCGCCGTCGCTCGTCGCTGGCTGCGCCAGCTCGCTCCCGCATCGTCCCCCTTGGGATCCCGCTGGGGTGCCCCCGGTTTTCCGGCGGCCGCCGAGTCGCTGGCGCCGCTGTTCCTGGAGAGGCTGGTCGGCAGCATGCGGGACGGGGTGGTGTGTGTCGACAACGACCTGAACATTCGGCTGTGGAACCAAGGCGCGGAGGTGCTGACCGGTACCTCGGCGGACGAAGCCACCCAGGAGAGTTGGCGGCCCGGTTTGCTGAGTTTGATGGACGAGCAGTCGCATCCGATTGCTGACGAGGAATGTCCCGTGCGTGAGGTGCTGCAGTCGTCCGCACAGAGTTTTCGGCGACTGCAAATCCGCGGCCGGCAGCAGCGCAAGATCGCCGTCGATCTGCACATTGTGCCGGTAGTCGGTTCCGAGGGCGAGACACAAGGCGCGAATATCTTTATGCGGGACGTCTCCAGTGAGACCGACCTGGAAAAGCAGTGTGCGACGCTGCACGAGAAAGCTACCCGCGACCCGCTGACGAAAGTCGCCAATCGGGCTGAATTCGACCGGCAACACGAGGCCTTTGTCGAGCAGCATCGGAATCGGGACGAGCCGGGGAGCCTGATCATCTGCGACATTGATCATTTCAAGGGCATCAACGACACCTACGGCCACCCCGCGGGCGACGACGCTCTGCGGCGGTTCGCCCAGATGCTGGCGGAAAATTGCCGTCCGGGAGACCTGGTGGCCCGTTACGGGGGCGAAGAATTCGTGTTGTTGTGCGCCGACTGCGATCAAGCCGCCGCCAGCCGCCGGGCGGAAAAGATACGACACCAAATCGCGAACACGCCACTGTCCGTTCTGGGTGGCAAGCGAATTACCGCCAGTTTCGGTGTCACCCAGACCGCGGCGGAGGACACGCCCAGCCTCATGTTGGGGCGGGCGGACAAGGCCCTGTTGGAGGCCAAAGCTGCCGGTCGCAACCTGGTCGTCACCGTCAGTCCGGACGGCGTGGGCCGCATGACCCGTTCCGCAGGGGGCTGGTTCCCCTGGTGGCAACCGGGCGCCGCCGTCCCGGTCGCCAAAACCGAATTGCTGGCGGACGTGCCGCTGGGCGTCGCCATCGAAAAACTGCGGGGGTTCGTGGCCGAACACAAGGCCCACGTCAAACCGCTCGATGACCATCGCGTGATGCTGCGGTTCGAGCCGAAGCGTGGCGGGATCCTGCGTCGCGAGTCGGATCGGGCTGTCGCCTTCCTGCTGGAATTGGGCTTCTGCGAGGAAGCCACGTTGGGGGGGAGCCGGCCCGGTCAAGTCCGCACGCGGGTGACCGTGGCCGTCCGGCCGCGCCGCGGCCGCGATCGCCGCCGCCGCGACGTCGTGGCTCGAGCCCGCGCCGTCATCAACTACCTGCAGACGTACCTCATCGCCCGCCCGGCGGATGGAAACGAGGAACCGGTCGAGCGTCGGGAGACGGACCTGACCGGTACCTGGCTGGAAGCCTAAGATCGCTCGGCGATTTCGCGCCGCCGCAGGGCCCGTCCTGGCTGCCCCAGCTGGATCTGGTCCGACGACCGGCGCTTCCCCCACGCTGCTCAGCCCACGCTGCTCAGCCCACCAGGCTCTTCAGCGCATCCAGCGCCGCGCCATAGTTCGGCTCGTCCACCACCTCCGGGACCTGCTCGGCATACACCACCTTCCCGTCGGCGTCCAGAACGAACGTCCCCCGGGCCAGGATTTTGAGTTCCTCGATCAGCATCCCCCAGGCCTGACCAAAGTTGCGATCCTGGTAATCGCTGGCCGATCGCAAATTCGTAATTTGCTCGGCACCACAAAACCGGTTCATGGCGAACGGCAAATCCAGGCTGACCGTCAAGGCGTTGATTTTGTCACCCAGCGCCGCCAGTTCCTGATTGAAGCGTTTGGTCTGGGTTTGGCAAACGGGCGTGTCCAAGGACGGAACCACGCTGATGATGGTCGGCTTGCCCTTGATATCGTCCAGGGTGATGGTCTGCATGCCGCCGTCCTCGAACGCATGCAACGTAAACGGCGGGGCCGGCTGGCCCGCTTGAACCGCTTCGCCCGCCAACGTGAGAGGATTGCCTTTAAAAGTCACTGCACCTGCACGTCCCATGATGTGCTCCTTTGTCTGCGGTTGTTTCATGGCGATCTGGGCGGCGCCGCCCGCTGGCACCCGACCCTAACGGGCAGGGAAAAAGGTGCGGCGCCGGAAAAAGCAAGCCTATATCATGCGGGCCTGCCGGACACCTTACAAGGGGCAAGGGACCGGTCGGCAGCGGCGGAGGTGGGGACCAGCTGTGGGGTGGGGGCAGCGCAAATCAAAAGACGCCGCGGGCGATCCCGGGCAGGAAAATGCCCGCGGCAACGGTCACCGCCAAGGCGATGGCGATCAGCCGCATGCGGCGCTGGAACAGGGCGACTCGGCGAGGATCGCCGCTGGCCTGGTGAAGGAAGCGGATGCGGTCCCGTAGGCTGGGATGCAGCCATCCCCCGCCGCGCTGTCCCGGCAGTTGCATTAAGGAACTGAGGGTGGCGGCCAGTTGCCGAGCCTCTTCGGGCGGGTCCCCAGGCGAGGGGGAGGGCCGGGCGGTCGTGAATCCGCACGCGGCCAGGTCCGCTTGCAACTCCATCATCCGCGCATACCAGGCAAAGAAAGCAAAACCGGCCAACCCCAGGCTGGCGATCAGCAGCCCCGGGACGGCCCACCCCGACCCGCTGCCTGCCCACCCTCCTCCCGCCGTCGCGGCGGCCGCCAGATCCGGCAACAGCCACACGGCCAGCTGCCAAACGGCCAGTGGTGCGGCGAGGGCCAGCAACCGCAAGGGCGGGTGCCGGTGACGGACATGACCCAGCTCGTGTTTGTACATGGCCACCAGTTGGTCTTCCGACAGCCGTCGCAGCAGGGCGTCGCTGAGCAACACATACCGCAGGGCCGGCAGGACGCCGGTCACCGCGGCGTTGGCGATGCGGCCGTCGGTCCGCCAGAGCAGGATCTCGCGGATCGAAACCTCCAGCTGCCTCCCCGCACCCTCCAGGCGATCGCGCAAGGTGCCCGGGGACAGGGGGGTGGTATCCCACAGGTAGCGCAGCAACCAGGGGAAGCCGAGTCCCACGCCGCCGAGGGCGACGAGGATCATGCCGCCCGGCACCCCGTCGGCCCCCAGCCGGGCAGCCGTCCATGCCGAAAGGTCGCAGAGCGCACAGACGGCCAGGAGGGGCACCAGGAGGAGGCCGAAGTAATGACGAGCGTGGAGGGCCACGAAACGGCCGCGGGACAAGCCGACGCTTGCCAAAGGAACCGCGGCCGACGAGGTGCGGCGAACCGCTCGATCCACCTCGTAGAAAGCCGACCAGGCAGCCAGCTGCCCCAGCAGCAGGGGGGCGAGGATCAGGAGCTCGTCGATCAGGAAGGTTCCTGCCAGCTGCCAATTGCCCTGCACGACCGCCGCCCACTTCAGCCCCCAGAGGATCGCGGCGGAGATGCCCAGCCACAGCCAGGTGTGCAGCCATTGCCAAAGGGTAAAGCGTTTCAGCACCGACTGCCGGGGGCTGTGCTGGCGGTCCAGGGACCGGACGGTGATGCCCGCCACGATCTGTGCGATGATCCACACGATCCCGATACCGGCCAGCACCAGGCCGCAGCGGGCGGGGGCCGCGGGGACGGGAGTTGCCCCCCAGCACTCGGCCGAGACCAGTGCCGCCAGGATGCCCGAGAGAATCAAGAAATGCATGGCACCGCCGCCTGAGGAGGCGCGAGGTTGATCTGCCCACCAGACTTCCATGCTAGTTGCGGTCCTCCCCGCGACCAAATCGGGCCCTGCCGCCCGTACCACGCCGGCCGCTGGGCTTCCGCCCGCGGCGGTGACGCCCCCGACGGTGTTGGTGCCCCCGGCGTCCCTGGGGGCCGCGGGCCGATTTCGACCACCCTCCGCTCAGTCCCACCACCAGCGGTCGGCAGGGGCCTCCGGGAGGAGGACCTGCCGGGCGGCCTCTTGCAGGCTGCCGTCGTCATCGGCCCGTTGGTCCTTGGGGTCGAGGGCCAGATGGGGTTGCAGCGAGACGCCTCCGGCGGGGACCAGCAGCCGGTTTCCTTTCCAGACGGCGTTGACCCCGCAGGCGACCTGGCGGGGTGCGGCGAACGTCTCTGTGGGCCAGCGGGTTTCGTGGCAGAACGTCTCGGCTTCCCAGCGGCTGAGGCCGTACCAATCCTCGTGTTGCATCAGGGCCGCGGCGACCAGCAGGTCGATGCCGTTTCGCAGTTGAGCGTAGACGGGGCTGGCCGCTGCGATTTGGGGGTATTTTCGCGTGAAGGCGGTGGCAAACAGGCGACTTGCCTGGCTGACCCGGGCGGTGGGATTCAACTGCTTGCCCCCCGGCCCGATGGCCATGTCTTCGGCCAGCAACTGCACTCCCTGCCCGACGAGCTGGACGGCGAGCCGATCCTTGGTGATTTTCAGGCACGCGTAATCGGGTTGGAACCACCAACGTTGGAGGGTCCCGTCCCGGGGGTGGCGGAGGGCGTCCAGGAAGGTGGTCATCTTCACAGGGGGTGGTTCCAGTCCGATGGCGATGCGTTTCATGCGGAAGTCGGCTTCGACCAGGACTTGTGCCAGGTGGGTTTGGGGCGAGATCCCAAAGAGTCGGATGTGCGACATCCCCAGGGCCTCGCGGGTACCGGTCACGATCTGTGCGGCGACCTCCCCCCGGGCGGTTGCGGGGACGCGGGAGGGGATGGTTTTTTGAAACGCCTGCCAGGCCGCCAGCTGGTCGGCGCCGGGATCGATCGAGCATCCGATGAAGGGGCGGTCCTGGCCGCCGCGGCGGAAGGCCCGCAGGGCGACCAAGAGATCGTCCAGCCTCAGCACGGGGGCTCCCGTGCCCGTGCCGACCGTCCGCCCGGCGGCATCTTGCATCCACCCTTCGGCGGGGCCGGCGATGACGATTTCTCCCGCGGCCGGATAACAGAACAAAAACTGCAGCCGCTGCAGGCCGGCCAGATAGCGGATCGATTCGTCCGGCGGCTGATCGGCGGTCAGGCCGTGGGCCAGGGCGCGTTCCAGTCGCACCAGGGATACTTTGCGCAGCGGCGAGGGCCGCTGGACGTCGGCCGGCAACGCGGCTTGCGCCGCCGCCAGCCGTCGCGCCCGCAGGGGAGGGTCGTCCGCGGCAAAGGTTTTCAGCTGGACGACTCCCTGGGCATCGACGGCCACCCCGAACTCGGGCAGTTGGAGCGTGGTGTTTTGTTGGCTGGCCAGGGGAGAGGCGAGCGACGCCAGGATGGCCCCGGCCAGCATGCAGGCGGCCCTAGCTGGCCAAGAGCGGTGACTCGGGCGCCGATTTTTTCTCCGCAGGAACATCGCGACCCCGCTCCGGTGGAAACCCCGCTCATTGTCAGGCGTGGTTCGCCCGTCGGTCAAGCGCACGCGTGTCACCGCCGCGGGGGGAGCGAGGCCGTGGGGGGGTGGGGGGGACGAGCGGGGCCATCGGGCTTGCCCTGCCAGGTGGCGTCACCGAGGGATGCCTCACGCCCCCAGCGGATCGCCAGCCTGTGGCCTTGGTTTGACGCTGCCCGCCCCGAGTGTTAGTTTCGGAAGTGGCACATGACTCACCGACGCTAAACCCGGCCCACCCCCCCTCGCGATGGCTCCCCACGTTTTGCGCAAGATTCCCTCGGTAACCGAGCTCTTGGAGAGCAAGCCCTTGCGGCCGTTGGTCGACCGGGTCAGTCACAACGTGGTGGTCAGTGGGGTGCGTTCGTTTTTGGACGAGCTGCGGGCCGATCTCGGCAAATCGGCCAACAGCGGCAGCTTGCCGGATGTCAGCGAGCTGGCCGAAAAGATCGCTCGGCGAATCCTGCAAGGGGAACAGCCCAGTCTGCGACCGGCGATTAACGCCACCGGTATCCTCTTGCATACCGGGTTGGGGCGGGCGCCGTTAAGCCAGGTGGCGTTGGACGAGCTGCAGGAGGTGGCCGGCCATTACGCCAGCCTCGAGCTGGATCTGGCAACGGGACAGCGTTCGCAACGTGTGCGAGCGGTCGAGGGCCTGTTGTGCCAGCTGACCGGGGCCGAGGCGGCCCTGGTGGTCAACAACAACGCGGGAGCCACGTTATTGGCGATGTCGGCGTTGGCCAGCGGCAAAGAAGTGATCGTGTCCCGGGGGGAACTGATCGAGATCGGGGGCAGCTATCGTTTGCCCGACGTGATGCAAGCCAGCGGGGCTCGACTGCGGGAAGTGGGCACCACCAACAAGACGCGGATCGAGGATTACGAACAGGCCATTGACCAGCAGACGGCGGCGTTGATGCGGGTGCACACCAGCAACTACGTCATCGTGGGTTTCACGGCCGCGGCGACGTTGAACCAGCTGGTCCAGCTGGGCCGACGGCACCAGCTGCCGGTGATCGACGATATCGGCTCGGGAGCGATTCGGGACTTGAGCGAGTATGGGATGCCGGACGAACCGGTGGCGGGGCGCAGCATTGAAGCGGGTGCGGATCTGGTGCTGTTTAGCGGGGACAAGTTGCTGGGGGGTCCCCAGTGTGGAATCCTCGTGGGGCGGCGTGCCCTGGTCCAGCAGATGGCCCGTCATCCGCTGACCCGGGCTCTGCGGGTCGGCAAGCTGACGCTGGCCGCGCTGGGGGCCACCCTGCGGCTGCATCGCGATCCGGCCCTGGCCAGCCGGGAGGTCCCCCTCTTGCAGATGCTGGGCACCTCCCCGGAGAACCTGAAAAATCGGGCCCAACGGCTGGTCCCGCAAATCGCCGCCGCCCCGGCCGTTGGCGAGGCCCAGGCGGTGGAAGACGAAGCCTATCTGGGGGGCGGATCGGTGCCGAACCAGCGGCTGGACACCTGGTGCGTTGCCCTCCGACCCGCTCAGGGATCCCTGGACCGCCTGGCCGCGGAATTGCGGACCGGCACCCCCGCCGTCGTGGGCCGCATCCAGGCGGATTGGCTGTTGCTGGACCTGCGCACGGTTATGCCGGCTCAAGATGCCCAGCTGGTCGAGGCGGTGTTGGGAGTCCGATAAAACAGGGGTCGTTGGTCGTAAGTACCTGCCTAGACGAGGTTACGGCGATTTGGCCCTCAGATCCTTCTGGAAGAAATCGACCCGAATGTTTATAGTAAGTCGAACTGTCGGTGGCTATCGAGATCCGGCAGGTGCGGGGGGGATCATGAGCGCGTTTCGATCGTCACTTCTGCGATCGCAACTTCTCGGGATAAGTTGCCTGGTGGTCCTGATCGGCGCGACGGTGGTTCCCGGTGGCACTCTGGCCGCCGAGGAAATCTCCATGGAACACCATAGCTGGGGCCGATTTGCACCCGGCGCGTGGCAGCGCAGCCGCACGGTCACCGAGACGCTGGACGAAAAGGGCGAGGTCCTGAACGTCTCGACCAGTGAACAGACGATGACGCTGGTATCGATCAGTCCCGCCCAGGTCAAGGTGCAGATTGAATCCACGGTCGAAGTGGGCGGGAAAAAGTTCACCGCTCCCGTCCAGACAGTGGTGCAAGGTGCTCACGGTGAAATCGTCGGTCGCCAGCTGGGAGTGGAAGATCTGGGCCGCGAGGAGACTCCGATTGACGGCCAGCCGGTGCAGTGCGTGGTCCGCAAGTACGTGATCGCCGACCAACTGGATGAAAAAACCGTGAAGGTCTTTTACTCTCCCGACGTGGCGCCCTACGTCTTACGGCGCGAGGTGCAGGTTTCCGGGCGGCGGAGTCGGCGAGCGGCGAGGCGGTCCAATGCTCAGGTCGTCGCGGTCGGGATGCCTCATCGGCTGCTGACCGAGATTGTCGATTCTGCTCACACCAAGACCGTCGATGAATACGAAAAAGGCTCCAAAATCACGCTGGCCGTCCACGCTCAGGAGGTTCCCGGCGAGATCGTCGCCTTCTCTTCCAAGGAGCTGAACGACGAGGGTGTGCTGGTGCGGCGGAGCACGATGGAACTGCTGGACTACGGATACGCCGGCGATTCTGCGGGGGGAGACCTCGAATACCGGCGGAACCGCCGCCGCAGTCGCCGCTAAGCGGGACCGGCCGGCCGGCCGGCCGAGTTCGTCTGCCGCCGCGGGACCCTCTGCCGGCTCTACCCCCGTAGCCGGGGCGCGGATCGCGAGCCGCGGGATTGGGGTGTTGGCGGGCTGCCCCCGTCCACCCCTCTTCGACCCCCCCCTCCTGCCGGCTTGCTGGGAGGCGGAGTCCGCTTGACGGGCCCGGCCAGACTTTTGGAGTGCGGGGCGGGATGGGGAGGGCTCGCCGAGTTGTCACTTGGGCAGCTAGCGGCGATAATGCCCCATGACCCCCGATCGCTGCCGCCCGAGGATGGCTTGATGAACGAGAAGTTTGGCTACCAAGGGATCACCTTCGACGACGTGCTGCTGGAACCGGCCTACAGCGACGTCGTGCCCGCCGATGTCGATGTCTCGACCCGGCTGACCCGCCAGATCACCCTCCAAATCCCCCTGCTCAGCTCGCCCATGGACACGGTGACGGAGAGCGCCATGGCCATCGCCCTGGCCCAGGAAGGGGGCCTGGGAATCATTCACAAAAACATGTCGATTGAACTGCAGACCGAGGAGGTCGACAAGGTCAAGCGATCGGCCAATGGCATCATCGATGATCCGGTCACCCTGCCGCCCGAGGCGACGGTGGCCAAAGCCCGGGACGTGATGGACCAGCTGAACGTCTCGGGCATCCCCATCGTCCGGTCCGACGGGCGGCTGGAAGGCATCCTCACCCGGCGTGATCTGCGGTTTCTCGAGCAGTGGGAGCTGAAGGTCTCCGACGTGATGACCCGTGAGAATCTGGTGACGGCCACGGGGACTGTGACGCTTGAGGAAGCTGAGAAGATTTTAATGGCGAAAAAGGTCGAGAAACTTTTGCTGGTTGACGAAAATAACAAACTGACGGGGCTTATTACGATCAAAGATGTCGACATGATGAAGCGGTTTCCCCAGGCTTGCAAAGACAAGCAGGGGCGGCTGCGTGCTGGCGCTGCTGTCGGTGTGCATGATTACGAGCGGGTGGAAAGCCTCATCTGCCGCGGCGTGGACGTGATTGTCGTCGACAGTGCTCACGGACATTCGGCCAACGTCATCGAAACCATCAAAAAGATAAAACAGCAGTGGGAAATCGACGTGATTGGTGGCAACGTGGCCACGCGGCGGGGATACCGCGATCTGGTGGCCGCCGGGGCGGATGCTGTCAAAGTTGGCATCGGTCCGGGATCGATCTGTACCACCCGAGTCATTTCTGGCGTGGGCGTTCCCCAGGTGACGGCGATCTTCGAGGCGAGCGAGGCGGCCAGCCAGCTGAAAGATCCGGTACCGATTGTGGCCGATGGCGGGATTCGCTACAGCGGCGACGTCACCAAGGCACTGGCCAGTGGCGCTCATGCCGTGATGGCGGGCGGCCTGCTGGCAGGCTTGGAAGAGAGTCCCGGCCGGCAGATTCTGTACCAGGGAAGGACGTTCAAATCTTATCGAGGCATGGGGTCGCTGGGCGCGATGGTCGAAGGGTCCAGCGAACGCTATGGCCAGAAAGCGGTCGGCCACCGCGGGGACAAGCTGGTCCCCGAGGGGGTCGAGGGCCGGGTCCCCTACAAGGGATTGCTGGGACCGTTTGTCTATCAGTTGATCGGAGGACTCAGGGCGGGCATGGGTTATTGCGGAGCTCGGACGGTGGACGAGTTGCGCAGCAAGGCGCGGTTCATCGAAGTATCCGCAGCCAGTGTCAGGGAGAGCCATCCGCATGATATCGCGATTACGCAGGAAGCGACCAACTACAGCACGGGGCGCCATCCGGGGGAATCTTCCTGACATCGTCCGGGGCCGTACTGAGCTGCCGGTGCTGCTGATCGCCGTCGCGCAACTGGTCACCCTGCCCCTGGCGACCGCCGGCGAAACCAGCACCTCTGTTTCTCGAGCAAATCCGCTCCGCGCGACCCGGATCGCTTCCCAAGCCCCCACGCCCGCTCGGTCCCAGCCATCGGATCGCGACGGGGTCCGCCGAGCCAGTCTGCAATGGGAGGACCCGCGGCGTGGAAAATCGGCCGTACGACAGGTGGACTTTGACGAGCCGCTGCCGCGATACGGCTCGACAGAGTTAGACGAGGAGGTCGACGAGCTGTTTCGGGAAGTTCCCCCCTTGCGGCCGCCTGTGGACGAGAGAGGTGATGCGGAGGAGGACCAGCTGTTGGAGCTCGAGCCTATCCCTGCGGGGGATCCCGCGGGAGGTGCCCGGCACGAGTATGTGGTGGAACCCGAATTTTCGCCCACCGCGGAGGCCGAGGCCGGGGAGAAGGAGGGGGATTTGAAGAGCGGCGCGGGGGAGGCGTGGGATCTGTCGACACCGGGCCAGCCGCAGGCCGCAGCCGACCCGCGTGGGGAGAGCCGTGCCCAGGAACATCTGCAGCAATGCCGCTCGTCGATCAACGACTTGCGACGGGCGACGCTGGCCAGCATCAGTCTGGACATCCGCAGTGCGGGTGTGGCCGGCAAGGACTATCCGCAGCAATGTGAACTGGAAGTGGACGAATTGCGGTTGCCTGCCTTCCGTGAGGGGGATGATCAGCCGACGCATGTGGCCTGGACCGCGTCGGGGCTGTGCCACAAACCGCTCTATTTTGAAGAGCGGGGGTTGGAGCGGTATGGTCATTCTACCGGCCCCTATACCCAGCCCCTTTTGTCGGCGGCGCACTTCTTCGGCACGCTGCCGATCCTGCCGTACAAGTTGGGGCTGAGAACGCCCAACGAGTGCGTGTATACGTTGGGCCACTACCGCCCCGGCAACTGTGCTCCGTACATGGTCCCGGCGATACCTTTTACGCTGAGGGCCGGCTTGTACCAGGCGGGGGCCACCGTGGGGGCGGCGTACCTCTTGCCCTGACGCGGCCAGCCGCTCGGTCGCCACCGCCCCCAGCGATGGTCATTGCGCTCCAGAGATTTGGTGCGGGTGACGGGCCGGGTTAGCCGACAGACCACGGCTCCGGCGGGACAAGCCCGCCGGTGGCCTCAAAGGGGTGAGCCGCGTGGGTTAGCCGCATTCCGGCAGTCCGCAGCCGCCCATGCCGCAAGGGCCGCCGGGGGGGCCGCTGGCCGGGCCTTCGCAGAGGGGCAAGGGGGACGAGCCGCTGGAGGTGTGAGCCGCCGGGACGCTCAACAACTTCTCCAAACGTTTCCCGCCGCAGTTGGGGCAGAGCGGCGGTTGGGAACCGCGGACCAGCAGTTCAAACTCGGACCGGCAGTCCTCACACACGTATTCATAGAGGGGCATGGTGGGTTTCCTTTGCGCTGGCGAACGACCGCTTCCCAGGATAGTATATCGAGCGTTTCCCGGCGAGAGATGTCTGGGGGAACCGGGGGAGGTCCATCTTGCAAACGCTAACCCGCCAGCAAGTTCGGCAGCTCGACGCGCAGGCGATTGAGCAGTACGGGGTGCCGGGAATGGTGTTGATGGAAAACGCCGGCCGCGGGGTGGCCGACGTGCTGGGCAGCCTGGGTGCGACCGGGCCGGTGGTGATCTGTTGCGGCAAGGGGAACAATGCCGGGGATGGTTTTGTGCTGGCCCGCCATCTCGACTTGCGGGGCGTCGAGGTCCGGGTGCTGTTATGGTCGGAAGTGGACCAGTTGCCGCACGATGCGCTGGCCCATTATCGCATCCTGGAAAAAAGCGGCATGCGGCTGGAGCGGTTTGGCGAGGTGGCGGATGGGCCGCGGCTGGATCAGGCCCTGGAGGGCGCCGGCTGGATCGTGGATGCCCTGTTGGGCACGGGTGCCCGCGGTGCGCCCCGCCAGCCCTTGGACGAGGTGATTGGGCAGCTAAACGATCATCCCGCCCCCATTCTGGCGGTGGATCTGCCCAGCGGGCTGGATTGCGACACGGGTCTGGCTGCGGGGGCCGTGATCGAAGCGGCGCATACCTGTACGTTTGTGGCTGCCAAGCGGGGATTTACCGGCCGTGGGGCGGCCCGTTACACGGGCCAGGTCCACGTGCTGGACATCGGCGCGCCGCGGGTCCTGGTGGAGGCCGTGTTGGCCGCCGCGGGCCCCTAGGTTGGGCCGGCCGGGCCGCGAGGGGCGGAAGCGGGCTGGCCGAGCGGTCTTGGGGGGTGCCTCGGCGGGGGCGGTTGCCGGCTGATCCTGGTTAGCGGTTGCCCTCCGGAGGCGGGCCGATATAATCGGGGTTTTGCGGCGGAGTAGCCTGGACGCGTGTGTCATCGGCCAAAGCTGCGTGTGGTTTTTTTGAGGGATTGGGTTGTTATGGCAGAAGGCACCATCAAACGGCTGACGGACAAAGGTTTTGGATTTATCGACGCCGGCGGCGAGAAGGACATGTTCTTCCATTCGTCGAATCTGGAAGGCGTCCGCTACGACGAGCTGAGAGAGGGTCAGCGGGTTTCGTTCACCGAGGGGCAGGGTCCCAAGGGTCCCCGCGCGGAGAACGTCAAGCTGATCTAAGGCGGGTCCCTCGCGGCGGGTCCGTTTGGCGAGGGCGGCTTGGAGAAGGCGGCTTGGACCAGCCCGGTGAACCGGCTCATTCGCCGCTTGCCGGCGGCTCGAACTCGAACTCCTTCCACTTCATCGGCAGGCGAAAGGGTTCGATCCTCAGCACCACGTCGCCGTTCTGGAAGATGCGAACGGTACCGTTGGTTTCGCTGACGGCGACCGCGACGGCGCGGGTTTTGCGGCTGATGGCAGCCGCGGCCCAATGGCGTGCTCCCAGTCCCTTGGAGAGCGTGATGCCGTCTGCCGAGGCATCGAGGTATTGGGCGGCGGCGACGACGGTGCCGTCGGGCGCCACGATGAAGGCCCCGTCCATCTGGGCGATTTCCTTGATTCCTTCGCGCACCCGCCGGTCGCCCAAATTTCGTTCGGACTTCTTATACCCCTTCATCGGATCGAAGGTCGTGGCATGGCATCGTTCCAAGACCGCCCGCGTGCTGCCTACCACGAATAACGTTCCGACCGGTTTGCCTTCCCGCCCCTCGCGGCCGATTTCCACCGCCAGATCGACGACCATCTTTAGGGTGTCCAGCGGCACGCTGGTTTCCAGCTGCCGCAGGTCGCGGACGGTCAGCCGCCGCAGGTGTTCGTCCAGGTGAATGACGCTGACCGAATCGATCTGGCCGGCTTCGAAGCCGCTGTAGAGTGCCACCACGTCTGCGCCGGGGGCCAGCACTTCATCGGCCACGCTTTCCAGCAGGGCCTGGGTCAACCGTTCCAGCACCGGGCTCTGACCCATCTCCAGCACGACCGGGTGTAAGCCTGCCTCTCGGGATCCCTCCAGGAGGGCAGCCTGGTCGGCGACCACGACGACTTTGTGGCCGCCCGCCGCTTTCCCCAGCTCGTCCCAGTCGACAGGTGCGTCCAGCATAACCAGCAGGGCGTCCGACTCGTAGGCTTCGGCCATGCCGACGGCCGAATTCAGCATGGTGAGGAAATTGTCCGTTAACCTGTGCTTCATCGCCGCTTTTTCGAGCGCCCAAGAGTAGTGCTGGAAAGAATGCCCCACGAACAGCTGGCAGGACCCGCATCCTAAAACTTTTGCAAAGGTGCGACAAGTGACCTGTCGGCCCGGTGGCCGGGTTGCCCAGCTGCCGGTTTGCCGGTGGGGCGGCTGGTCGAAAAGCGTGCTCGGCGAGACCCTCTGCCGGCGGGCCGCTCCCCCAACCGCCGCGCCACGGTTTCGGCCGACGCGGGTGTCGGCCGAGGGGGAACGTCAGTCCGCGTCTGTCGAGAAGGCGGCCAGCACGTCCGAGGGTTGCGATTCGCGGAGCGCGCGGCGGCAGTAAATGTTCAGCGCGTGCAGCGTGTGCCCCAGCGGGCCCACCTCCCAGTCATAGTTCTTGCCCCGGATCAGCAGGTCGCACAGGTAGTCCACCGCGCGCACCATCTCTGGGCGGTGCAATTGGTCTTCCGGCAAGGAAAAGGCCAGCCATTCGGCCACGTGGCCCGAGGTCAGCATCCGCCGTTTGCGGTCGGTGTCAAAGCCACGGCCGGTAAAGAACTCCGTGCTGAAGCTGCCGTCTCGATTTTGGAGGTGGAACGTGTAGTGGTGGTACTGTTGCAGGTAGCGGGCAGCGCGAGCGAAGATGCCGTCCAGGGGCAGGTCGCTTTGCTGACGCTTCTTGACCCCGGCGGACAGTCCAAACAACCGGTGGGTCCCGCCACAGGCGGCGCCATTGATCGGCTGTTGAATCTCTTCCACCATCAATCGCTCGATGTTCCAGCGGTCGCCGTTATCGCTGCGCCACTGCCGGTCCAGATCGAGGTAATACGCCAGCCCGATCAGCTTGAAAGTCAGCTCGGTGCCGGCCCGGCAAGAGTCCATTTCGCTGTGCACCAGGTCCCGCACGGCGAAGTCGCGGCCCTGGATCTTCATGGGATAATTGATGTTGACTCTGGATTGGGCCAGCATGGCCAGGAACTGACCCTCGTGTCCCTGTCGTCCCGGGCCCCGCCGGCCGCGGATGTTGTCCTGGTCCAGATAAAACAATCTTTCGCCGCGGCAGGGATAGTTGTAACAAATCCAGCCGATGGCGTTGACCGGCTTGCCCTGGGGGCTGCCGATCCGGACTTGCTTTTCCACGCCAAACGCGATCAGCGAATGCATGATCGACCAATGGCAGTCTTCCGCGGTGTTCAGCATCCGATGGCGGTAGATGTCCAGCGCCTGGTGGACTTTGGCTTTTAGTTTTACCAGGTGAGTCGGCAGGGCGGGTTCCGAGCTGGGTGACGCCTCCGTTTGCCCGGCCGCCTCGTTACCCGTGGAGGGCTGGGACCGCTCTTGAAGGTCCTCGTCGCTGGGAACCTCCTCGGTACGGTCCTCCTCGAGGGGGCCCTCTTCGGTCCTGGCCCCCGACGGCGGCTGCTGGTCGGCGCTCGCTTTTGACGATCGCGGCTGCTGCCGCGGCTGCCCTTCAGCACGCTCCCCGGAACCCGGGGGCTGGGGGGCGGGCTTTTCCAGCCGGTCTGTCTTGGGGCGAACCGGTTGGTCTTCTGCCTCGGGAGCGGTCGCCGGGGGTTTCGCCTCGGCGTCGGTCTCTGGAGGGGTAAGATCCAGACGCGACTCGGGATTGGCCTCCGCCGCCACAGCGGACCGGGACGGGGTGGTCGCCGTCTGGCCGGTGGGCACGGGTGGTTGGAGGGGGTGGGCCGGGGTGGTGGCGGCCCGCTGTGGCGGATCGGCTGCCCGCCGGCGGCCGCGGAGGGCGACCCGTTCCTGGCGGCGGGTGGAACGGTGTGTCCAACCGGTCCTCTCCCCGTCCGATTCGATGGCCGAACTGGGCCGCTGGTCGCTGGACGACGAGCCGGATTGGGGCAGGCCCTGGGCGGCTGCCCAGCCCGCCAGGAGGACGACAAGGATCAGGCTAAATCGGCAAGTCATGCGTACGCGTTGGGCAAATCAGGAAATTAAGGAAAAAGCCACCGTGACGTCCGATCTTACGGATGGAACCAGTCACAGGGGCTTGGCAACCCTCGCCCGCGGGGTGGGATGCCGTTGGTTGAGCCCTCTGCCGGCGGTGGCTGCTGTTATATCGGGAAATTACCGGCAGCAGTTCAGCTCTGGGGGCCCCGGAAAGGTATTTTTCGGGCCCTTCTTCTGAGAATCCGTTCGGTAGTAGGGGTTCAAAGAGCCGTTCGCGGCGGAAGGAAGCGTGAGGCTGAAACGGGGATGCCGTCTGCACCGGATCGACAGGTTGACCCGGTCCAAAAAGGCGGAGGGAGAGGGCAGGGGGGGTCCCGCGGGGTGGGGCCGCCCGGCGTGCGGTGGACCCGGCGGCGACGTCGCCGCCCTGTTCTGCGGGGGCGCGTCAGGGTTGCCAACCGGCTTGCACGGTTGGCCACGAGGCGGGGCCCGGGTCAGGTGGGGACGCGGTGGCGATGGTCGTAGTCTGACCGAAGTGATTCCGCCAGGCCATGAGGTCGTCGCCGTAATCGAGCCCGGTGACTGTTTTCAGCTGTCTGACCGCACGAAACTGCAAGGCCGGGTTGGCTTGCGGTTGCAGGGCGGCTGCCAGGGCCACGGCGGTGGCCGGATCTTTCCGGCGTCCCAGGCTGTCGATGGCGGCCAAGCGCAAGTCCAGCGGTTGGGAATCGTCCCTGACGATTTCGCCGAGCAGCGAGGTTGTTTCCTCGCCTCCCCGCTGGCCCAGCCCCGCGCAGGCGGCCAGTTGCACGTCCAGGTCCGGGTCCTTCAGACCCGCCTTGAGGACGTCGGTGGCCAACGGGACGCGACAACGGGAGACCGCGCGGATGAGGTGCAGCCGGATCTGCGAGTCTTCGGTGACGGTGATTTGCCGAGCGAGATTTTCGGCGGTCATTTGCTGCTGCTGGGGCGACTCCTTTTCCGCGCGACGTCCCAGCTGGTCAATTTGCGCCACCTGTTCGCTGGGGCTGAGCCCATGCCGCTGGCGAATTTCCGGGGGGACGACTTCGCGGTTCCCGAAGGGAAGTTTATCCATCAGGGCGAACGAGGGGAGCGATAGCGAGCGGCAACCGGGGGAGGTGGCCAGTCCCAGGATCGCGATCAGCATCAAGGCACGATGGCCGGGCCGAATCATCACAAAGCATCCTCACGGCTTCATTCGGGACCAATGGGCGGGCCCTTATAACAAACTGCTGGGCGGGGGGCCACGCGGATTGTCGGTTCGCCCAAAGATGATCGCACTGCCAGCAGGGGCTTCGTGGCCAGCAGGATTGGGCGGCGGTCTGCGATGCGGACCGCTGGCGCCCGCTGCCGCGGCGGGCCGCACCCGCCCCCGGCGGGCCGCCTCCCCAGCGGAGGCTCGACCATCCTTTCCGACAGCCGGCAAGATTCGCCCTTTTTTGACGAAGCGGACGAGTTGTTGCTGCGGCGGGCAAGATTCGCCGATTTTTGACGAATAGTCTGGGAGAGGGTGTTCCCATCCTGTCGCCAGATGGAATAATGGGGGGCGGAGGGTGTGAAAAGAAGTGTTTTTTTGGGAGTGCTGGAACGATGCCTGATCCCCGCGAACATGCTCAGAATCGCAACGTGATCGAAACCCTTTTGCGGCAGATTCCCGGTTTTCGCGGCTATCTGGAAAAAGAGTATCGGCGGGAAAGCGACGCCTTGCAGCGGACGTGGCTGTCCGATCGGTTGGATCGCAGCAAACGGGGCGTGGATGGGGTGACGCGGGCTTTGGTCGACGCCGGGCAAATCGACCAGCTGCCTCAGTGGGATCGCTTGCGAGGTCGCATCGATAAATTGTCGTCACGCATCCGGAGCGCCATGGATGGCTACAGTGGATTTTTTGACCTCGTGCAGATTGACGAGGCGGCACTGGACCGGGTTTACCAGTTCGATGCGGCCTTGGTCCAGCGGGTGGATGATTTTGCGGATCGGGTCGAGCGGCTGGAGGGGGAGGAGGAGTCGGCGGCGGGCGAGCTTCAGAGGTTGTTGGACGAGACCGAGGCCCTGGAAAAAATCTGGGACGAACGGGAAGACATCCTGCAGGGGTTGGATTAGGGCGGCCCAGCGGTCCGCCGCTGATCCGCAAACTGCCACGCGGGGAACCGCAGAGGGACAAGCAGCTATGGCCAAGCGTTTGGAAGTTATCGATTTTTTTGATCAGGACAACCGCAGCCTCGTGCATCGCGTGCCGACCTCGGGGTCGGCAGACATTTCCTTGGGAGCCCAGCTGGTCGTTCAGGAAAACCAGGAAGCGATCTTCTTCCGCGATGGCAAGGCTTTCGACAGTTTCGGACCCGGTCGCTATACGCTGACCACGGCCAACGTGCCGTTGCTGACCCGCATTCTCACGATTCCCTGGGAAAAATCCCCTTTTCAAGCCCAGGTCTATTTTTTCGGCAAACAGACATTTGTGGACCAGAAATGGGGGACGCGCCAACCGATCGTGTTCCAGGACGCCGAGTTTGGCCTGGTTCGGTTGCGCAGCTTTGGCAAGTACTCGTTTCGCATCGCCGATTCGGTGGTGCTGCTGAACGAGCTGGTGGGTACGCAAGGCAAGTACACCACCGACGAGGTGACCTCGTACCTGAAAGACCTGATCGTGGCCCGGATGACCGATTTGCTGGGCACGATTGGGGCCAGCATCATCGAACTGCCGGCGAAATACGACGAGCTGGGTTCGGCGACGCGGGCCAAGGTCGCCGAGGAGTTCGGCAAGTACGGCCTGGAACTGGTCGATTTCTTCATCAACGCGATTACGCCTCCGGAAGAGGTGCAACAGGCGATCGACGCGCGGAGTGCCATGGGGGCGGTGGGGGACCTGAACGCGTTCCTGAAGTATCAAGCGGCCAACAGCATGTCCCGGCTGGCGGAAAAGGGGGGTGGCGAGATGGGCAGCGGGGCGATGGGGATGGGGATGGGCGCGGGTTTTGGGATGATGATGCCCGGCATGATTCAGCAAGCCATGGCGACCGGTCAGGGTCCCCCCGCCGGTGCCCCTGCGGCGCCGGCCACAGGCTCGTCCCCCACGCCACCGGCCGCCGCGGCCGCCGCCGCGGCAGCCGGGGCCGCACCGACGACCACCGCGGCTCACGATTTTGGCGATCTGGCGCC
>CAYFZZ010000257.1:0-3161 GCA_964347545.1 uncultured Planctomycetaceae bacterium | reverse complement strand
AACCGCCAGCGGGCGAGGGCCGGAGTCTGGCTCCTTTTTCGGCGAGCCCGCGTTGTTCCCCGCGCAAACCTGCTCCCGAAAAAGGTGCCTGACTCCCTGGGAGCGCGGCAACCGGTGGTGGCGCGGCGCTTACCACCGGTTAATCGCTGGCATCCCTCCGGGATGCATTTTGGGGGGGGATCGGTATCCGGTGGTGGCGCTGCGCTTACCACCGGCTAATGGCTGGCATCCCTCCGGGATGCGGGATGCGGGATGCAAGATACGGGATCCGCGATGCGAGCCTCGCTCAAACGCGACCCATCTCCTGATTGGACCCTCGCTGGCTCAGCCCCCTCGCCCCTAGATCCTAGCCCCTAGCCCCTTCTCCGCGGAGGCCCGGAGCCTGATCCCTTTTTTTCAATTATGAGCTGGCAGGATCACGTCGGCATGCCAGAACTCTTTCAGCTGCCGCACGAGCGCCACAAACTGGTCGCGGTCGACGGGCTTGGCCAGGTAGCCCTCCACGTGCAACTGCTCACTCCGCAACCGATCCGTGTCGCTGTCGGAAACCGTCAGGACGACCACGGGAATTTGTCGCAGCTGCGGGTCTTCCCGAATCTCGCTCAACACCTGCCGACCGTCCTTGCGGGGCAGGTTCAAGTCCAGCAGGATCAGGTCGGGCCGGGGTGCGCGGGCAAACCAGGTCTGGCGATGCAGAAAATGCATCGCCTCGTCGCCGTCGTTGATGATCGTCAGCCGGTGGTGGATTCGGGTGTCGGCCAGGGCTTCCAGCGCCAGTCGAGCGTCCTGGCGATTGTCTTCCACCAGGAGAATCTCCATCGGTCGACCTACCAGCTCGGTCATCTTCCCGCCCCTTCCAATCACGGATACGTCTGGTGCGGACTCCACGGTTCCTCCCCCTATTTATTGTAGGCCCCCTGCTGGAGGTGCTAGCAGCGCGACCCCCAAAAGGGCCCTCTCCGCTTCCGCATGGCCTGCCTGCAGGGCCACAAAAGTCCGGCGATCGGTTCAACCGGCGCCAGCATCCCCCTGGGGGACACCCGATCTTTGCCGGTCCCCCGGACCCCTGCCGCGGTGCGGCAGATTGTCTTGACCCCGCAGAATGGCAGTTCCTACAATCCCGCCCCGCATTGATCGGGACCGACCGATCCCCGCTCACCTCTTTGTCGATCCAGCCACCCATTTCTTTTTTGGGGGAGTACCCACATGTCGCAGTCGCGCCTTTCCACCCGTTCTGCCATCGCCAAACGGTTACCCCACTTGACGCTCAGCCACCTGGCAGTCGTGGTGGGGGGTATCGCCGTCCTGATCGTATGTGCCGTGATTCGGTTTACCGAGGGCGTGCCGCTGGCCGATGCCAAACCGCCGGTCACCAGCTCGCCGCCTGCCGCGCCCGCCGCGGGGCCCACCAACGCTCAACCGGCCGCTTCCCTGGCCGCGGTGGTCAACGGCCAGCGGATCACCCGAGCCGCCTTGGGGCGGGAGTGCCTGCAGCGGTACGGCGAACAGGTGCTGGAGGCGGTGATCAGCCGGAAGTTGATCGAACTGGAATGCCGCCGACACGGGATCACGATCACCACAGAAGAGGCTCAGCAGGAAATCGAACAGATCGCCCAACGTTTTGGCTTGCCTGTGGACCAGTGGCTGATGTTATTGCAGAGCGAGCGTAATATTTCGGCGGAACAGTATCGCGAAGAGATTGTGTGGCCCATGCTGGCGCTCCGCCGTCTGGCCGCCGCTCAGCTGACGGTCAGCGAAGCCGAGATTCAACGGGAGATGGATTCCCAATTCGGGCCCCGAGTCCAGGTCCGCATGATTGTGGTCAATCAGCGAGCAGAAGCGGAACAAATCCGCGCCGACGCCATCGCTCATCCCGACAATTTTGCCACCCTGGCCGCTCGGCACTCGACCGACATCAACAGTGCCAGCGCCGGGGGACTGGTCCAGCCCATTCGCCGCCACATGGGGGATCCGCAGATTGAACAGGCGGCTTTCGGGCTGCGTCCCGGCGAAATCTCCCAGCTGATTCCGGTGGGCGAACAATACGTGGTGCTCAAATGCGAATCTCTCCTCCCGGCTCGTCAACCCGAACCGGGACAACTGCAGCAGGTCCGTGCCGCGGTGACCGACAATTTGCGGGACCGCAAATTGCGGGAGGTGGGCAGCGAGCTGTTTGCGACGCTCAAGAAAAACGCCACCGTGGTCAACGTGATCAACGATCCCCAGCAGCGTCGTCAGATGCCGGACGTGGCCGCCACGCTGAACGGCCATCCGGTCACGCTGGCCGAACTCCAGCAAGCCTGCCTGGTCCGCCACGGCAAAGGGGTCTTGGAAAATATGATCAACCGCGTGCTGCTGCAGACCGAACTGTCCCAGGCAGGGTTGAAGGTCACCCCAGAGGAAGTGGACCAGGAAATCGTGCGGGCCGCCATCGACGCCGGCTTTACGCGTCCCGACGGCACGGCGGATCTGGAAAAATGGATCCAGACCATCACCCACGAAAACGAAATCACGCGGGAAGTTTACGTGGACACGATGGTCTGGCCCACGGTGGCCCTCAAGAAACTGGTTGGCCAGGTCAGCGTCAGTGAGGAAGAGATTCAAAAAGGGTTCGAGGCCAACTACGGTCCGCGGGTGCGTTGTCGAGCGATCATCGTGGACAACTTGCGTCGAGCTCAGGAAACCTGGGACCTCGCTCGCCGTGACCCCACGGTCGAGAACTTCGCCAAACTCGCCGCTCAATATTCAATTGATGCGGCCAGCCGAGCTCTGGGGGGGGTCGTCCCGCCGATCCAGCGGCATGGCGGCCAGCCAGCTCTGGAACGCGAAGCGTTCGCCCTCCAGCCTGGCCAGCTATCCGGGGTGATCCAGGTGGCCGACAGGTTCGTGATCCTGCTGTGCGAAGAGATTACCCAACCGGTGGTCGTCGAACTGGACGAGGTCCGCAACCTGCTGCACCAGGACCTGCTGGAAAAGAAACACCGGCTGGCGATGGCCCAGCACTTCGAAAAACTGCTGGGCGCCTCAAAGATCACCAACTACCTGGACCCCGAGGCCTCCCACCCCCCCCGCAACGACACGGCGGGCCGCCCCACCCCCCAGCCGCCCGCCCCCCGCGGCTGACTCACCCCCTCACCCCCTCACCCCCTCACCCCCTCACC
>CAYFZZ010000256.1:0-5805 GCA_964347545.1 uncultured Planctomycetaceae bacterium | reverse complement strand
CCGATACCCTGCGGCTGTACGAGATGTTCATGGGACCGCTGACCAAGTCGCCCAAGGCGTGGAGCACCCAGGGGGTGAACGGCATCCGCGGGTTTCTGGATCGCGTGTGGCGGATGATCATCGACGAACAGGCGGACCAGACGGCCCTGGCGGCCGCCGTGCAGGACGTTCCGCCCAACGAATCCCAGAACCGCGTATTGCACAAGACGATCAAGGCGGTGACGCAGGATTTGGAGACGTTGAGCTTCAATACGGCGATTGCCCGCATGATGGAGTTCACCAATTTCTTCCTCAAGGAGGAGGTGCGGCCCAAGTCGGCTCTCCAGCAACTGGTCCTTTTGCTCTCGCCGCTGGCCCCCCACTTCAGTGAAGAACTGTGGCAGGCCCTGGGGCACAGCGAATCGCTGGCCTACCATCCCTGGCCCGCCTACGACGAAAGCTTGATCCAGGAGGATACGGTCGAGATCCCGGTGCAAATCCGGGGCAAGCTGCGGGGCAAGATTTCCGTCCCCCGCGAGGCCGACCGCCAGGCGCTGGAGGCCGCCGCGCGGGCCGATGCCAAGATCGCCGAACTGTTGGCCGGCCAGACCGTGGCCAAAGTCGTCATCGTCCCCGGCCGCCTGGTAAATTTTGTGACCAAGGGTTCCTAACGAGGGTTCTTCCGGGGGCCAAAAAAGGACAGGCATGATTCCGTGTGTCAAATACCTGTAGGCGGGCTCTGTGAGCCCGCTTCTCCGGCCTGTAGGCGGGCTCTGTGAGCCCGCTTCTCCGGCCTCGAAGAGGCCGGCTACAGGTCAAAAAAGGACAGGCATGATTCCGTGTGTCAAATACCTGTAGGCGGGCTCTGTGAGCCCGCTTTTCCGGCCTCGAAGAGGCCGGCTACAGAAAGCGCCCGAAAGACGGCCGAAAAACGCGCCCGAAAAAGGCCAAGGCCCGAAAAAGGAAAAAGGACAGGCATCATTCGGTGCGGCCCAGGTCAAAAAAGGACAGGCATGATTCCGTCGGGATCGTGTTTTTCCCCTGTTTCGAGAGCCGCCGGAGGTGCCGCTCGGCCTCCTTCCGGCCCGATTTCAAAGCGGGCAAGGGGCGGAAAAGAAGAGGCGCTGGCAACTTAGGGGAGTCTGATTATGCCTGTCCTTTTTCTGAGGGGAAGGTGATTATGCCTGTCCTTTTTCTTCTTATGGCGCTTTTTGGCCAGGCGGCTTCCGGTGGCTCGGACTCGGACCGGCAGCCTGCGGTCGTGGTGGCCACGGTCGATGGCAGCCTGATCTTGCGGGGGGAAGTCGACCGGGAACTGACCGCCCTGTTGCGAAACAAAACGCTGGCGGCGGCAGATCGAGCTCGCCTAGAGGCCCACGTGCTGGACCAGCTGATCGACCGCCGCCTGGTGCTGGGCTATCTGAAAAGCCGCGGGGAAGCGGTCAGCCCCCAGCTGGTGGCGGCCGAAATCGAGGCTCGCCAAGCCCAACTACAACAGCAGAAAATTTCCTGGAAGGACTACTTACAAAACCTGGGCATCAGCGAATCGGCGTGGCGGACGGACGTCGAGTGGCGGATGAGCTGGAAGGCCTACGTCGACCGACGGATCACCGACGAGGTCTTGCAGCGGCATTTCGACAGGAACCGGCGACAGTTCGACGGCACTCAGCTGAGCGTGCGGCAGATCCTGTTGGCCGCCGACCCAGCGGACGACGGAAAAGAGGCGACCAAGGTGGTAGAGCGGGCTCAGCAGATCCGCCGGGAAATCCTGGACGGGAAGATCACATTTGCCGACGCCGTCGCTCGGTACTCGACCGGACCCAGCCGGCGGGAGGGGGGCCAGCTGGGTTTCATCGGCCGCCAGGGCCCCATGGACGAACCCTTTTCGGCCGCGGCCTTTGCCCTGGGAAAAAAAGAGATCAGTCCCCCCCTGGTGACCCGCTTTGGGGTCCACCTGATTCAGTGCCTGGAAATCAAACCGGGGACCAAAACATGGACGGAGGTGGTGGACGCGTTGCGGAAGGCGGTGATCCACCACGGGTTTCAACAGATCGTCTCCCAGACGCGGCCACAGGCCCAGATCGAATTTACCGGACAAGGTCCGTACCTGGATCCGGACAGCGGCCAGCTGGTCCAGCCCCCGACCCCGCCACGTTAGGGGATTCGTGCCTGGTTGGGGGAGCTGCCGCGTGTCGAGAGGGAAACCATCCCGGACCGCGGGGAGGGTCCAGGAAGCCATGGGGACAAGGGCTCGACCCACCAAGGCTTGCGAACTTTCGTCGGAACGACTGTGGGTGGCCGGCGGTTACTGGTAGGTTCGCACGAGGTGGGTGGCGATTTCGGCCAGTTTGGTGCGGGACGAGCGGGGGGAGACGACCTCGGCGTGCCGGCCGAGGCTGAGCACGATGGGGAGGATCTCTTCTTCGTACGCGCCGTCAATTTCGATGGTCACACCGCCGTCCTCCTGAGCGGTCACGCGTTGGCGGGGGTGCAGCAGTTGTTCCACGGCAATTTCCGCTCGCCCAGCATCCACGCGGATGCGAAAATTTTTCGGCTTGCCGCTGCGAAAAATACCGATGCTGCTGTCAAAGAAGGCCTCCGGATCGAAGTCCTGACGGGGGGCGAACCGCTGGTCCAGCAGTTCGACCGAGGTCATCCGGTCCAGCTTGTACGTCTTCACCGGACCCTGCTCTTCGTCCGCGTCGGCGGCCAGCAGGTAGATGCTGTTGTGAAACAGGCAGACGGCCTGAGGCTGTAGCCGCCGCCGGCGAGCTCGCGGTTGGCCCACCCCCTTATACCCGACCTGGGCCACCCGGTGCTGAAACACGGCTCGGTTCAACGCCGACAGCATGCCCACCTGGCGAGCGTAGTTTTTGGGCATCGGCCCCCGCACGATCAGCCCCGCTCGCTGGCGATCAAGATGCTCCAACACGTCCGGCGAAGTCGTCTCCCGCATCCGCTCCCACAACCGCTGAATGCCGTCCCAGTAGGGGGTGCCGGCCAGGGGGTAGAGCAGTTCGCGAGCGGCGGAAAAAGCCAACAGCTCGACCACCCCCACCGGCAGCTTGGGTACCTTCAAGTTGTGGCGATCCAGCTTCCAGATCTTGGGCCGTTCCGGATTCGACGTCTCCAGCTGCTGGATGGGGTAACCCAGATTCTGCCAATGCTGGACATCGCGGCGAATGGTCTTTTCGTGCAGCGACTTCAACCCCAGCTCCTGCACCACCTCGTCCCGCAGCTCGCGGGTCGTGATCCCGAACCGCGAGTTCTCCAGCAACTGCAAGACCTTGAACTGGCGAGCCGTCTGTTTGCCGCGAAGATAGGAAGGCGTCATGGGTCAAGGAGGCAGGGACCGGGCGAGCGTGGCGGGTCGGCACCATGACCCATCGGCCAGGGTCAACCTGACGTTGTAGCGTCGCCGGCGCCCAGCGTCCACCGGCAAGCCGCCGCGGGGGGTTGGTGGTGGGGAAGAGCGGTTTTTCCGCCCCCCGGCGGGCCGCGCCGCAGGAGCGGCCAGGGCCCCCCGCCGGTCAAAAGGGACCGCGTCACGGTGAGCGGCAAGGCGCTAGCCGCCGGTTTTGTTCAATCCGATTGCTCCCCCAAAAGTCAGTTGTCCCCGCTGTCCCTCCTCATCGTGAGCGACAAGGCGCTAGCCGCCGGTTTTGCTCAATCCGATTTCTCCCCCAAAAGTCAGTTGTCCCCGCGTTCCTGGAGGGGAGGGTGGAAAGAACCACGAAGGACACGAAGAGCACGAAGGAGGCGAAGCGAAAGGCGACATGGGGCCCCAAAGTCAGTCGGGCTCGAAAGGCAGTTGTGGCCGCTCTGCTCTCATCGTGAGCGGCAAGGCGCTAGCCGCCGGTTTTGCGCACGATGGCCATCCCAAGCCGGGTTTGCGGATGATGGCGACGCCAGGTTACCGGCGGCCACGCTGGGTGGGCCGGGACCGCTCATCCATTCAGCGATATTGGGACAGGGCCCCGCGGGGGCCGCCCTCAGGCCCGCGGCGCGGGACAGGGGCGGGCCGTCGGCCGGGCCTTCGGTCAGGCCGCCAGGGTCTCGGCACGCAACAGCTGCTTGGCCGTCCGAAAGTGATAGCCGATGGTGGACTTGGACAGGCCCAGCCGCAGGGCGATCTGCTGGTGGCTGTAGCCGTCCAGTTTCAAGGAGAGGATCGCGCGGGCCTTCTCCGGCAAGCGATCGACCGCGGCGATCATTTGCCGCCGCAGCTGCTCGGTCTGCCGCGCCCACGCTTCGCTCTCCATCCGATGGTCTGCCAACCGGGACTCGATGCTGGCGAACCACCCGTTCCCCGGCTCTCGTCCCCAATCCCCCACCACGGGCTGGCGGTTGGTGTGGGCTCGCAGGTGGCTGACGATCACGTTTCGCAGGATGGTGCCGATCCAGGTGCGGACCGCGCGCTTGTTGGGATCCCAGCGGACGTCAGGCCGCTGGCGGGTGGCGGCCACCTTGATCCAGGTGATTTGCACGACATCTTCGGCCACCTGGCGACGACCGACCTGCCCCCGGGGCAGCTGCCGGTAGGCTTGATGCAAGAGGCTGACCCGCAGGCGGCGGACCAGCAGTTCCAAGGCATCGTCGTCGCCGGCGTAAAACTTTTCCATCAGGTCCGAATTTTTGGCTTCCGCGTAACGGGTCTCGAGGTTCGTAAACATCGTGGGGGCTCCTTTCGAGCTGGCAAGTGTGAGGACGGATGACTGGGGGCGGGTGTCGGCCTGGCGGGCCGTCCTCTGCCGCCCACCGCTATCTTCGCGGTCCGCCGGACACGCCTGGTCCGCCCGCCGCCAGAATTTTCACCGCCGCAGAAAAGCCCGTTTTGCCGCGGGAATGCGACGTTTCGGCCGCTGGCCGGCTGGCAAACCGCGCCGGCTGGGGGAACCGCCCGGGGCTCACCCCGCCCGGGACACGGTTGGTCCCCGGCCCGATTTGCCGCGGCCGCACAATTGGTTGCCGCAGGGGGATCGTCTACAGTAGGGTCCAGCGCCGCCGGTCGGGGGTTTTTTCACCCCTCCCCTCCCCTCCCCCGTGGCCGCCGGAAAACGTCATGCCCCTGGCCGTCCCCCACCAACTGCTGATCGCTGCCGTCGCCATGGCCGCCCTGATGGCCGGGCTGTGGATGGTCCAGCAAAAGACCCGCAACGCCGCGATCGTCGATGTCGGCTGGGCCGCCGGAATCGGACTGCTGGGGGTCTTCTACGCGGCGACCTCCAGCGGCTATCTGCCGCGGCGGATCCTGGTGGCCGTGCTGGCCGGATCCTGGTCGCTGCGGCTGGCCGGCTACCTGTTTTTCACCCGCGTCTCCGGGCAACCGGAAGAAGCGCGGTACGAGCGGCTGCGCCACAAGTGGGGGTCGCAGGCGAACCGGCGATTCTTTTTCTTCTTTCAGCTGCAGGCCCTGGCCGACCTGCTGTTCTCCCTGCCCCTCCTGATCGCCGCGGGACGATCGAGCGACACGCTGGATGGGTGGGACCTGGCGGGCACGCTGGTGTGGGGGATCGGGGTGGGGGGCACCTGGCTGGCCGATCGACAGCTGAACCAGTTCAAACAGCGGGCCGACAGCCGCGGCAAGACCTGCCAGGTGGGACTGTGGCGTTACTCGCGACACCCCAACTATTTTTTCGAATGGGTCCACTGGTGGTCGTACGTCCTGTTGGCCGTGGGGGCCCCTTTCTGGTGGATCACGTTGCTGGTCCCCGCCCTCCTGTTGTTCCTGTTCTTTTACGTCACCGGGATTCCTCCCACCGAGGCCCAGGCCTTGGCCTCCCGCGCCGATTACCGCCAGTACCAGCAGACGACCAGCGTGTTTGT
>CAYFZZ010000255.1:0-3342 GCA_964347545.1 uncultured Planctomycetaceae bacterium | reverse complement strand
GCGAGAAATTTTACCAACAACCAGAAGCTGGCGCTGGCCCTGGCCTTTGACGATCCAGTACAGCAGGCACAAAAGTTTGGCATCAACGTTGGCGCTGGCGGCAATTCCACTGTCAACTTAGAGTCAACGGTCGATGCCCTCATCGAGTTTTTCCGTTTGCTTGACGATTTACGCGTCTACAACAACAACGCTTCTCCTAAATTTTTGCTGGAAGTGACCGATGAGAATTTCGGTGCCGCCGCTCTGCCCGGTGTTCTTACCGTCCCCAGCCTGATCCAGGCTCTGGACGACACAGCGACGGTGCAGCTCGAGCTGCCCGAAGTTGACCGGCAGCTGCTCAACGGGAACTTCGCCATCAGCGACCCTGACGACCCCGGTTTCGGCTGGACGATCCGTGGCGACGTCGCCGTGATCGAAGAACAGGCCGTGATGGGCGAAGACGCGCCGCTGCTGGCCGGCCTCTCCCAGCACTTCGCCTTGCCCGCCGGTGCCCAACAACTGCAACTGACGCTCAGCAATATCCTTCTAGGCACAACTCCCCTTCAACCCAACGACGCCCTGGAAGTCGCTCTGCTGGATGCCGACACCGGACTGCCGGTCGTGGGGACGGCCGAAGGCCTTACAGATACCGACGCCCTGTTGAACATCCAGCAGGACGGCACCGTTTTCTATGCGGCCACGGTCAGCGGGACCGGGGCCGCCAGCTCGGGCGACACGGTCGACCTGTCCGGACCCCTCACGATCAGCATCGACGTGAGCGGTCTGGCGGCCGGTGCCGGCTTGATGTTGAGCGTCGATCTGCTCGGTTTCGGCGATGTAGACAGCCAGGTGACCATCGACGATGTGATCTTCGACGTCAGCACAGACATGACCCCCCCTCTGTTGAACCTGCCAGCCGCGATCACCGTCGAAGCGACCGGACCCGCAGGTGCGGTGGTCGATTACTCGGCCAGCGCGACCGACCCCGAGGAGGGTCCCGTCCAAATCGTTTGCTCACCAGATTCAGGCACGACGTTCCCCTTGGGAACGACGACCGTCGCTTGTTCCGCCAGCGATTCGCAGGGCAACCTGGCCAGCGACAGCTTCACCGTCACCGTGGTCGACACCACGGCCCCCACCCTGGTCGACGTCCCCGACAACCTGCAGGTGGAGGCCACCGGACCCGCAGGGGCCGTGGTCACCTTCAACTTGCCCACCGCGACCGACCTGGTCGACCAGGAACCCAGCCTCGTCTGCAGCCTGCCCAGCGGAGCCACCTTCCCCCTGGGCGAGACCACCGTCACCTGCACCGCCACCGACGCCAGCGGCAACGAGGTCCAGCAGTCGTTCACCGTCACCGTGGTCGATACGAGCGGGCCGCAGTTGAGCGACTTGCCGCAGGATCTAACCGTCAGGGCCACCGGACCCGAGGGGGTGATGGTCATTTATCCGTTGCCCTTGGCCACCGACTCGGTGGATTCCCAGCCGGTCGTGTCTTGTGATCCTGCCAGCGGTTCTATCTTCCCGGTCGGCATGACGACGGTCACCTGCACGGCCACCGACACCAGCGGCAATTCCACCGAGCACTCGTTTACCATCACCGTCGAAGCGCGTGCCATGCCGATCGTGGAATTCTCGCTCGCCGCATTTGCCGCGCTGGAAGACGTGGGAGAAGCCGGCGCGGTGGTACAGATTACCCGCAGCGGCGATACGGAACTCAGCTCCACCGTGCAAGTCAATCTCAGCGACGGGACGGCCAGGGGCGGCCCCGGGGGCGGTCCGACGACCGACTACCACAGCGATCCGATCATTGTCGTATTCGAGCCCGGCCAGACCACGGCCAACGTGCCTGTCCCGCTCACTTCGGACGCCACCGTCGAATTGGACGAGACGATCGACCTGGCCGTTGTCGCGGTGAACAACGCGTCGATTGGCGAGCAGGCGACGGCCACGTTCACGATTCAGAACGACGACGTGGCAACGCTGATGATCGACGACGTGTCCCTCGCGGAGGGGGATAGTGGCACGCGAGCCTGGGAGTTCACGGTAACCTTATCCCATGCCGTGGACACCGAAGTGGCCGTCTCCTTCGTGACGGTCGCCGACACGGCAACCACCGCGGACAGCGACTTCGCAGACGACAGCGGCACGCTCCGCTTTGCCGGCAACGCCGGCGAGACCCAGATCGTCCGGATCGACGTGAGCGGAGATCGGAAGATCGAGCCGGACGAGTTCTTCTTTGTGGATTTATCCGATCTGGACGCGGCGGGGCGTGCCGTAACTGTGGCCGATCCGAGGGGTCAGGGCACGATTGAGAACGACGATTTCGATCCGAGGAGTGCCGAGCTGCGGGGCTTCGTTTATGTCGACGTCAACGACGACGGCCGCCGTAATCCTCAAGAACCCGGTGTCCCCGGCGCCACGATCACGCTGACAGGCAATGACACCCAAGGCAACCTGGTACAGCTGGTGGCCATGACCGGCGACGACGGTTCGTACGGGTTTATCGACCTGTTTGCGGGAACGTACGAAATTACCCAGAAACATCCCGGCGCACTGCGCGATGGTTTCGAAAGCGTGGGTAGCCAGGGCGGCAGTGCCGACAATGACCGGCTGCTCGAGTTAATCCTCGAACCGGGTGAACTGGGGACGGGCAACAATTTCGGCGAAGCCGGCCTGCGGCTGGAATTTATCTCCAAGCGGTTGTTCCTGGCCTCGACCGCTTCCACCGACAGCCTCCTGCGGAGGCTGGTGGCGTTGGCCGAAGTGCGGGAGGGCAATCGGGAGCTGGCAGAATTAATTCGCCAGGCGGGCGTACCGTCCCTGGTCAGTGCCCGGACGACCGAGGAAACGGCCGCCGCCGACCAGCCGCAGGCCCTGACGCCGGAGACACCGGCCAGCCTCCCCACGCCACTCAGCTCGCCAGCGGAAGTCGAGACAGATCCGACGTCCGCCCTCTCCGTGCCGACCGCTGTGCCGACTTCTCCCACGGAACTCCGGACCGCGGAAAGCGGCTCGGCCCCCAGCGGGGACACAACCCGCCAGCTGGCGCCGTCCCTGCCAGAGAACCCGACCCCTGTGGCAAAGCTCGAGCCCCCTCCGGCCGAGCCCCCCGCGGCCATGGTCCACACGTTGATCGTCAGCCCGCTGGAGACTGCCGAGGTGGCCGTGCCCCGCGGGGAACCCGTTTCCGGTCACGCTCTGCCGCCCCCCTCGCCAGAGGGTTCCGGCCATCCCGTCTCGGCCGCCAGCGGCGTTGCATCCCTGGCGGAAGAACCGTTTGAGCCCGTCACCGAGACGGCGATGGCTTTCTGGGAAGTCGCGGTTCCCCCGTCGGCGACCACCCGGCAGCTGGACGGGGCC
>CAYFZZ010000254.1:0-4449 GCA_964347545.1 uncultured Planctomycetaceae bacterium | reverse complement strand
TCGATCTGCTCAGCAACCTCGGCGTCGCCCTGGCCCAGGCCGGCCGCTTCGACGAAGCCGCCCAGCAGTTGCAAAAGGCCACGCGGTTAGCGCCACAGGCGTTGCACCTCTGGGAAAATCTTACCTTGGTCTACGCCGATGCTGGTCAGTACGCGGCTGCCGTCCACACGGGGCAACAGGCCGCTGGCGTGGCCCGCCAGCTGGGACAGTACGCTCGTGCCCAGCAGATCGAAGCGAAAATCAAGGAGTATGCGTCCCGTCTGCCTGCGACCGGTCAAGCCACCCCATGACCCGCCCTGGGACGTCGACAGCGGCGGCGGGCCGCCGCCACGCTTCCGCCGCAGAGCTCGCTCAATACTCAGGCAGCTCCACGAAAAAATACTCGTGAGCCAGCCATGAGGGCCTGACGGCAAACATCAGGGCCAAATCCTGGATCTGCCACGCAGCCGGGGGGGCGACCAGGGGCCCCAGGCGGACCAGTCCCCGGTCATCGGAGGTCTGAGCCACGTACCGCGCCGGGATGCTCGTCAACCCAATGTGATAGATCGCTCCGCCCGCCGCCGACAAATCACCCTGCTTGGCAGTGTACAACGCGACCGCTGCAACAAGGTTCAGCGGCGGTAGTTCGTCGCTGACGAACAGGTCCCCCGCCAGGCTCTCCCACGCCGCGCGGGTCAACGCCGGCGAAGTGGAGACGTAGCCAACCGCCCGTTCGCCGACGATGCCCAGACCATAATTCTTGCGGAAATGTAAGGCTGGGACCGAAACAAGCTTGTCCATGAAGTCTGCTCGCGCCTCTTCCATACACTCCGGGATGGGCTTGATGAGCAACGCCCGCGTCCGACCATCACGATCCGCGGTCAGCAAAGCCGAGGTGCCCCGTTTCTTGGTATTGGCTCGCAACAGAGACTGCAGGCTGGGATAGGTTTCCGCCTGGGCCCTGAGGTGAGCGGCAGCGGTGCGGCGGCGCCACCGCAGTAGATCGGTCGTAGCCAGGCGATAAGCCTCAATCTCCGCTCGAAATCCGGGGGATCGGGCGGCCAGCTGGTCCAACGCCGGCTGGAACAAGCTGATCAAGGCGGCCTGGTTCCCCCGCGCGATCAGCGGCGGTAGCCGTTCCAGGTACGCCAGGTACAACGTCTCGGCCTCCTCCGGACTGGCTCGCCCGGCATCCGCCTGGATGATGCCGACCAGGGCGGGACCGATTTTGCCGGAAAAATCCGCGTGTTGGGCCAGCACCGGGCCCACGGCTGTGCCGTCCCCCAGAAAGGTGAGGATCGTGGCGTGGCCATAAGCTCGCATGACTTGACGCTGGTGCTCGATCCACGCTTTCCCAAAATGTTCAATCGCCTGCGGTCCAGCCAGACCAGCCCCGCCGCCCGCATCCGCGGTCGGCGTGGTCGCCAAAGCGGCTGCATAACTCTGGATCCGCTCAATCAGCTTCGTCCCGTCCCCTTGCTGGCCGGTCACCTCTCGACATAGCCCCTTTGCCTCCTCGTTCAGCTCCTTGGCCAGGTAATAAAACCAGCCTTGCGACGTTTTCCGCCAGGAAGCCAGGGTTGGATGAGCACGTCGCTCGAGGATCTCGTGCCAGAATCCCATTTCCTGAGCGGGATCGGTGATCCGGTTAAGGCTCTCATACGCCTCCCGCCATTTTTTGGCTTCGGCCAGCTTCGTGGCCCGGGAAATCTTCTTGGCGGTGGTGCCAATCATGCGGGGAAGCTTCTCCATCCGCTTCTCCACAGCACGTTGCTCAGATGTGCCGGTCGTGGCGTATTTCTCCCCTAGTTCCATCAGGGTTTTCCGATAGTTCGAGACCCGCAATTGGATGTCTCTACCCGTCGGTTCGCCCAGCGCCCGAAGTTCACTGCCGATCCGATCGTAGCGCCGCAGAGCTCCAAAGGTCTCTTCGAATTCCTGGTACCCGGGATTACTGGCCGCGGACAGCTGATCCAGAGCCTGGCGGATTTCTTGATCTAACCGTGTCGCCTCGTCCCGTAAGGGTCCTGTCAGCTCGACAAGATTCACCCGCAACAGGTTTTCTGGGGCCCGCGTTGTGGGACCAGGGGACTGTTTTTCCGCCGCCCAGAGGGTCGAGGACCAGTGGCCGGGAGCCGCGGCGAGCGCCAAGCTGAACGCCATCAGGATGAGGCCGTGCCGAGTCATGAAACGAGCGGGTGATGGGGGAAAAGAGGGTGCCCACGGGCCGGCGAGGGCCAACTGGCAGGCCGACACCTTTTCATTTAACCAGCCAATGGTTTAAATAGCAAGTTTGATCAAGCTCAGGAGCCATTCCGATGGAAGTCGACTGTGAAACCCTGCAGCGGCGCCTGGCAGCCGGCGAAGATCTGGTGCTGTTGGATTGCCGCGAGCAGGATGAGGTCCAGAAAGTGGCCCTGGCCGGCTCGGTCTGGATCCCCATGTCGCAGCTGGCCCAGCGACAGGGCGAACTCGAGCCGTATCGCCAGCGGCCGATCGTGGTCTACTGCCACCTGGGGGGACGCAGTCTGCAGGTTGCCCAGTGGCTGAGCCAGCAGGGGTTTGCCGAGGTCGCCAGCCTGGTCGGCGGCATCGACCGCTGGGCCGAAACCATCGATCCCGGCCTACCGCGCTATTGAGTCGGTAACGCGAAGAGCGACTTGCCGGCGTCACTCTCTTGCAGAGACGCCGGCCAGTTTTTACATTGAGTCGAGCGCCGAAGTGGCGGAATTGGCAGACGCGCCAGGTTCAGGACCTGGTGGGGGTTAACCCCGTGGAGGTTCGAGTCCTCTCTTCGGCATTGATCGGCGAGAAGAATTGCCGTAATCCGTTCCGGATGGCAGCAGCAGAAAAGAGACCGCTGTTTCACCGTCTCCCCAGACACGCCTCCGGTTCACTCTCCCGAGTCTTGGCGGGCTCTCTCCCCCATTTCGGATCCCGGGTGGAGCCGTCAAGTGCGATTGTCACGAAAAGTCCACTTCACGACACACGCCTCCCCATGCGGCACGAAGGCCAGGGGCAGCGGTGACCGCCATATCCTCGCAGCTGGGGAAGTGCGTCTCTTGACACGACCCTCTAAATTTGTCATCACGGTAAAAACATCGCTTCACCGGTCGCTCGCCCCTCACGGAAAATCCCATCATGAACAAATGGCTTAAAATTTTGGTCGGCTTGCTGCTCATGGTCGGCATGGTCGTGATCGCGTATTATTCGACGGCCCACGACTGGGCGATCGCCGGGAAGTCGTTGAATGTCTGGCACGCGGGCTGGGAGTTCCTCAAAGGAGGAATCTTCTGGCTGGTGATGCTCGTCGGATTGCTGCTGGTCATGCTGGGCGTCAGCGACGTCAAAAGCTAAACCCGCACTGCGAATCACCGCGATCTGTGCGGATGAACAGCACCCGAGCTGGCAGAGGTCCAGCGGCGGTGGGTGCGGGAACCGGGGCAGTGCGATCGGCGGGGGAGCGGTGGCGGGGTTTGGGGGCGCGTTGAACGTCGGGGTTGGTGAAACGGCGAACGGAGGTAGCCGGCTCGATACACGCCCCGCGTGGGGTTGCGGCAGGCCCGCGGGTGCGGCGAATCGACACCAGCAACTGATTGGGCGACTTGGCCTTCGGCGGGCCCCCGCTAGAATACTCTACGCCGACCCTGGTCAGGGCCACGCGCGGCCCAGCCAGATTCGTCCTGCCCCCCAGAGAGGCTGCCAGTATGGATCCCTCCTTCCTGGATGTGCCGCACGATTTTTCCGGCGAGGTACGCTTGTTCCCGCTCCCCCAGCTGGTGATGTTTCCCAGCAATGTGCAGCCGCTGCACGTCTTCGAGAGCCGCTACCGGGAAATGCTGGAAGACGCTGTCGAGGGCGATCGGCTGATCGCCCTGGCGACGCTGGAACCAGGTTACGAAGCGGATTATTACAGCCGTCCGCCGATTGCCGAGCCGGTGTGTGTGGGCCATGTGGCGCATCATGAAAAGACCTCGCAAGGGACGTACCACATCGTGATGATCGGGCTGTGGCGAGCACGCGTGGAACAAGAGATCCTGCCGGTCCGCTCGTTTCGTCGAGCGAGGGTGAGTGTGTTGGACGAAAAACCGGCGGATGCCCGAGCGGCGAGGACACGTCAGTTGGGCCGCGATCTGGTCCAGGGGCTGGTGGCCAGCAACCCTGCCGCCGACAAGCTGGCCCACGAATTCGCCGAGGGGAACGTCTCGCTGGGCAGCCTCACCGACATCGTGGCTTTTCACCTTCCTTTCGACCTGCAGTTCAAGCTGCAGTTGCTGGCGGAAACGGATGTGCTGCGACGAGCCACCCTGCTGCAAGCCGCCCTTTCCCAGGAACCCCCGCCGCCACCCCCCCCGCAAAAACCCCGGCCGGGCTTCAGCCAAAATTAGCCCCCCAAAAAAGGACAGGCACAATTCTGTTCGGCACGGGATTTGCGCCCGGCGATTACGTAGTTTACACAAAAGAGAAAGA
>CAYFZZ010000253.1:0-5148 GCA_964347545.1 uncultured Planctomycetaceae bacterium | reverse complement strand
TCGTAATCGAGCGGACGATCAGGCACGAACAGGGTGGCGATTACGAGTACGAGCACCGTCCTGCGGACTGAGCACGAGCACGACCCGGGGAAGCCGCTTTGCGGGTTTTCTACAGAGCCGTTCCCAACCTTTTACGGTCAATTCATGAACATCTATCGCTCTGCCCAAATCGTGTGCTCTCTGGCCCTCCTGAGCCTCCTTCCGGCAGCCGCGGAGGCGGCCACGCTGCGCAACAGCCGTCCTGCGATCATCCTCGTGATGACCGACGACCAGGGGCTGGGGGACCTGTCCTGCATGGGAAATCCCCGCCTGAAGACGCCGCACCTGGACCGGTTCTACCAGCAGTCGACCCGCTTTACTAATTTCCAGGTCAGCCCCACCTGCTCGCCGACCCGGGCGGCTTTGATGAGCGGACGGGCACCGTTTGAGGTCGGGGTCAGCCATACGATCCTCCAGCGGGAACGGCTAGCCCTGGAGGTCGTCACCTTCCCCCAGGCCCTGCAGAAGGTCGGCTACCGGACGGGCCTCTTTGGAAAGTGGCACCTGGGGGACGCCGAGCCGTACCTGCCGCAGAACCGTGGTTTCGACGAAGTCCTGATGCATGGGGCCGGCGGGATCGGACAGGATGGCTTTGGGGACTTCCAAGCCAATACGGTGCATACCTATTTCGATAACATGCTGCTGCACAACCAGACCGTCGTGCAGACGAAGGGCTTCTGCACCGATCTTTTTTTCCAAGCGGCCCTGGCGTGGATCCAGCCGCAACACCAGTCCGGCGAGCCTTACTTCGCCCTCATCGCCCTCAACGCTCCCCACAGCCCCATGATTGCGCCGGAAAAGTACAAGCAGCGTTTTTTGGACCAGGGCTTCGATCAAAAGTCCGCGGGCCGCTACGGGATGATCGAGAACATCGATCACAACGTGGGCCTGCTGATCGGGAAATTGAAAGCGTGGAACGCTTTGGAAAACACCCTGGTGATTTTCATGACCGACAACGGCATGGCCATGGGACGGGGCACGATCCACGGCAAACCCTTTGCACCGCACAACGCCGGGCTGCGAGGGGGGAAGGGCAGTGCCGACGAAGGGGGAACCCATGTGCCCGCCTTCTGGTATTGGCCAGGGGTCCTGGGCGAGGGGGTCGACATCCCGGCCCTGGCCGCTCATCTCGATCTGTACCGGACCTTCTGCGACCTGGCAGCAGCTCAGATTCCGGCCAGCAAGCTGCCGCCCGGCGGGCGGTCCCTGCTGCCGCTGCTGGAAAACCCCCAGGCCGACTGGCCGGACCGCAAGCTGTTCATCCACCGGGGACGCTGGAAGGAGGGGGAACGGGATCAAATGAGATACACCAAGTGCGCGGTCCGCACCCAGCGGTGGCGGTGGGTCGATAACCAGCGTCTGTACGATATCTCCCGCGATCCGGGCGGGATGAAGGATGTGGCCGCCCAACACCCCGAGGTGATGGACGAGCTGCGTACCGCCTTCGACCAGTGGTGGGATTCGACCCAGCCGTTGCTGGTCAACGAAGGCCAGCCACGGGTTGAGCCGGGGCAGTTCTATCTGCAGCGGCTGTACGAGCAGCAGCGGCAGGAGAGCGGGATCCCGCTTTGGGATCCGGGCGAGCTTTAGGTCGCGGTTTGTCGAACAACGCTGAACGGTCTGGGGCTATCGTGGTCCCCTGCGGGGTGGCGGCAGCGGTATCGCCACGACGCGGGGCGGCCACCAGCGGTTCTACCTCGGTAAAGTACGCCCCGCCGGCTCTCCCCTGCTCGTCATACAGCCAGGTTTGCAGTTCGGTCTTTCCCGCCGGGAGGTCCAGTTCGAAGACCACCCCCCGCGCGCCCGGTTCGACCGCGGATTCCCTTTCCTGGCCGGCGATCCGAACCTTGGCCCGGACGGCCACCACCGGCTTGTCGGCGACGGCCGGGAACTGCCGCAGTGTCAGCCGATAGCGCCCGGCCCGCTTGATGTCGACATGCCAGGGACCGGTAACCGGCACCCGTTTCTGAATCTCCCCAAAGTGCCAGGGTGGATTGCCGGTCGGCAGGTACCAGTCCTGCGAACACAGCACCGTAGGATTCTCTGTGGGATTGCCCAAATCGATCGATACCGGTGTCATCCGGGGGGACACGGAATCCCAGAACGATTGGTAGAGGGCGCGCAGTTCCGCGACACGCTGGGGATGAGCGGCCGCGATGTTCCGGTTCTGCGCAGGGTCCTCGTCCAGGTGATAGAGTTTTTCGCCATCCAGCAGGCGCCAGCGGTCCTTGATCACGCAGGAACTTGTCCAGGGTTCGCCTGGTGCTTTGAAGTGGGCACCGCCCTGCAGTTGAACGACAAGATGATCCCGATGGGGGGGCGCTTGGGCATCCTGCAACACGGCGGCAAAGGAACGGCCGTCCAGGCGAGGGGAGTTAGGAACCGGGATGCCGCACAGGTCGGCCAGCGTCGGTAACAGATCGATGTGGGCCGAAAGATGCGGGACATCGCGGCCGCCGGTAAGTTTTCCGGCCGGCCAGCGGATAAACAAGGGGACGCGGTGTCCCCCTTCGAACACCGTCGATTTCACCCCCCGCATGCCCGCGTTGAAGCCCCGGAAATCCTCGGGACCGGCTCCCTTGCCTCCGATCCCCTTAGCGGTCCCATTGTCGGTCAGGAAAATCAGGATCGTATTGTCCGACAGCCCTAACGCTTCCAGTCGGGCGCTCAGCAAGCCCAGGTTGTGATCCAGGTTGGCAATCATCCCGTAGAACTCGGCCCCCCCCTTCCATTTGACGGTCTCCCGGTACGGGCCGCTCCACTGGGGATCGACCCGGTAGGGTGAATGGGGCGCATTGGTGGCCAGGTACAGGAAGAAGGGCCGGGACCTGTTTTCGGCCACAAATCGCTGCGCCTCGGCGAACCACACGTCCGTGCAGTACCCGCTAAACGGCTCGAACTTCCCATTGCGTTCATAGGTGTCGTCGAAATAGTCGTTGCCCCAATAGTCGGAGGCCTGCCCAATGCCGCCGCAACGGTGCCAGACGACGTCCTGGAAGCCCCGGTCCTGGGGGCGGTGCGGAGCGTTATCGCCCAGGTGCCACTTGCCCACCATGCCCGTGACATAACCGGCCTCGGCGAACAGCTGCGCCATCGTCCGTTCGTCGGTGTGCAACATCGTCCGGCCGCTGCTGGTGCGATATGCCCCGGTCCGTGCCGGATAGCGGCCGGTCATCAACGCCGCTCGGGTCGGCGTACAAAATGGACTGACGTGAAAGTCCGTAAACCGTACCGAGTCGGCATGCAAGCGGTCCAAATGGGGCGTCTTCAAAACCGGATTGCCATGACACGACAGGTCGCCGTACCCCTGGTCGTCCGTCATGATCAGGATCACGTTGGGGCGGTCCGCCCAGCCAGAGACGGGTGCCGCGCACCACACCGCGACAGCCAGACAGGGGATGATCTTCGCCACGCGCGTTTTTCCTCTCGACCCAAAGTTGCCCCGATATGGCCACCCCGCAACCAGCTCTCGCGGGACCGCTTCAGCTTACTGGGAAAAATACGCCCCTGCCAGTGTATGATCATTGACGGGCGTCTGCTTTCCTGCCCCACAGGGCGCTGAACCCACTGCTGGGTCATGACAGGCGAGACCTGTGCCTTGGGAGACCATCGGGTACCGCCGATGGTTCTGCGGCGCACAGAGCATGTCGGGACGCAGCTCGAGATGGTGGTGACAGGACCGCGCGCCTGGAAACGGACGGACCGCGGCAGGTGCTATGGCGGAGCGGCGTTCAGCGCGACCAG
This sequence comes from uncultured Planctomycetaceae bacterium, assembly GCA_964347545.1. GTDB lineage: Bacteria > Planctomycetota > Planctomycetia > Pirellulales > UBA7805 > CS4-C045. The sequence goes on along the minus strand of CAYFZZ010000253.1, from coordinate 1,365 downwards.
CGACGTCGACAGACCGATTGCCAGGCACCCACCCAGCACGCTGGAGCGGGTGATGGAGGCGCAAAAATTGGCGATGGCCAAGACCCACGCCAATTTATTGAAAAAGACCTTGTCCAAGAAAAGCTCTCCAGCGGTGAGCGTGCGTTCCTGGAAATCTTCGTCGCGACCGTCGCCGGGCGCGCAAAAAAAGCCCGGCCAGCGGGGGGGCGGGCCGAGCTTCGATGTCCCGGGGGCGTCGGGAGGACAATTTACTCCAGTGGAAAATCGTCCTGTTCCACGTTCTCTTTCTGGTAGATCGGCATGTAGCGGTAATAGACTTCCAGCGTCATGGCGCACATGGCGGTATGGTAGACCCGCCCGCCGGCTTTCCCTCCGTGTCCCCCTCCCAAATACCAGCTGCCCTTGTCTTTGCCCTGCTTGACCTGAGCATTGACCAGGAAGTCGCGCATCTTGAAGTTCCACTTCTTCCACATCTCGCCGTCCGGGCCGTCCGCCTGGTACATCAGCATGGACCCGTAATAGTTGAGGTACACCCCTTTTTTCTCGATTCCGTGCGCTGCAACGGATCGGACACCCGCCTGCAGGCCGGGGTCGTCCTTCTTGGCGCCCAGGTACATCCGGCACAACAGGCCAATGGCCGTACAGGCGGCCCCTTTCGGCCGATCGTCCGGTTTCCGGTATCCGTATTCCGCGCCGATCCCATAGCCGCCGGAAGGGACGTCCCATTGGACGATGTCCAGCCAGCGGTTCGAGAGGGCCTTGACGTGGCCGGGGACCTTGATGTTGGAGAGCACGGCGCTCTTCAGCGCCATCACCTGCCAGCCGTAGACCGAGGTGTCACCCCCTTGGCGGGGTCGATACAGCCAGCCGCCGTTTTCGGGGTGTTGAGCGGCGACGATGTAGTTGATGCCCAGCTGAGCGGGGGCCCTCAGCTTCGAGTCCTGGGTCATGCCGTACGCTTCCACCAGGGTACAGGCCGCGATCCCGTGGCAGTACATGTGCTCGTGGCCATCGCCATCCTCTTCGAACAGCTTGCCCATGTTGTTCTTGACGACCATGTTCCCCACCAGGTAGCGGAGCCCTTTTTCGACCACCTCCTGGTATTTGCCCTCGTGGTGGGTATAGCCGGCACCCAGGAAGGGCAACAGGGCCAGGCCCGTGGCGCCCATCTTGCTCTTTTTGTTCCCGGGGTCGTCATAGTCGCTGCACTTGTCACCCTGCGTATATCCCCAGCTCCAGCTGCCGTTGCGATTCTGGTGATCGGCCAGCCACTGCAAGGCGGCTTCCACCGCCGCCACGACGTCTTCCACGACCTCTTCGGTGGGCGTGTCAAGTTCCGTCTCCAGCGGCTCGTCCAACTCCTCC
>CAYFZZ010000252.1:0-21946 GCA_964347545.1 uncultured Planctomycetaceae bacterium | reverse complement strand
GTGGGCATTCGTCGCAAGCTCATGCCACATAAAGACTAGCGTAATTCAAGCCTGTCCCGCGGTCCCACGACGGCCCAGGCGCCCACCTAGCCGTTATCGGCGGAGCAACCGTCAAACTCCAGCCAGCTTAACAAGGCGAGCGATCCAACCCCGGGAGAGCCAATAGAGGATTGGTGGGGGCCGGTCAAGAGGAATGCCGGCCGGCAGGGAGGCTGGGTGTCGCTCGCGGGCCGGAATCGAGAGAACCGCCTCAGGCCCCCTGCCCGGGGTGCTTGGCCGGTAGCGGTTGTTGTCAGCACCCCGGCTGCTGAGTGCCAGCTTGGCGCGAAAGGATGGCGTTGCCGCCTGGGGCCGGGCTGGAGCAGCCGGGGTGCTTTTGGGTCAACAGCGGTGGTGGTCAGCACCCCGGCTGCTGAGTGGCCGCTGGGCGCGACCGGACGGCGTTTCCGCCTGGGGTCGGGCTGGAACCCGTCCGAGGCGGAACCCAGCGCGAACGATCGGTTCAAATCCGGATGATCGCCGCCTGCCGCTGGATCTGTTCCAGCGGCACCACGGGGCCGTTGCCGCTGCCGGGACAGACCTGGCAGGTCAGGGCCCAGGCGTCGGGAGTCCTCAGGTTGGAATCCCAGAAGGGCCAGCTGCGGCATTGCCGCGGCCGCGCCTCGTAGACCTGGCATTTCCGCGTTTGGTTGTCGAAAAAGACACAATCGCCGTTGGCATATTCGATGAGGCTATGGCGAATGCCGACTTGGCGGACGTACTGCTTGCGAAAACTGGCGACATCCATCTTCAGCAAAGCGGCCAGGGCTTCGATTTCGGCCTTGTTGACCCACACATAACCGGGTGCTCCCGTGCAACAGTCGCCACATTGGGTGCACTTGAAAGGCAAGCCTTCCTGATACCAGGGTGCTTCAGACATGACGCGATCTCCTCTGGTCCTCTCCAGCCTCAAGGGGGGCGCTAGCCAGTTCGGCCATGGCTGCCAGCACCGCATCCATGTCTTCGGGTCGGTTGAAGGGGCCGATGCTGAACCGGACCGTCCCCCCCAGCCGATCGGTTCCCAGCCGGTGATGGATCCGCGGCGCACAGTGCAAACCGGCGCGGACCTGAATCCCATACCCGCTATCCAGGGTGGCCGCGATCTGCTGAGCGTCCTGGCCGGCGACCGTCACGCTGACCACCCCCACGCGCTGAGCCGGATTAGGGGGTCCGTAGAGGGTCACCGGAGGGATGCGGGCCAGGCCATCGACCAGTTTTGTCAGCAGTTCCCCTTCGTGCTGGCGGACGTCGTCCAGTCCCCGCTGCAGCAGGTAATCCACGCCGGCCCCTAACGCCAGGATCCCGGGCACGTTCAGGTTACCGGCCTCAAATTGCTGAGGCAACGTCTCGGGCTGGCGATCCTGCTCGCTTTCCGTCCCCGTCCCTCCCTGCCGCACGCTGTGCAACCGGCCGTCCGCCCGCGGACCGACGTAGAGGATCCCGGTCCCCAGGGGGCCCAGCAGTCCTTTGTGTCCGGGAGCGGCTAGCAAATCGGCCGCCAGCGGACCGATATCGACCGGCAGATGGCCCAGGGTCTGCGCGGCGTCGACCAGCAGCAGGGCCTCGTGGCCCCGCAGCATCTGTCCGATCTGGGCCACCGGCTGCAAGGTGCCGGTCACGTTGGAGGCGTGAGCCACGACGACCAGTTTCGTGTGGGGACGCACCGCGGTGGCGACGGCTGCGGGCGATACGTGCCCGGCGGCGTCGCACGCGACGCGGGTCACGGTTACCCCGGCGGTTTCTTCTAAAAACCGCAAAGGTCTGAGCACCGAATTGTGCTCGACATCCGTCGTCACCACGTGATCGCCGGGGGCCAACAGCCCGTGAATTGCCAGGTTCAGGGCATCGGTGCCATTGAGTGTGAAAATGATCCGCCGGGGATCTGCGGCGCCCAGCAGCCGAGCGATCCGGCGGCGGACGTCCGCCACCGCCCGTTCCACTTCGACAGCGTCGTGATAGGCACTCCGGCCAGCCGGTGCGCCACTTTGGCGCAGGTAGGTATCGCTGGCCACATAGACCGCTTCCGGTTTTGGCCAGCTGGTTGCCGCATTGTCCAGATAAATCCGTCGCACCGTCGCACCCGGGCCGCTGGCCCCGCCTCAACCCCCAATCTGATACATGGCCCGCTGCGGCCTGACGAAATGATCGGTATCGATTCCATGGCCGGCCTTTTTGGCCGCCACGGCGGCCCGGATCAGCGCTTCCAGGGACCGGTCGTCGGCCGTCCCGCGCAGCAGGGTGCGGGCGTCCCATTCCTCGGTTCCAAACAAGCAATTGCGGATCTGGCCTTCGGCCGTCAGCCGCAGTCGGTTGCAGCTACTGCAAAACGGCTGGGAAACCGAATTGATAAACCCGATCCTCCCCTGTCCGTCGGCGAACTGGAAATCGACCGCCGGCTGGCTGTTGTCCTCCCGCGGGCAGGGCCGCAGGGGACCGAAAGCTTGTTCCAGCCGGCGGCGGATGGCCGCCCCATACAACACCTGGCCGGTGTGCCAGCCGCGGTCGGCATCCAAGGGCATGAACTCGATGAAGCGGAGCGGCAGGTGGTGTTGTCGAGCGAACTGGCCCAGCGGCAGAATGTCTTCTTCGTTGACGCCGTGGATCGCCAGCGCGTTGAGCCGGATTTCGTCGAAGCCTGCCTCGCGGGCGGCCGCAATCCCCGCCAGCACGCGATCCAGTCCGGGGCGGCGGGAGATCTTCTGGAAGGTGACTTCGTCCAGCGTGTCGAGGCTGATGTTGATCCGCCGCAAGCCGGCTCGTCGCAGCGGCTCAGCCTGGTCGGCCAACAGCATCCCGTTGGTCGTCAGCGCCAGGTCGTTCAGCTGGGGAAGCTGGCTGAGCATTTCCACCAGCCGTGGCAAATCGTGCCGCACCAGCGGCTCGCCGCCGGTCAGGCGCAGCTTGTCGATCCCCAGGCGAATGGCCACGGACACAAACCGTCGAATCTCTTCGAACGTCAACAGCTCGGCCCGCGGCACGTACGATGCCTGCTCGGCCGGCATGCAATACACACACCGGATGTTACAGCGATCCGTGACGCTGACCCGCAGGCTGCTGTGCCGGCGGCCAAAACGATCGAGCAAGGGTAAAGGATGCATGCTTGGCAAAGAGGGGTGTCTTGCCGAACCTGGCAGGGGAGGGGGGGCCCAGCCGGCGCGGGCCGCGGCCGGCCGTCCGCCCTGCGGAAAACCGCACGGATACCCCGCCCACAAAAATTTTACTCCCGTTCGGCTTCCACCACTTGCTCAACTCCGGGGTGAACCCATTGACTGGTCCCGTCGGCCCAATGCTCCTGCTTCCAGATTGGCACGACGCTTTTGATGGTATCGATCAGCCACTGTCCAGCGGCAAATGCTTCGTGGCGGTGAGCGCTGCTGACGGCGATCGCCACGCTGGTCTCTCCCACCTCGAGATGCCCCACTCGATGAACGACCGCGGACTTGACGATCGGCCAGCGGTTCGCCGCCTCCTGCTCCAGTTCCGCCAATTTCCGTTCGGCCATCTCGGCATAACTTGTGTAGTCCAGCGACTCGGTTTCGCGTTCTCCCGTGATGCCCCGCGTGGTGCCCAGAAACAGGACCACCGCCCCCGCTCGGGGAGAGGCGACTTGCCGCAGCAACTTTTCGGTGTCGATAGGCTGGTTGGTAAGTCGCATCATTGGGCCTGCAGGCTTATCCGCCACTGACTGGCGGAATCAGGGCCACTTCCGAGTCGGGCAAGATGGGCTGGGCATCCTCAGCGTATTGGGCATCGACGGCCACCAGCAGTTGAGCGGCGAGTGGTCGCAGAGCGGGAAACTGCCGGCAAACCGCTTGCTTCAGCGCGCGGACATCGGCGGGAGCCTGCACCTCGACCCGGATCTCGTCGCGGCCTATTTGTTGAGCAGCCACGGCGAAAAGTTTAACTCGCACTGATGTCACCGGTTGTGACAATCAACTCCTCTCCTTCCATTGCGAACGGATTCTGATCTGTCGGCGTCAGCCCGTAGGCCTGTGCCAGGACCTTGATGGGATGCAGGGTCGGTTTGGTGGTGCCCTGTTCCATCTGGATCTTGCAAGCGCTGCACTCGGTCGTACCGGCTTGATAACGCGGATCCCGCAGGCAGGTGATCAATTCCAGTCCGGCCCGCAGGCTACTGCGATAATTCTGGTGGTTTAACCCGAAGGTGCCGGCCATCCCCGAACACCCCTTGTCTGTTGTAACCACGTTCAGCCCCGGAATCAATCGCATCAAGTTTTCTCCCGGTGATCCCACCTGCAGGGATCGCAAATGGCACGGTTGATGATAGGCCAGGGTCAGGTTGAGCGGTTTGAAATCGAGCCGCAGGGCACCGCGCTGATGCATTCGCCAGAGGTAGGTACAGGCTTCCATGGTATGGTCGGCAACCAGTTGCGCGTCTTCGTGGTCGGCCAGCTGGGGATAGTGGTGGGTCAGGCAGGATGCCGCCGCTGGCTCGGTGGCGACGATCTGGTAGCCCTGCCGCACGGCCTCGGCCAGCAGAGCGATGTTGTGCGAGGCGACCGCGCGGGCGGGGCCCAGCAGGCCGTGGGTCACCATGGCCATCGCGGAATGCCGCTGATCGGGATGGACGTACACGGAGACCCCGTTGTGTTTCATAACCCGCCACAGGGCCAGGGCCAGGGCGGGATCATGGTAATTGGCGAAGGTGTCCACGAAGTACACGATGCGATTGCCGCTGCCGCGATCCGGACGGGTCAGCTTTTGTCGAGCCGCGATCCGCAGGAAGCTTTGCCGAGCGAAACTGGGGAGTTTTCGCCCTTGAGCCAGGCCGAAGACCCGCTCCATCATCCACCGCGCTGCCCGATTGCGAATCGTCCAGTTGGCCACCCGATGGAAGCGGCAGCCCACCCCGCTCCAATGGTCCACGTGCGTCATGAAATAATCGGTGGGTCGCAGCCCGTTGACCGCCACGTAGGCCGCCTTGGCTTCGATCATCAGCTTGGGGATATCGACGTGAGCGGGGCATTCCAGTCGACACTGGTGGCAGTTGACGCAGAGGTCGACGATCTGTTTGAAGTCGTCTGTGGCCACGATCTCCGGGTCCAGCCGTCCGGAAAGGACCCCCCGCAAGAGGTTGGCCTTGGCCCGCGGAGAGGCTTCCTCGCGCGGCGCCAACCGGAAGATGGGGCACATCCTTACATCCGGAAGCTGCGACCGGCAGGCTCCACAGCCATTGCAGGTCCGCACCGCGTGAGCCATCTGGTCGGTGTCCCAATTCAGCTGCAGCGGGATTAACTCTGGGGGCGGGGCGTCCGCCTCCGCAGTCCGGCGGGGACCCACAGGCCGCAGGTTGCGCGTGAGGCTGTCCTCGCTGGCATTCACTTTCTTGCCGGGATTGAGAATGTTGTGCGGATCGAAGATCGCCTTCAGCTCGCGAAACGTTTCGTACAGCGGCCCGTACTGGCGGGGTACAAACTGCGAACGGCTCAACCCATCACCATGCTCGCCGCTAATCGTCCCCCCCAGCTCGAACAACTCCTGGTACAAATCGCTGGCCAGGCGATCCATCCGTTCGACATCTCCCCGGTCGGCCAGGTTCAACAACGGACGCAGGTGCAGCTGGCCGTGCCCTGCATGCCCAAACAGCGACGCGGTGACCTGGTGTTTTTTCAAGACGTCAATCACCTTGGCCAGAAACTCGGGCAAGGATTCCGGCGGTACGGCCATGTCCTCCACAAACGGCAAGGGACGCGCCGATCCCTGCAAACGGTGCAAGGTCGGCACGATTTTCCGCGCCAGTTCCCAGTAAAAATCGACATCGGTCGCGTCCAGGGCGATCCGCGAGCCGATGAGATGGCTTTGGGGGGATTGCAGCCGGCTGAGCACCATGCGGATGCGGTCCTGGACCGCTGCCACGTGGTCCCCGTCAAACTCCACCAACAATACCGTCTCGGTTTCGGGCGGAATCAACAGATCAAACCGCACGTCACTTTCCCGCGCCAGGCTCAAGTGACGCCGATCAATCAGGTCGCAGGCGCTGGGTTGCACGGCCAGCACTTCCGCCACGGCCCGCGCCGCTTGATCCAGCCGGTCAAACAGGAGGAGGACTACCCCGCGGGCCGCCGGCAAGGGATCAATGCCTAAGACAGCCTCGGTCACGATCCCCAGGGTCCCCTCCGATCCGGCCAGCAGTCGCCCCATGTCAACGCTGGTCTGGGACAAAATACCGCTGAGGTTGTAGCCGCAACGGTTCACGCGAGCTTCGGGGCTGAAGGTGCGGATCATGTCCGCGTCGCGGCGCAGCAAGCCTGCCACGGCGCCGACCAATTGCCGGCGACGCGGCTGGGGGTCGTCTTTCCGCTCCAGCGGTTCGCGGCCCAACTCCAGCAGGCTGCCGTCGGCCAGCACGACCTGCAGACGACGAACGTGGCGGCGCGCCGAACCGTATTTGAGAAAGTGGCTGCCGGCCGCGTCGATCGCAATCACGCTGCCCAGCGTGGTAACCGAGCTCATCGCCGGATCCGGCCCAAAAACGCGGCCCCGTTGCGCTAGGTGTCGGTTCAGTTCCGCGTGGATCAACCCGGGCTGGACCCGTACGCTGTCCTCGGTGACCAACCCCAGGCGATTCATGTAGCGGGAAAAATCGAGCACGATTCCGCTGCCCAGCGATTCTCCCGCGAAGCCGGTTCCGGCACCCCGGGGACGCAGCGGCAAATTGTGCTGGGCCGCGTACTCGACACAGGTCACCACGTCCCCCGCATGCCGCGGCCGGACCACGGCCAAGGGGCGCAGTTCGTAGATGCTGGCGTCCGTGGCGTAGAGCTGCAAAAAGAGATCGTCGCAGCGAACGTCGCCGGCCAGAAGGCCCCTCAGATCATCCTGAATTCGCTCGCGTTCCTGATCCATCCCAAGTCTCCGGCCCGCCACTTTCCGGACGCTGTTCGCCGGATAAGACGTGGCCCCGCGGCGTGGCGGCCAGCCCGCCATCCGCTCGCCAGAACCAACCTCCTAGCGGCTCTCGTTCCCCACTTCCGCTTCCGTTCCCACGGACTTGCGGGCTGCCATTTGCCGATAACGCTCGTGCGTTTCCAAATCGAAGGCCCCCTGCCGCTCGCCCGGCGTCACCCCCCGATAATGCGCATGACAGCGGTAACACTCCAGGGCCTCGCCGACCAGCAGATACAACAAGACGTCGATACCTGCCGTTGCAAACAAGATACCAAACGCGAGGGTGATCTGGTACGCATGCCAGGCCCAGGCGCTGCACAGAAAGCCCACAATCACGATTCCCACGCCCAGGCGCTGGGGAAAATCCTTGCGGACGAACAAATCCTGGCTGCGGCAAACCAGACAGTAGTTCAGATGGCCGTCGGCCACCGCGTCGGGGGCAACGTCCAGGGTGCCACCGCAATGGCTGCAGGAAAGCCCGCTGGTGCCTGGGGCCACCTGACCCCGCACCGTCTGCTCGCACCGTGGGCATCGAAATCGTACCTGCATCGCCTTCATCATAAAGGATAAGTTGTGCCCGTGGACAGCAGCTGAGCGGTCAGTTCGCCGGTAAAGGTCGTGATCACGGCCACGTAGAGAATTCCTGTGGCGCTCTGCGTATTGGGAATCTCCAGCGTCTTGAAGGTCATCCCGAGCAGCAGGAGGGGCAGAGCCAGCCCGAACAGCCACCGGAGGGCCAAAAACATCACCGCAAACCGGTCCGGAGGACCCAACGACCACTGGCACCACAGCCCCACCCCGCTGACCACCCCCCGCAAAAGGATCGCCACGGCCATGATGCTCAGCAGCTTTCGCAGGGGAGCCAGCTGCATGGTGGGCGTATTCAAGTACCAGTGCCCCAGAAACATCGCCGCCAGGGTGCTGCCCAGCAGCAGGCCCGCCGCGGCGGGCGCCAGGCCTTGCAGGATCGCCGCCCCCAGGGGCCAGACCGGCTCCCCTCCCTGCAGGCTGGGACAAGCCCCCCCCAGGGCCACGCCGGCGGTCAGGCCCAGCAGGAGGATGCCTGCCCGCGAACGTTCGGCCAGCCAGGCGACGGCGGAGGCGTAGCTGAGCATTCCGCCGGCGAGGGCCCAGCCGTACCCCCCCGGCGGGTCCAGTCCCCAGGCGACCAGGAAGGCCAGCACAAACAGACCTAACAGGACGTAACTGTGATTGCGATAATAGCCAGCCGTTACCTGCACGGGTGAGGTTACGGCCATCGACACCGCCAGTCCGAAGGCCAACCGCAGAAGAAAGTCGAACAGTACGGCCACGCCTTGCTACCGCCTGTCCGCGTAGATCAGCGTCATGATTTCCGAACGGCTGGAAAGATTCGTGCGGAAGGTCCCCTTCATGGCTGAGGTGACGCACAAGCTGCCCGGCTTGCGAACCCCTCGGACCGTCATGCAGGTGTGGGTTGCTTCGATCACGACCGCTACGCCTTTGGCCTGCAAAGACTCCTCCAAGAGGTCAGCGATCGTCTCGGTCATCCGCTCTTGCACCTGGGGGCGGCGAGCGACCAGTTCGACGACCCGAGCCAGTTTGCTGAGCCCAATCACTTTGCCGTCGGGCATATAGCCAATGTGGGCCTGGCCCATGAACGGCAGCAGATGATGTTCGCAAAAGCTGGTAAAGCTGATGTCGCGCACCAGGACCACCTCGTCGTAGGGCTGGGTGAAGAACTTGCCAAGGTGTTGACTGGGATCCTGATGCAGCCCCGCGAATATTTCGCCGTACATCCGTGCGACCCGGGCTGGGGTCTGCCGCAAGCCCTCGCGGTCCGGATTTTCGCCTACCGCCAGCAAAATTTCCCTTACGGCTTGTTCAATCCGAGCGTAATCGACCGCGCCGCTGCCTCCCGATTGCCGCTCGTCCGCTTCCCCGGCCAGGCTGCCCGCCATCGAATCGGTCGTCGCATGGATCGCGTGCATGACCGCTCACCTTTCTGTGGATACTCACCAACGAATCAACCTGCTTCGATGGTAAGACGATGGCCGGCGGCGGTCAACCGTCGCCGAGTCGACGGGGCCTGGCGGGCGGCCAACCGGTCGGTGCCCGAGGCGCGCTGGCGAAAGCGACGCGGCGCGGGGCTAGTCCGGCGGCGGATCCAGCTCGATTTCGGGAATCCATTCCGGCTGGATCGTCACCCGCGGAAACTGGCTGTCCGCCGCTAGGACTTCGGCAAAACACGCCTCCATCTCCTCAAACAGCAGGTCCAGGTCACACCCTAGATGCCGGGGTCGATAGGGCTGCAGGTAGCCGCGGCTGCTGGTATACAGCTTCTTCGCCCCGCGGATATTTTCGTTCCCAAAGTGGTGCAAGGCGACGGCCACCTGGATCAGGCCCTTGTAGAAATCTCGCGATGGTCCACGGTATTCGGCCCACAGTTCCTCCCAGACATCGTGCGCTTCGAAAAACTCACACGCGTTAAACAGCTGGACCCCGCGGACGTAGCGGGGGTCGTAAATTTGGGAATCGGCCATGGCGGGTCGCCCCAAAAATGAGGGAAGGGTTCGTCCGGCCAGCATGACACGCACAGCTCTGCCGGCGTTGATTCATTATCCCGGCCTGCGGCGGGGCGTCAAGCAAAGTGGGCCAGCGACGGTCTGGTGGCCGGGTGCCCTGTTACTTGACACGATCGCTCGGCTTGCGCCAGAATTGACCGGGATGCGACGTGGCAGGCTCCGCCTGCTGGCTCGCGAAAACCTCGCCCCCCTCCGCCACGCCGCAGGACGTTGCCGTGGTCGCCACTGCCGAAGCCAAACGTCGCGCTGCGAAAGTCGTTCGCGCTTTGAAGAAGGACTATCCGGACGCAACTTGTGCGCTCCATTTTGAGTCCCCCTTGCAGTTGCTGGTGGCCACGATTCTTTCTGCTCAGTGCACCGACCAGCGCGTGAACCTGGTTACGGAAAAGCTGTTTCGTAAGTACAAGACGGCTGCCGATTTTGCTGGGGTGCGGCAAGCGACCTTGGAACGGGCGATTCAGAGCACGGGGTTTTATCGCAATAAGGCGGCTAATATCCGAGCCTGCTGTCAGGCCCTCTCTCGGCAGTACGACGGCCAGGTGCCGCAGTCGCTGGAGGCGCTGGTGGCCTTACCGGGGATTGGCCGCAAGACGGCGAATGTTGTCCTGGGCACCGCCTTCGCCATTTCCTCCGGGGTGGTGGTCGACACGCACGTGGGGCGGATTGCGGGGCGACTGGGCCTGACGGATCAGCGGGATCCGGTCAAAATTGAAGAGGATCTCTGCCGACAGTTGCCCCGCCGCGAGTGGATCGACTTCAGCCATCGGATGATTCACCATGGCCGCCAGGTATGTCGGGCCCGCAGCCCCCAATGCGACCACTGCTCGATGAACCACTTCTGTCCGCGGATCGGCGTCGAAATGAAACCGGCCCACAAGAAATCCCTCCCCAGGAGACGTAAATCGTCATGATTCTCTCGGGAAACGAAATCCGCCAGCGTCTGGGAAATGAGGTGGTGATTGAGCCGTTTGAGGAATCACGGCTGAATCCCAACAGCTACAACCTCTCGTTGCACGATGAGCTGATGACGTACGAAGAGGTGGTTCTGGATTTGCGAAAAGCAAACCGCGTACGGCGGCTGACCATCCCTCCGGAGGGCCTGGTGTTGAATGCTCACCAGCTGTACCTGGGGCGCACGGTGGAGATGACCGAAACTCACAATTTGGTGCCGATGATCGAAGGCCGCAGCTCGCTGGCTCGCCTGGGGCTCTTCGTCCACGTCACGGCCGGGTTTGGCGATGTGGGCTTTTGCGGATACTGGACCTTAGAGATGTTCGCAGTCCAACCGATCCGCATCTATTCCGGGGTGTCAATCTGCCAGATCTTTTACCATGAGGTGACGGGCGAGGTCACGGAGTACTCGAGTGACAAGTACCAGCACAACCGGGACATCCAGCCCAGCTTGATGTTCAAAGAGCTGAACCCGGATGGCGAAGACGATTCCCAATTGCGGCTGGACTTCGGGATGGAAAGGTCGCATCCCTGACTGAACGGGATGGCGCGGTGCTGTCGATGATTCAGGTAACGCAAGGGCTTATCAAGGTTCGCAGCGATCGCCCCGGGCTGCGACTCTGGTGGTCGCTGTGGGGATTGCTGTTGTTGGGAGTCATCCTCACGCTGCTCTTGGTGTGGCAACAGCGGCTGTACGGGCAGTCGGCGACCGACGGGATCATGATGCCTTTGCCGGGCTGCGGGCCTGGCCAACCGTGTGAGGCGGTCCTGACCAGCCCCTATGGCCGAGTGTTGGGTAAGCCGCTCAGCTACTGGGGCCTGGCTTTTTACGGACTCGTTGCGGTCACCCTCCTGATTTCCGCCTTCGCCTGGCAGCTGCCCATCGCGCCTCCCTTCTCCCTGATGCTGCCCGTCGTGACCTCGATCGGTTTTACGGCGGCCGTCTGGACGTCGGGGGTCATGTTTTTCGTGCTGGGGCAGTTTTGCGGTTACTGCGTGGCGCTGCACGTGGTCAACGTGGCGTTGTTTGGGGTCAGCATCGAGTATGCCCGCGAGGACTGGCGGATCCGGCAGCGGCGGCGGTGGGAGGTGGCCTTGCCTCCCTTCCCCTCGACGCCCGTCGCCGTGCACGTGTTCTTAGGCCTCCTGGTGGCAACGACGCAGGTGTTGGCGATGAGCATGTTTCATGGTCGGGTCACCACAGCGAAACGGCTGACGCTGGGCCCCACCACCCTGGGCGTGCGCAAGCTGGCCGCTCAGCCCCTCAAGCTGCTCAGCCTGGACGACGGCGCCGCTGCGGGAGCGGACGGCGAGCCGGAGAGCGACGGTGACGGCCGGCCGGAAACGATCTGGACGATCTTGGGCAGCCGCGACGCACCCTACCGGCTGGTGGTTTACAGCTGTCCCACCTGTCCCACCTGTGCCGCCCTGCACAAGGTGCTCAGCGAAATCGTGGCTCGCTACCCCCAGCAGCTGAGGGTGGATGTCCGGTTCTGGCCCCTGTGGCACACCTGCAACGACGCCGTTCCCAAGGGTTCCGTCAGCGATCGGCATCGGGCAGCCTGCGACCTGGTCCGCTATGCACTCGCCGTGGCGGCCGTCGATCCGGAGGCATTCCCCGGATATCTGGACTGGCTGTACGGCCGAGCGGCGGATGTCAACGAGCCGTTGGCCGAGACCGAGGCGCGGGTGAGGGTCGACCAGGAGGCCTTTGATAAGGCTCGTGACTCCGTGGCAGTGTGGCAACGGTTCAACGACGATATCGAACTGGGATACCGCTTGGGCCTGACCAGCGTGCCCCAGCTGTTTCTGGAACAGGGGCAGGTTTACGGGGGCGTCACGGTCGAGAACCTGGACCAATTGCTGACGCGGCTGTACGGCTTCCCTCCGGTGGCTGGCCAGGGGGTAAACCTTCGCCCCGTGTGGCTGGATCCGGACTACCTCCAGAAAAAGGCCAAAGATACTGAGGACCTCAGGGCGCGGGGCCTGTATGCCGAAGCGGTCCAAAATTACCAGGAACTGCTGAAAGTCAAGAATGACTGGGCCGACGTGGCGGTGCGGTTGGCCTGGCTGCTGGCGACCTGTCCGGAGGACAAAATCCGGGACGGAAAACAGGCCGTGCACTACGCCCAACTGGCTCGGCAAATCATCACCGATGCCGCCGACAACGACCAGGTCCAGCGTTTGCAGCCCGAGATGCTGGACGCCCTGGCGGCAGCCTATGCCGAGGCAGGGGACTTCGAGCGGGCTCAGCACACGGCCAAAGCCGCCATGGACGCTTATTACTCAGCGCAACGCCTGGAAGAGGCCGTGCAGATGAATGCCCGCTGGGAGATGTACAAGCTGGACGAACCGTACCGGGACTTGGGCGACTGAGCGGGTTTACATCACCGAGAAATAGTTTTCGCAGGCGAAATTGACCGTTTCCTCGGTCATCACCGGCTGGCTGTTCTCGAACAGCGCCAGGTTCTTGATCTGCAACAACAGGTCCCGCGGCTGGCAGTTACGAAACGGTCGCTGCGGCGCTTTGTAGTGGTGCTCGATCAGGTAGTCCAAGACCTCTTCCTGGTACGCGACCCCCAGCTGGGGCGCCATGATCGCAAATAGCTTGCGGAATGCCTCTTCCGTCGGATCGCAAACCTCGATCTTGTAAGGAATCCGCCGCAAGAACGCCTCGTCTACCAAATCTCTGGGCTCGAGATTCGTGGAAAAGACCACCAGCTGATCAAATGGCACCTGCACCTTCTTGCCGCTGGCCAGGTTCAGGAAGTCATACCGTTTTTCCAGCGGGACGATCCAGCGGTTCAACAGTTCGTCCACCGCCATCCGCTGGCGACCAAAATCGTCGATGACCAGCGTACCGCAATTGCTCTTTAGCTGAACCGGCGCTTCGCTGATCCCCGTCGTCGAGTTGTAGGTCACTTCCAGGTTGGCCATTGTTAATTCGCCGCCGACCACGATCGTAGGACGCTTGATCCGCACCCAACGCTTGTCGGTCTTCACGCTCTGCAACAGCGAATCCCCGGCTGCCGGCGGTGCCTCGACATGGCTGATCGGATCAAACAAGCGGATAATTTCGCCGTCGACATCCAGGGCCCGCGGAATCCAGATATGTTTGCCAAAGGTCTCGGTGATGCGTTCGGCGATGCTGGTCTTGCCATTACCGGGAGGGCCGAAGAGGAACAGGCCGCGACCGGAATTGATCGCCGGGCCCAGGCGACGAAGGATATAGGGGTCCATCAACAGGTCGGCAAAGGCGCGCCCCAGGTCTTCCGGACCCGGGTTCAGCCCTTCAATCGTTTGGGCTTTCACGCTGGCAATGTAGTCCCGCAGGGCTACCGGAGCGGCCCCGAAGTAGGTGCAATCCTCCTGGTAACGCTTGGCCCGCTCGCGGCCCGTTTCGGCCAGCAAGTACAGATAATCATTCATCGCGGCCGCACCCTTGTGGGCCACATGCCGCTCGTGCTTTAACTGAAAAAGGACCTTTTCCACCAGCTTGAAGGGCAGCGCGATCTGTTCGGCAATCTCTGCACCGCTGGCCTCCCCCCGCGACAACATGTACTTCAAGACCAAGGCTTCGACCTGGGAATCCGTCAGGCGGGCTTCGAGCAACGAGTCGGGCGCCAGCGGCACAAAGCCTGCCTTCCCCCCCCCAGCCAAGGCATCCGCCTCCGGCAGCGCCTGCTCGTCGTCGGTCAGCTGCTGGACCCGGCCGAGCACGTCCGCCATCGTTTCTTCCGCCACGGCCGTCGACGGCCGCTGGGCGTCCTCCTGGTCGGAAGACCTGTCCCCGGGAAAGGCCTCTGGGGAGGCCGCGCCGGGTTGGGCCGCGTGGATACGTTCTGCCAGGCGAGCGAGCAGGGCGTCGGTCGTTGAATCGGCCATGGGTCGAGCCATTCTCTGCAGGAGGGTGGGTCGGGTAGGTCGGCACCCGGCGGGGCCGGGGCGGTCTCGAGCGGAAGAGAATTCTTCGTAACTCTAGGTTTTCCCGAGCGGTTGGTCAAAAATGACCTTCACCAAGGCGACGGGCCCTGCGACCGTCCTCGACGGCGATTGCACGATCCCGCACAATCCCTACATTTGTTAGCCGGAGGTCGGCCGCTGCCGTCCGTTCCCTCAATCACCTCCCGCGAACCCTTTTGAGCTGGCGCAACGATGCATGCCACCCCCGCCAACCACGACCCCTGGCAGACCTGGGACCAGTTCTCGACCGGCAAGGGGACCGCCTGGTTGTGCCGCCTCGCGCGGCTCGAAGACCAAGGGCTGTGCCAGCTGGCGCAACTCCCCTATTCCATCCGCATCCTCTTGGAAGCGGTCCTCCGTCGCTGCGACGGGTTTGCCGTCACCCCCCAGGACGTCCAGAACCTGGCCGGCTGGTGCGGCCAGCCGGCAGCTGTCGAAATCCCCTTCCTCCCGGCGCGGGTCGTGTTGCAGGATTTTACGGGGGTGCCAGCGGTGGTGGATCTGGCTGCCATGCGGAGCGCCATGCAGCGTCTGGGCGGAGACCCGCACAGGATCAACCCTTTGATCCCGGTGGACCTGGTCATCGACCATTCCGTGCAGGTCGATCGCTTTGCCAGCCCCGACGCGCTGGCGATCAACGTGGATCTGGAGTTCACCCGCAACCGCGAACGTTACGAATTTCTGCGGTGGGGGCAAACCGCCTTTCAGAATTTTCGCGTCGTGCCCCCCAACATGGGCATTGTGCATCAGGTGAACCTCGAGTACCTGGCCAAGGGGGTCTTTCTGCGACCGTGTGATCAGGGCCAGGTCGCCTTGCCCGATACCCTGGTCGGCACCGACAGCCACACGACGATGATCAACGGCCTGGGTGTCGTGGGCTGGGGGGTGGGGGGGATCGAGGCCGAAGCGGTAATGTTGGGCCAACCGCTCTACATGCTGATGCCGGAAGTCGTCGGTTTCCAGCTGACCGGCAGTCTGCCACCCGGGGCCACCGCCACCGACCTGGTATTGACGGTCACACAAATCCTCCGCGAGGAGGGAGTCGTGGGCAAGTTTGTCGAATTCGTGGGAACGGGCGTCTCCGGCATGTCGCTGGCGGATCGAGCGACGATTGCCAACATGGCGCCTGAATACGGGGCCACGATGGGGTTTTTCCCCGTCGACGCCGAAACGCTGGCTTACCTCCAACGGACCGGCCGCAGGGCGGAAGAAGTCGAATTGGTCGAACGCTACCACAAGGAACAGCAGCTGTTCCGCACCGACCAGACGCCGCTGCCGGCATACACGAAAATGCTGTCGCTGGACCTGGAAACGGTCCAGCCCAGCCTGGCGGGTCCCAAGCGACCGCAGGACCGGGTGCCGCTGGCCGACATGAAAGCCTCGTTCCGCGCTTCCCTGCAGGCCCCGCTGAACCAGCGCGGCTTCGCCCTGGAAGAGGAGGCGTTGCGGCGGACGGCAAAGGTCAACCACAACGGCTCGGCGACCCCCATCGGACACGGGGCGGTAGTGATTGCGGCCATCACCAGCTGTACCAACACCAGCAATCCCTCGGTGATGGTCGCCGCCGGCTTGCTGGCCAAGAAAGCGGTCGAGGCGGGGCTGAAAGTCCCCTCCTACGTCAAGACCAGCCTCGCGCCAGGATCGCGGGTGGTTACGGATTACCTGGACGAGTCCGGCTTGACGACGTACCTGCAGAAAATCGGTTTTTACACGGTCGGCTACGGCTGTACGACCTGCATCGGCAATAGCGGTCCCCTGCCCGAGAACGTGGCGGCGGCGGTCGCCGAAGGAGAACTGGTGGCGGTGGCGGTATTGAGCGGCAATCGGAATTTTGAAGGCCGCGTGAATCCGCTGGTCAAGGCGAACTACCTGGCCAGCCCGCCGCTGGTGGTCGCCTACGCCCTGGCCGGCACCACCGATATCGATCTGGACCGCGACCCCTTAGGCCACGCACCCGACGGGTCGCCGGTCTTCCTCCAGGATATCTGGCCGGCGCAAGAGGAAATCCAGGAGGCGGTGGCGGCCGCCGTTCGCCCCGAGATGTTCATTCACGAGTACGAGAACGTCTTCGACGGGAATCCCACCTGGAACAAGATCCAGACTTCCGGGGGGGCCCTCTACGAATGGCAGCCCTCCAGCACCTACATTCAAGAGCCCCCCTTTCTGATCGATCTGCGGCAGGAAGCGGAGGCGATCCGGCCCGTTCGCGGCGCTCGGGTCCTCGCCCTGCTGGGCGATTCGGTGACTACCGACCACATTTCTCCCGCGGGCGCCATCGCCGCCGACAGCCCGGCCGGGCAGTACCTCCAGCAGCAAGGCGTCCCGCCCGTCGACTTCAACAGCTACGGATCGCGACGGGGGAACGATCGAGTCATGACTCGCGGGACCTTTGCCAATATCCGCATCCGCAACCAGCTGGCCCCCGGCACCGAAGGAGGCTGGACACGCCACCTGCCCGAAGGGCAGCGGATGACCATCTACGACGCCGCCATGGCCTATCGCGACCAACAAGTCCCGCTGGTCGTGCTGGCGGGCGCCGAATACGGGACAGGCAGCAGCCGTGACTGGGCCGCCAAGGGGACCTACCTCCTGGGTGTCCGCGCTGTGATCGCCACCAGTTACGAACGGATCCATCGCAGCAACCTGGTCGGCATGGGCGTGCTGCCGCTGCAATTCCTGGAAGGCCAAAGCTGGCAAGCCCTGGGGCTGAGCGGGGAAGAGCTGTACGACATCGACGGGCTGGATGAAAGCCTGCAGCCCCGGGCCACCCTGAACGTCACCGCCACCCCTGCAGAGGGTCCGCCCCTGGCCTTCCAGGTCCAGGTCCGCATCGATACCCCCGTGGAACTGGATTACTACCGGAACGGAGGTATCCTCCAGACCGTCCTCCGCAAGCTGCTGAAAGAGAAAGAGAACTAGTCGCCGATCGATTCCAGGGCACGGTGGAAACGCTGGATGGCCTCAGCCGGCTCGAGATTCATAATCGCTCGGCCCTGCGTCGACCACTGGCCCGCCCCGTATTGAAAGACCGCGGTTGCGGCCCGCAGATTGCCCACCGCCTCGACCTCTTCCATCCCCTCGCCCTCGATCGCTTCAAAACTTATCGTCACCGCCGCCAAGGCGGTCAGCCCGCCGGTCTGACGATCGCGAGCGAAGGTCACCGCGTCGCTAAAATCGCACTCCTTCCACCGCAGACCCCGTGGCTTGCCCGAGGCAGAAGCCAGTTCCACGAACCGCGCCTCCAGCCACTCCCGCCGCTGATGAAACAACTTGCGCGCGGCCGCCAGTCGCTGCCGACGACGACGTGCCAGCCACCACCCGCCCAGAGCGGCACCACCCGCCACCGCGCCACACGCGGCCAGGATTCCCAGGTACTGCAACATGCTTCCCGCCTTTCCCAATCTCGCGGACCGAGCGACACGATCGGTCGCCTCCAGAACCTCTGTATTCTAGAGACAAACCGAGCCTGGTGACAGCCAGCGCCGCCGCCGGGCAGGAACCGGCGGGGCCATCGCGAGAACAAATCGCCAAGTGTCGATCGGACCGCCACCCCTCCGGCCGCTCTTCCCCCACCGCGGCACCGGCCCGCCGGGGCGGCCTCCAGGCCAACTCGGCCATGTTCAGGAAGGGTGCTTGTCAAGAAGGGACCCTGGACGGGAGGGAGGACGCTGAAGGGTATCCGGCCAAAGGGGAATTTTACCACGAAGGACGCGAAGAGCAGGAAGGTCGGATTCGACAGGCTAAAAAGACAGGCTAAAAAGGACAGGCAGTCTAAAAAAGGACAGGCATCATCCGACTCTTCGGTCGATTGATTTCTAAAAAAGGACAGGCATGATTTCTAAAAAAGGACAGGCATCATCCGACTCTTCGGTCGATTGATGATTAACGAATGTTGATGTTTGGTTTTTTAAAGTGCCGAGACCGGCTGGCTGCCGCTTCCCCTTCGTGCTCTTCGTGTCCTTCGTGGTCCCTCCCCGCCTCCTTTCCAGGAAGGCAGGGACAACGACCAGGTGCACGCGACAGGTCCCGGCGCGCCGGAAATCATTTCCCTTCCGACATCACCGGCCGGTCAGGACACCTCGAAGATCGCCTCGATTTCGACGGTCATGCCACCTGGCAGCGAGGCCACGCCAACGGCACTTCTCGCTCCCACGCCTTCCTGGGGGCCAAAAACCTCGCGCATCAGGTCGCTGTATCCGTTGATCACAGCCGGATGCTCGGTAAACGTGTCGATCGCATTGACCATCCCCAGGCTCTTGACCAGCCGCTGGACGCGATCCAGGCTGCCCAGGGCCGCGCGCAAGGTCGCCAGCATGGCCAGGCCGGTCTGACGGGCGGCCTGGTATCCTGCCTGCTGGTCGACGTCCTGCCCGACGCGGCCGGTGATCAGGGTCCCGTCCGTTTGGAGGGGTCCGTGTCCGGAGAGGTAGGCCATGTTGCCCGTCACGACAATCGGCTGGTACAGGCCGGCCGGCCGGGGCGCGGGGGGCAACTCGATGCCTAATTCCTGCAGACGTTGTTCGGCGCTCATCAACGGGCTCCTCCTGATTTGCCGGCGGTCATCTGGGGGTGCTATATCCGCCGGTCCATAGCCTGGGCGATCCGCACACACCGGCTCATCACCGCCTGGAACTGTTCGAAATTCAGGGACTGGGCACCGTCGGAGAGGGCGTGTTCCGGGTCCGGGTGGACCTCGACGATCAGGCCGTCGGCCCCGGCTGCGATGGCGGCGGTGCACATATCGGCGACCAGATACGCGTGTCCCGTACCGTGGCTGGGGTCGATGACCACCGGCAGGTGGGTTTTTTGGTGCAGGTAGGGCACGCTGGCCAGTGGCAGCGTGAACCGCGTGTGGTCTTCGAAGGTGCGAATGCCGCGTTCGCACAACACCACCTGAGGATTCCCTCGATCCAAAATATATTCGGCCGCCAGCAGCAGTTCGTCCAGCGTGGCGCTCGCCCCTCGCTTCAACAACACCGCTCGATCGCTGCTGCCCACGGCCTCCAGCAATCGGTAGTTTTGCATGTTCCGCGCGCCGATCTGCAGCAGATCGGCATACTTGCCGACCAGGTCGACGTCCTCCGAGGAGACGACTTCGGTCACCACGGCCAGTCCTGTTTCCTCTCGGGCGGCGGCCAGCAGTTTCAGCCCTTCCTCCTTGAGTCCCTGGAAGCTGTAGGGGCTGGTCCGCGGCTTGAAGGCCCCGCCCCGCAAGCCGCTGGCCCCCGCCGCCTTCACCGCTCGAGCGGTCGACATGATCTGTTCTTCGCTCTCCACGCTGCACGGACCGGCGATCACTCCCACCTGGGGTCCTCCCAGGGAGAGGCTGCCCGCGCTGACCACCGTCGCTTCGGGTTTCACCTCGCGGCTGGCGACCTTGTAGGGAGCGGAAATGGGGACGACCGCCGCCACCCCCGGTCCGCTCTCCAGCGACTCCTTCGTTCCGTCGCGCTTGGATCCCACGGCGGCAATCACCGTCCGCTCGGTGCCGACAATCACATGAGCTTTCATGCCCAGCGATTCGACTTGAACAATCATGTGGTCGATTTGCGCTTGCGAAGCGCCGGGTTTCATCACCACGATCATGGGAAATCCTGCAGACGGGCGGACACGGCCGAACGTTGACGGGGGACAGAGATGTCGAGGCTGTATTATCCAGGATGCGGGCCCCGGCAGCCAAGGGCTAGTCCAGCAGCTGCCAGGCGCTCAGCTGGGCTTCGACGGCCCGCTGGAGGGGCTGAGTTTGGCGGACCAGGAGGCAGCCGCCGGCCGGGTCGAACAGGACCACGCCCTCGCCTCCGGCGCCAGACCAGCTGGAGGGCGAGATCTGTTGCTGGACCCGCCGCAACCATCGCTGGGCGCCCGCCTCGTCCAACGACCTCGCCAGCCGATAGCACTCGATATCGGGGGTCTCCGCCAGGGCGCGGGGAGTCGTCACTTCCACCAGGTCGGCGTCCAGCACACGCCAGGCCAGCCCTAAGGGTTTCAGGGTCTCGGTCAGCACCGCCTCCAGCGTCTGTTCGCCCGCCGGGCCGGTGGCCATCGTATCGAGGGCCACGCCATACCGCAGCAAGCTCAACTCGTCCAACACAATCTCCACGCCCGCTCGACCAGCCAAGCGGGAAAGGTAGCGGTCCAGCGGCAATTCCTGGCCGCTGCCGTTAAACACGCTTCGTGCCAAACCCGCCGCTGCACGACGGCTGCGCGACTGAAGTGCTGACCCTGCCTCTGCGGCAGCCCCGGCACCAGGCAGGCCGCGGGCCAGGCGCAACTGTTCCAACAACCCCTGAACCTGGCGATAACCGGTGGCTGTCTGGGTCAGGCGGAGGCTGTTTTCCTCGATCAACACAGACGCCTCGCCCACCGGCTGCCACGAAGCAGGGTCGACCAGCTGCGTAATCATCTCGACCAGCCACTGACGCTCGGCTAGGCTCCGCGCCAGCCGGCCCAACTCCATGCGTCCGGTCCGCAACACGGCCTCGTCCGCCGAGGGTGCCGTGACCATCACCCGGTCTGCGGTCGCGACCACCACGAGGCCGAAGCGAGCTGCTACGGTATCCAGCAGTTGAGCGGCCGTGGCATCCTGCAACTCCAGACGCACTGAAGTGTCCGGGGCGACGCCTGCGCGGAACAACCCACCGCGATCCAGTTCGATGGGAACCGAGGTCATCTGCTGCACGACCGCCGCCACGTGCCGCAGAGCCGTATCGGCAAACACGACCCCGTCCATGCCGATTTTCATCCGGGCCTGGGTGTCGGGCGAAGGAGCGGGTAGGGGGTGCTCTGGCGATTCGGCGCTGCTGGACTGGATCGTGACCGCCTCCGCGGGAGCGGGGGACGGTGGCCTGTCGCCGGAGGCCAGCGGCGACTCCTCCGATCGGTCCGCAGCCGACGGCCGAGGATCGTGATCCGCTTCATCCGCCACGCGGGATTTCTTCGCCGCCGTGGGAGGCTCGGCGGTCGGATCGCGACGCGGCTCGCTCCGCGCCACCAGCGGCTCTGCCCCCTCCGTGGCAGCCGCGCGAGGAGACGGTTCCTTGCTATCAGACGCGTGGTGAGGTGCAACGAGCGGCGGGTCGGCCAACGGGGGCGGTGCCGCCCCGGCCGGGTCGGTGCCAGCGGGTGCCCGCGCCACGGCAGCGGCCGTGTTCAAGGATGGAACCTCCTGCGGACCCGTGTCTCGATGGCGGAGGAACAGCCACAGGCTGGCGGCCACCAGCGTACCGGTCGCCGCGGCGGTGGCCAGCATCAAGCCCTGGTGCCAGCCGCTCAGCGGCACGCTGGGCAGTTGCGGGATCGGCGGTTGCGGGTCTGCCGGGGACTGCACGGGGGGAGGCTGCCCGGCCGAAACGGGTGGGCCGTCAAGAGGAGGCTCGGCCGCCAAGGCCCGCGAGGAAGACGTAGGAGCCGGCGGTGGTGCGGGGGGGCGTGGCGGAGCGGGTGGCCGCGGTGGTGCGGCCGGTGGTCCGGAACCGGAGACCTCGCTGACCGCCGACGGGGGGGGTTCGACCAGCACCAGA
>CAYFZZ010000251.1:0-41072 GCA_964347545.1 uncultured Planctomycetaceae bacterium | reverse complement strand
GGAGGACATTACAAGCGGCGCCCGGCAGGGGGGGTGATCACGCGGCGGGGTCGAGCATCGGCAAGGTTCATTCTGGCCCGCCGGGGGGGGGGTGCAAGTCCGGGGCAGCCTCGGGTGCCTGCCGATACCACCAGGGAGAGGTGCCGATCAGCATGACCAGCGACAGGGCCAGAAAGGCCACGTGTCCCACACGGGAGTGGGCCAGCTTGACCGCCACGAGGACGTCGTCCAGGCGAGCGGCCAGGTCGATGAGGAGGTAGAGGCGGACGGCGTTGAGGACATACAGCAGACCCAGGCCGCCCAGGAGGACGACGCCCAACCGGAGGCGGTGGATCCGCTGGCCGCCGGCCACCAGCAAGGCGCCGCCCAACAGGCAAAAGACCGCCAGCGATTCGACTTCCGCGCAAAAGGGCGTGACCTCCAGCACCACCGCTTGCCGCGATCCCAATACGGGATTGCCCGACCGGGGCGAGACAAAGGAGACCAGTTCCGAGTAGCCGGTCCATTCCAGCAGTTGGAGGGTCAGGCCGGCGACGGGGGGATGGAGGAAATACCACAGCCTGCGGATTTCCGGGGTCAAGAGGGTCAACGTCAGGGCGAGCACAGTGGCGGCGAAGGCCTTTTCCCAACTGTCGCCCAGCCAGGCCGCCAGCCGCCGAGCGGACAGGAACGCCAACCAGGCCGTGAGTCCGACCGTGAGGGCCAGCACTCCCCAGGCCGCGACCAGCCCCCCATAGGCAGGACCTCCCGCCGCCATCCCCTGCAACCGCAAGGTGACCGCCCACAGGAGAGCGAAACTGACCAGATTGACCGCCAGCCAGGCGAGGCGGTGCGGGGCCGTTCGCCGATCCCAGGCGTTGCCGCCCCCCAGGCGATCGCCGGCCAGCAGCAAAAACAACACGGTGGCCAGAAAGACGAAATTGGCGGTCAGCGGGTGCGCGACATACCGCATCGCGCCGGCCTTGAACTCGAATTGGGGCGTCAGCACCGCCACCTCGGCGCCCCACAGCAGCAAACTCAGCAGAATCGGCAGCCGCAGCCATGCCCAGGGATGGGGCAGTTCGGCGACGGCCGCGGACGGCGCCAAGCTGGGCGGGGCCACCGCGGCCGTCCCCGCGGGGCCGGGCTGCGCGTGATCAGAAACCGGTTGTCGCTGCACGCCACTCCCCCCGCTTCGGCATCTTTTCCCTGCAAGTCTGGCCAGAACACCTTCAGGCGCCGACGTCGCCGGAGACCTTCTGCGAGTCCGCTGGCTTCCCTTCACTGCCATTTCCTTCATGGACAGCGTAAGCGGACGGTCCAATCAATTCTTCAATTTCGTCTTCGTCCAGCACTTCCCGCTCGATCAACTCGTGGGCCAGCTTGTCCAGCTTGTCTCGGTGCTGCTGCAAAACATCCCGCGCGCGGCTGTCGGATTCGTGCAGCAGGCGAGCGACCTCTTCGTCGATCAGCTGTTGGGTATGTTCGCTGAATTGCCGTTGTTCGTGGATTTCCCGTCCCAAGAAGGGATGTTCCTCGGAGAGATGATAAGCGACCGGTCCCAGTTTTTCACTCATCCCCCAATGGGCCACCATGCGGCGGGCAAGATTGGTTGCCTGAGTCAAATCATTTTCCGCTCCCGCACTGTACTCGTCATAAACCAGCTTTTCCGCAGCGCGGCCGCCCATGGTGAACACCAGCCGAGCCCTGAGGTCGCTTTCGCTGATGTTCAGCCGATCTTCCTCGGGCAGCAGTTGGGTGACGCCCAGGGCACGGCCCCGGGGGATGATCGTGACCTTGTGCAGCCGGTCGTTGCCGGGGACCAGCCAGGCCAGCAAGGCGTGTCCCGCTTCGTGGTAAGCGGTCATGTCCTTCTCTTTGCCCGACAGCACCTCTTCCCGCTTGGCCCCCATGATCACCTTGTCGCGGGCGTGTTCAAAGTCGTCCATGTCGACGCTGTCTTTGCCCTGGCGGGTGGCCCACAGGGCCGCTTCGTTGACCAGGTTGCGAATATCCGCGCCGGTCAGGCCCACAGTGCCGGCCGCCAGCTTGGTCAAGTCCACATCGTCGGCCAGGGGGACGTTGTGGCAGTGGACCCGAAAGATGGCGACCCGCCCTTGTTGGGTGGGTCGATCGACGGTGATGTGGCGATCAAAGCGTCCCGGGCGGAGCAGGGCCGGGTCCAGCACGTCGGGCCGATTCGTGGCGGCCAGGACAATCACCGATTCGTTGGGCTGGAACCCATCCATCTCGCTCAGAATCTGATTCAGCGTCTGCTCCCGCTCGTCATGCCCCCCCCCCAATCCCGCTCCGCGATGACGGCCCACCGCATCGATTTCGTCGATGAACAGAATGCAAGGCGCGTTCTCTTTGGCGGTCCGGAACAGGTCGCGGACCCGCCCCGCGCCGACGCCCACAAACATCTGGATGAATTCCGACCCGTTGATGGAGTAAAACGGCACCCCGGCTTCGCCCGCCACGGCACGAGCCAGCAAGGTCTTGCCGGTGCCGGGAGGGCCGTTCAGCAGGATTCCCTTGGGCACACGGCCCCCCAACCTTTGGAACTTTTCTGGATCCTTGAGGAAATCGATCACTTCCTGCAGATCCCGCTTGACCCCCTCCAGGCCAGCCACATCGCCAAAGGTCACCCGCTTGTCGCTCGATTCGTAACGTTGGGCCGGGCTTTTGGAAAAACCTGACAGGATGCCCCCCCCACCCATGAACTGGTCCCGGGCTCGACGAAACATGGTGACAAAGGCCACGAACAGCAAGATCGTCACGAAGAGGTAGACGAAGATCAGCATGCTGGTGCTGTCGGTGGGCACCTGCGGCTTGACGACCACACCCCGCTTTAGCAATTCCTGGTCCAGTTCTTCACCGACCAGGGGGCTGAGCACCACGTGGAAGTGTTCCAGGTATTTCGCCGCCGCCTCGCCAGCCGCCTTGCCTTTCTCGCTGTCGGCCCCGGGGGGCTTCAGCGGCGGTTCCTTGAATTTGCCTTGGACGTTCTGGCCGTCGATTTCGATTTCAGCGATGTTGTCCGCGTCCAGTTGAGCGCGGAAGAAATCGTAGCTGATCGCCGACCGCTGGGGGCCCGTGTTCGAAAAAATCAGCATCCCTAAGGCCAGCAGCAACACGGCCAAAAACACCAGCGAAGTGGCATTCAGGCGCATGCGGGGTGGCTTTTTCTGCTCAGACGAGCCCTGGCCCGGATCCCCATCCTGTCTGTCATCCAACATGAATCTTTCCTGTCAAGCCTGTCAAGAATTCCGTTCCCGCCCGCGCCACGCCCGCTCGGCACCCGCGGCCCGCATCGGCCCGGTCTGCACCCCCCCTGGGGTAAAAACAACCACCCATCATCCCTGCCCCGGATCGATCAAACCCTTGCCGCGGCCTGGCGACGGAACCGGAACCAACACCATTCCCTCCGCGACCGACCCCCTAGTTGACCAGTTCACCGTCCCGAAACTGCAGCTCGTTCACCAGCTTGCCGTCCTCGTCCCACTCCGCAGCTCGTCCATGACGCTTGCCATTCCGGAAATCAAATTGATGCCGCAACTGGCCATTCGGATACCACTCGTTGAGCCTCCCATGCTGGCGCCCCGCGACGAACGCGACTTCCCGCTGTTTGATTGGCGTCTCTTGGCCTTCGGCAAGCGGATACCATTTGCTGCAGACGCCATCCCGTTTGCCCTCTTTGTAGTGCACCTCGACCAGCAGAACCTTTCCTGTCGCATCGTAATCCCTCCAGAACCCGTGCCGTTCCCCTTTGCGGTACGACTCCATCCGCTGGAGGGTGCCATCGGTACGGAAATAGGACCACTCGCCATCCGGCCGCCCGTCGAGGAAAGCGCCCGATTTGAGCAGCTGGCCGGAATCGTTGTAGGACTCCCAGGCACCAACCTGCTTCCCCTCTCGGTACTGACCCTTTTTCCACAGCTGACCATTCTCCCACCACTCGCGGAATTCGCCATGCATGCGGGGTGGATGATTCTTGAAGAGCTGCAGCTGGAAACTGCGTTTGTTCTTTCCGTTTTCATACTTTGTCAAAACATCTTTCAGTTCCAGGAAGACCGGATCGCCGATGGTGTCTTCGCGGCTGGCCAGGTATTTGGTGTACTCGGTGGGATCGACGTCAATCACCGGGTCCAGGCCATCCCCCCGGGCGTCGGTGCCCGCTGCTTGAGCCCCCTCCCCGGCACCTGCGGTGGCCGCGTCGCCCGCGGTACCCGATTCGTTCTCCGCTCCGCCTCCACAGCCCCCCAAAAAGAGGGCCGCCGTACAGAGCAGGATCTCCAGCAAACAACGAGCGCGGTTCATGCACCCATACCCCTCCCCCACGCGGCGGTTCCCAGGCAAGACGCCGGCTGCCAACCGGGCGGCGATGGTTCAAAGTGATGACGAAAACGTGAATATGACAAATCCGGCTCGAGCGGTCCATCGCCACGTGCAACTACCCTATATCATACGCTTTAATCGCCCCCTGTGGGCAACCAACAGCGACCACCGCTGCCGGCGGGGGGCATGCAGGGGGACCGCGGGGGTGCCCCCGGCTGAGGCGGAGGCGGGGAGGGAGACGGACGGGTGGCAGCACCCTCAGGGCAGAGCCTATCCCCAATCGACACCCGGCGGCCCCGCCCCCCCCCAACCCTCGCTTACGGCGCGTGGTAGCGGCGGTTAAAAATCTCGGGATCAAAGGGATCGCGGGGATCGTACGGATGCCCACCTTCCGCCGCGGATCGCTGTCGATCTGCGGTCTTGCGCGGCGCCCGCCCCCCATCCACCGGCTGGGACTCGGCCGGGTTGTGCAGGGCGGAACGACCCGCGGCGAAGGCCGGCCCCTCCGGCGGGGCCTCCAGCGGGCCGTCTGTCGCTGGCGGTGACGAGGAAGGTGTGGCCAGCCCCTGGACCCACTCCCACAGTTTGCGCTGGGAATGGTCCGAGAGCAGCGCCGATTGTCGCGAGACCCCGTGGGGGTGCGTGGCGGCATACACCAGGCGACTGGCGGTCGGATCGTCGCGGTCGACCCAAGGCAAAACCGCTTCCAGATTGCGCAGCGTCACTCGCCGGCGCGGTTTCTGGCCGGGGGGAAAACGATGCAGGCGAAAATCGTTGGTAGCCGCCGCTCCGTGACACGACCGGGACGAACAACTGTTGACCAACAGCGGCTGGATCGTCTGCGTAAAGGACTCGACCGCACCCGGCGGCAACTGGCGAACCAGCGCCTCCAACTGCGAGGCATCCGTGGCCGGCGGGCTGACGGTCACCGGCGGCACCACCGGCTGTGCCTCCCGGCTGGCGACGGCCAGGCGGTGGGCCGTTGCCGCAGCCCAGCGGTGGGGCGGGTCCAGCGACATCGCGGTGGCCAGTTGCTGCCGAGCAGCCTCGTGCAGCTCGTGGTCCAGGCACCAATTGGCCAGCCGCAGGTGCTGCGTGGCAGACCCAAAGCGAATCGCGTTTTGTTTCAGCCGCAAACCTTCTTCCAGCGTACCGCAGACATGCTCGACCTGCTCGAGCGGTACGCGAATCTCTCCGTAAGGCAGCGTCACCAGATAGTCATCCCCGTGCAGGCTGACCTGGCCGCGCAATACCTGACCGTTGGTCAGCAGCAGCAACCGGTCATCCGCAGCCGGGGGTGTGGCGGCCAGGGCTAGCGAGCCGGCGGCCAGCAACCCCAGCAGCAAGCTGAACCGGCACCATCGGGAGATGGGGGGATGAAATTTGCGATCGAGCACCATGTCAGCACACCCCTTCACCCTCAACCGTCGCAGGGGCCCTCGGGCAGCCACCCGCTTCCTGGGTGGTGGCGACCCCCCGCGACCCCATCTGGACCCGCGCCACGGCAGCGTCCGGGGGGACGGTCGGCCCCCACCCCACGCCGCTGGGGGGGCGGAGCGTAAACGAGCGAGGTGGGGGGGGTCAAGCCGGTTTGAAGGATAGCATCGCCAGAATTGCCTCTTTGCGCCAGCATGTGCTAGACTCCAGCCCCGGAATCAACGCCCACGCCGCCCCCGGAATGCTGACCATGCGATGCTGGACCACCGACGGTACGGGGATGGCGAGTTTGCGGATCCAGGAGCGGTCCGCGCCTGGGGTGGGGGGTGGCGAGGTTGGCGTCGATGTCCGCGCCGTGTCGCTCAACTACCGTGACCTGCTGGTGGCTCGTGGTGATTACGGCGGTCAGCAGGATCCGCCGATCATCCTCAGCTCGGACATGGCGGGCGTCGTCAGCGAGGTGGGGCCGGGGGTGACGGATCTGCAGGTAGGTGACCGCGTCCTGAACGCCCCGTTGAAGCAGTGGCCGGCCGGGCCGCTGAATCGCAGCTGGTCGAAAACCTTCGTCGGCGGCCAGGGAGTCGACGGCGTGCTGGCGGAACGGATCACCTATCCCGCGGCGTCCCTCCTGAAAATTCCGCCGCATCTGGATTTTGAGGAAGGCTGTACCTTCACCGTCGCCGGTCTGACCGCTTGGGCCGCGGTGGTGACCCACGGGAGGGCGCGGCCTGGCGAGTGGGTTCTGGTCCACGGCACCGGGGGCGTTTCCTTGTTTGCCCTGCAACTGGCCAAACTGCTGGGCGCTCGCGTGATCGTCAGTACGTCCAGCCGGGACAAGGCGCGGCGGTTAGAGGAGGAACAGGGGGTCGCTCACACGATCGACTACCGGGACGAAGACTGGCCCCAAACGGTGCGCCGCATTACGGCCGGGCGGGGGGTGGACGTGGTGGTCGAGACCGCGGGGGGTGCCACCCTGGCCCGATCGATCCAGGCCTGCGGCTACGGCGCCCGCGTGGCCGTGATTGGGGTCCTGGATGGACTGCAAGCCGATGTCAACGTGTTCCAGATCGTGATGCACCAGGTGCAGCTGCGGGGGATCTACATGGAGTCTGCCGCCGAACTGGCTTGCCTGCTGCGCGCCGTAGAAACCGCCCGCCTGCGGCCGGTGATCGATCGGGTGTTTGACTTCGGGGCGGCTCCCCAAGCCCTGGCTCACCTCCAGTCCGGCCAGCACCTGGGCAAGGTCGTCATCCGCTGCGACGAGTGACGACTGGTGCCGCGGCCACGTGTTCCCGTGAGTTGAGATTGGTAAAAGTCGCCCATCAGAATTGACGTTCGGCCCACCAAAGTCCCCTCTCCCCCGCAGCGATGCCCCTATTGGGACCGGCACTCAAATGGCGTGCTCGGCATCGCTGTGGGGGAGAGGGTTAGGGGGGTTAGGGTGAGGGGGCGGCAGCGGAGGGCCCCCTCACCCTGGCCCCCCTGGCCCTCTCCCCCATCCCGGCAAGCCGGGACGGGGGAGAGGGGACCGCAGGCGTGTCTAACAAAAAGCGGAAACAGCGCTCGCTTTCCCTCGACTGCAATCCGGGAAAGTGTTACGGGAAGCCCACGGGCAGGTTATTTCTTGATGCTGTGCAAGTCGGGCCGCTGGCTGTTCAGCGGCACGGCCAGCACGCTGGGTTCCGATCCGCGGTGATCGGCGGTGGCATCCGGAATTTTTTCCTCGACCAGGTCGCGGCTGACGGCAGAAAAATCGATCTTCTGCAGGACCATCCCGTCCGTCTTCCACCAGATCCACTTGCCGGACGGTTCGCCGCTGACGTAACTGCCGGCCAGTTTCTTCTGCCCGTTGGGGTGCCACCAGGTCCAGGTCCCCTGTTGTTGTCCTTCCACGTAAGGCCCTTCCACGGCTCTCTGCCCGTTTTCGTACCACCAGGACCAGGGCATTTCTCCGGAAGGCCGATTGTGATGATAGTTGGCCTGCACCTGTAATTGCCCGCTGGGGTACCAGGTCCGCCAGGGACCATGTTTTTCGTCTTCACCTCGCTTAACCGTGGTGGCCAACGAAATTTTCCACCAGTCGTCCGAGCCGGCCAGTTCCTGTTTGGCCAGCAGGAATTCTGCTTCGCTTTTCTTTCGGCCGTCGCGGTAATGAGCCATTTTGCGGCCCACGGTACGGCCTTTTTCGTACACGTCGTCCCGCACCAGACGACCGTCGGGGGTCCACTGGCGGAAGGCCCCCTCCAGCTGGCCATGTTCGTACTGGATCTCCTCCATCTTGCGGCCGTTGCTGTAGATGCGGGTGCAGGTCCCGTGCCGCACGCCGTCCGCGTAATGGAATTCGAAAACCTTCCGCTTCTTGCCATCGTAGATCGTCCACGTGCCGTGCAGCTGTCCTGCCTGGAAGGAGGCATGCGACGTGAAAGGACCCACGAATTCGTTGAAGGGCTGCTGCTGAAAAATGGGGTTGGCCCGCGCCGCGTACCAGGCTGTCCACTCGCCCGTCTGTTGGCCGTGATTGTAGGTGCCCTTCGCCACCATGTTGCCTTTTTCGTCCCACATTCGCCAGCTGCCGTGATTGACATAGTTATCGTTCGCGTCGCGGATCACCTCGCGTTCGACCTTGACCGCCCGGTTGGGATGCCGCTCACGGATAACCTCCACTTTGCCCGCCGGCGCATCAGCCGGTTGCGGGTCGGCGGCCGCGGCTTGCTCAGGCCCCGCCAGCGCCTCGGCGAGTGATTCCGAATCGAGCGTATCTTGACCACGGACGGGGAACGCACAAACAGCAACCAGCGCGATCGCCGTGGTGACGTGCGAAAGGCCGGAAAACCAGCGGGAAGACATGACAGCCTCCTGGTGAGGAGCGGATAGCCTGACGAGAGATGCGGTTGTTCGCGGCAGACGAGGGGCGATTCTAGCGCGCGCGGACGGGATCTGTTTATCAGTATCGAGAGCTGGCGTGATAAGGCTTTAGACGTTCCGGCCGCCGAGCGTCCCTCTGGGAGTAGAGCCAAAGCAGGCAAATTTTAACGGTCGGCGAACCTTCACCGCTGGTCAGGCCGTGCTGGCTGGACCATGCCAGCACCGCCGCCACGGTTTCGGCTGCCGGCAGTGGGCCGAGGCCTGGCCCCTCCCGGACGGGACGGCGGTGAGGATTTGACATTCGCCGCTCGCCTTCTCACAATAAACGTTTGCGCCATCCGGCGACGCTCTGCCCCCCCCGCCCCGCAAACTGCCTGCCGCCCATGTCGACCGACTTTCAGGAGAACAGTGCCCCCGCCACGGCGGAACTGCCGGCTGTGCCTGCGCGGTTTACCGGCAAGGTTGCTGTCATTACCGGCGCCAGCCCCTTCGGCATTGGGGGTGCGATCGCCCTGCGACTGGCTCGGGAAGGTGCCGCCCTGGGGCTGATCTCGCGCGGCGCCCCTGGCGAACTGCTGGAACGGCTGGATTCGTTCAAGCAGCCCGTGGTCTGGAACGACTGTGATGTGCGGGACCAGGGGGCGGTGGACCGGGCCCGCGACGCTTGTCTGGGCGAATTTGGGCAGATTGATGTGCTGGTGAACAATGCCGGTATCGAGACGGCTCATGATTTCGAAAATCTCTCGGACGAGGAGTGGGACGAACTGCTGGACGTGAACTTGACCGGGGTGATGCGTACCACGCGAGCCATGTTGCCGGCGCTGAAGGAGAGCGGGGGGGTGGTGGTCAATGTTTCGTCCTGCACGGCCCTGGGGGGCACGCCGGGATTGGTGGCGTACAGTGCCACCAAGGCGGGCTTGAACGGGATGACACAGTCGTTGGCCGTGGAAATGGCCGATCAAGGGGTGCGCGTGGTGGGCGTGGCGCCCGCCTTGGTCCGCACCCCCATGGCCGCTCGGCACGTCCAGCGGCTGACGGCCGATGCCTGGGAAAAACTGCAGGCTTGCCACCCCCTGGGAATCGGCGTGACCCAGGACGTGGCCGCGGCGGTGGCCTTCCTGGCGTCGAACGAAGCGCGGTGGATCAGCGGGGTCACCCTCCCCTTGGGCTGGATGCCCAGCTATCCGTTACCCTTCCGGTCGAGCGAGCCGGATTGAGCTAGCGGCTGACACCCACAAAGAAGTGGAAATTCTGGAT
Source organism: uncultured Planctomycetaceae bacterium (assembly GCA_964347545.1). Classification (GTDB taxonomy): domain Bacteria; phylum Planctomycetota; class Planctomycetia; order Pirellulales; family UBA7805; genus CS4-C045. The sequence goes on along the minus strand of CAYFZZ010000251.1, from coordinate 31,196 downwards.
GTCGTCGCCTTGAGCGTGCACGATGGGCACGCCGATGCCCACCGCCAGGGGGACCGGCCCCAGGGCCGGGATGTTGACCCGCACTTCGAAACCGGGAGTGACACGGAAGTCGTTGATCTCCACCCGCTCTTCCACGGTTCCCGCATCCAGGAAGAAGGAACCGTAGAGGTTGTCGTCCGCGGTGAGGGGAAATCGATATTCGGCGCTGGCCAACAGCAAGAATTCGCCACCGACGATCACCCCCAGGTTGGTGGGGGAGGCCCCACGAAACTCGAAGCCGCGTAACGTCGAAAAACCGCCCGCATAGAAATTTTCGTAGATGGGGGTGTCCGAACCGGCCACGCCCAGGCGACCTGCCAGGCCCAGGACATGGCGCCCGGACCCGTCCGGACGCTCGCGCATCACAAAGTATCGGCGGTAGTCCCCTTCAAATTTCGGATAGGTGAACGTCCCCATGGCTTGTTCGAACGAGAGCCGCAGGAGGTGGCCCTGGGAGGGGAGAAATGCGTTGTCGCGAGTGTCATGCGCCACTTCCCAGCGGAGGCTGACCAGGTCATTTTCACCCAAGACCTCCAACAATTCCGGGGGCGTGGGGACGCGGGGATTGGAAATGTCAATCTGTTCGTAACGAGCCGAGAGGGTGGTCGACAGGTCGGGGCGGTAGGGGAAGATGTAACCCAGATTTAACCTCCCCCCAAAACGCCGCTCGTCCCAATCCGTGAAATTTCGTTCGTAATAAAACCCGCTGGCCCCAAAGCTGACGTTGGTACCGAGGAAATACGGGTCGGAAAAACTGATCGAATACCGCTGAACCTCCGTGCCGGGTAAGGCTTCCAAGCGGAATCGTTGGCCGGCGCCGCGGAAAGCGGTGCCGTTCAGCCAGTCGTCCAGCCCCGTGGGCCACCGCCCAATGTCAAAATTCTGTTCGTCAATCACAATGTTGCCCACTAGCCCCGCGTCCGAGTTGATCCCCACGCCGAACATGAGGCGGCCCGTTTGCGCTTCCTGCAACAACAAATCCAGATCGATGGGCCGATCGGGGGGCAGCGTCAGCGGGGAGGAGGGAGTGAAGGGGGGCTGAGCGGCGGGGGTCACACTGCCGCCGTAAGGTAGGCCGGGTTGCCCCACGCCGGAGGAATTCAGGCCCGTTCCCGGCGGTTGGAACAGGGGGGCGCCGGCCGTCCCGCCAGGGGCTGGCGGCGCCACGTACTGCACCGGCCGTACCGCGTACGATCCTTGGGGTGTGCTGGTGTACCGCGGCCCCACCAACGGATCGTCGGGCAGGGCCGCCACGCTCTGGCCGCCGTAGCCGGGGCCCGAGGGATCCTGTCCTCGGACCAGCTGCGGCGGGCGAGACTGGCGAGGATCCAGAAACGCGTGGCCCCCCGGATGGGCGTTTACCGGTGCGGCCGCCACGGCGGCGGCCCGGTCTTCGGCCGGGGGCAGCGGCCAAGTCCCGCGGGCAATCCCCTCCACCGCCGAGGGCGAACCCCAGTGGCTGCAGCCGCTCAAAAGGAGCAAAGTGGTGGCCAGGGCGGTCAGCTGGCGGGGGGCGGATCGAGCTGGGATTACCATGGCACCCTCCCCGTCGTGGGCCGCCCCGCGACCGAGCCGGCCGGTCGATCCGGGTTTTGCCCGCGAAAAGTCCCCCGCTCAACCCCCCCTTCGGCAATCTGTTCCTCTTCTTCCGCCTCGCGAAAGACGATCTGGGGTCGGACCCCCTTCAGCGGATCGGTCAGAAACAGCCCGGAAGCTCGTAACCGCCGTTCGCTGTCCCGAATCTCGCGGATATCGACGACGTCGCCGGGCCGCACCGAGATCCGATCTAAGGCGACCGAACGTTGCGTGTGCGGGTTATCGCCGGTGATCGACACGTGAATCTGCCCCACCCGATAGCGGTCACCCTCGGTAATGTCGTACACCAGGTCGATGGCTGGAGCGTTTTCGAGGGTTCGCGGCGACGGTTTCACCTCGGCCATGATGAAGCCGACACTGCCGTAGGCGTCCGTCAGCTGGCGAACATCCTTGTTCATTTTGGTTAAGTCAAAATAATCGCCGGAATTCAGGGTGATCCGTGGCCGCAGCTGAGCTTCGGCAAAGGTCTGGTTGCCGCTGAACGACACATTGCGGACCACGAATCGCGGTCCTTCATCGATGACGAAGGTCAGGTTGGCCCAGCGGCCCTCCTCATCGAACTCGACCTGCCGCCCCACGCGAGCGACCATGTAGCCCAGGCTGCGGTAATACGCGGTCAAGCGGTGCACATCTTCATCCACGGTACGTCGCTGGAAATAGCCCTTGGCCAGCGGCGTCACATACTTGAACTTGCTCGGTTTGGACTGAATCTGAGTCTTCAGTCGTCCGCCGGAGACGATGGAATTGCCCACGAACCCCACATCCCAGATCCGCTGCCGGGGTCCTTCGTGAATGCGAAACACCGCCCCTCGGTCTTCCGACCGCAGCCCTTCCACAGCGGTAATCTGCACCTTGTTGTAGCCCCGCTCTTCATAAAACTTGGTCAATTTTCGCTGAGCAGCCTCGATGGCCGTCGTGTCCCGCGGATCCCCGGTCTGGATTTCCACCTGGCGGCGTAAGGCCTTGGTGGAGACCTCCTCGTTCCCCAGAAAGTGCACGTACTCCAACCGGGGAAACTCGAACACCTCATAAATCACCACCACCGTGGCGGGCTGGGGACCGGGCTGTGTCTTGACCTTGACGTCAAAAAACTTGCGGGTCTTGGTCAGGTTTTTGACGTCCCGCTGGACGATCCGCGGATCGAAGGGCTGTCCGGGTCGAGTATCAAGCTGATCCCGAATCTCCTGCTCGTCCACGCGGTGGTTGCCCGTGATCTGCACATCGGCCACGGTCTGGCCCGCGGCGGGGGGCGTGGTTTGCCAGGGTGAGGGTGCAGGCCCGGCGGCGCGGTCCTGGGCCCAACCAGGCTGGCCACCGGCTGCCAACGCGACCATCGTCGCGCAGATCAGCCCGTGGTTACGAAGAGCGGCAGCAACTTTGGCCAGAAAAGTCAAACGAATCCGTCCCTAGGGCGCGAACAAGAGGCTGGCCCGGTGGGCTGCCTCCGACATGGGATACCCCTCACCTCGAGATGCCGAAGCTACCCTGTTCTTACGCACGGATAGCGGCTATAGGTTGGGAAGCAATACAAGAAATGACCAGCGCGCGGCAAGTCGAATTGACAGCCGGCTGGCGGTGCTGGCGCCCGCCGCTGGACGGGACCCGCCACCGGAGGGGAGGCGGCCGAGCCAGGTGGGGGGGAAAGGGCTGCTAGCAACGCTGCTCAAAATTCCCCCTCGGCCGCATAGGCCTCGAACTCCTTGTGGGTGTGCGTGGCGGCATTCTTGAACCGGGTAAATTGCTGGAACCAGTGCAGCTTGACGTCGCCCGTGGGGCCGTTCCGCTGTTTGGCCACAATCACATCAGCCTCTCCCAGGCAGCTGTGCGGGTTGGCCCCGGAACGCATCCCCTCCCGCTCCTGGGGACTCAAATAATACTCCTCCCGGTGGATCATCATCACCACATCGGCATCCTGTTCAATCGCGCCGGATTCCCGCAGGTGGCTCAGCCGAGGCCGATTGTCCTTGGTCATCTCGGTCTGTCGGTTGAGCTGAGCGAGGCAGAGCACGGGCACGGCCAGCTCGCGGGACATCGCTTTGAGGCGCCGAGCCATTTTGGCGACCTGCTCCTGACGTGGATCGGCCGGATTATCCGGTTGAATCAACTGCAGGTAGTCGACCACCACCAGTCCCAGCGAGCCGTGTCGGCGTTTGAGCCGTCGGGCGGTGGCGATGATTTCGGTGACGGTGCGGGTGGGGGTATCGTCAATAAAGAGGGGGCTTTTGCCCAACGTGGCCGAGACTTCAATCAGCTTCTTGTGATCGCCGCCGGAGAGAAAACCGCTGCGAAATTTTTCGCCGTTGATTTCGCCCAACGAGCACATGAGGCGCTGAGCCAGTTCCAGCCGGGACATTTCCATGCTCACAAACAGCGTGGGCTGGTTCTCTTCCACCGCCACGTGCTCGGCAATGTTCGCCGCAAAAGCTGTCTTGCCCATGCTGGGCCTAGCCGCGACGACGATCAATTCTTCGGGGTGCAGTCCCCCGGTCAGTTTGTCGACGTCCCGAAACCCGGTGCTCAACCCACTCGCCCCCCCATGCTCCATCCGCGCATCAATCTGCTCGAAAGCCTCCATCAATACGTCATGAATATTAGCCAGCTCAGCCCCTTTGCCACGCTGATCGCGGATGCCAAAGATCTTCTCTTCGGCCAGATTCAACAGTTCCCGCGCCGGCGAGCCCTGCTGGTAGGCGTCCTTCACAATCTCGGTCCCGGTGTAGATCAGGGACCGCAGGATCGATTTTTCGTGGACGATACGAGCGTAGTAGGCCGCATTGGCTGCCGTGGGCACCGAATGCGCGATTTCGGCCAGGGCCGCGGCCCCCCCGATTTCCTCAAAGTCCCCGGCCGACTTGAGGCGGTCGACCAGCAGCGTCAGATCCAGCTTCTGGCCCGTCTCGTACAGATCGACCATGTGCTGGTACAGCACTCGGTGAGCATCGTCGTAGAAGTCCTCGGGCTTGAGAATCAGCGAAACTTCGTCGCTGACTTCCGGCAGCAAGAGCATGCTGCCCAGCGTGTTCCGTTCGGCCTCCAGATTGCAGGGTGGCTGCCGGTCCAACAGCGGCAGGCTCGAGGCCTGCGCCTTACGCTCGATTCCGCGGGCCGTGGCCATGAGAGCGCACCTCCTTGCGGGCTGACAATGGTGACATTCGAACCCGGAAAGCCCGGCGCGGCCGGGACAAGCTGACCCTTATTCTTCTTTCTTTTCGCTGGCCACCGCCGGAACGACCCAGACCTTCAAGTCCGCGTCAATCTCGGCACCCAGATGGACCTGGACGGTGTAGAGCCCTAATTCTTTGAGCGGTCCGGCCAGCCGCACCTGGTCCGGGGTCACGGTAATGTCGTTCTGCTTTAAGGCAGCCGAAATTTCCGCGGCGCCGACGCTGCCGTACAGATGGCCCTCGTCGTTGGCGTTGGCTTCAATCGTCACGCTGAGGTTGCCCAGCGAAGTCGCCAGAGCCCGCAGTCCACTGCGACGCTTCTCTTCGATGGCGACCAGCCGCGCTCGGTGTTTTTCCACCATCCGCTTGTGATGCTCAGTGGCCACCGTCGCCAGCCCTTGGGGCAGCAAGTAGTTTTTGGCATAACCCGGCTTGACTTCGACAACGTCACCCTGGTTGCCCAGCTGATCCACCGACTGGATCAGCAACAATTCGACTCCGCCCAGCGGGCCCCGAGCGATGCGTTGAGCACGCCCTCCAGCAGCTCGCTTTCTTTTAGGTTGCCTGGTGCGTGGCATTATGACTGCTCTCCCTGGAACGACAAGCGATCCACCTAACCCCAAATCCGTCTCACCCCAAATCCGTCTTGCGGCGCTGGCCGACCATCACCCCCCAGGCGGTCCCCGCCGGGCAAACCTTCCCCGCAGGTCCTCTTATCCTAAAACGCTAAAACGGGAGGTCCTCGTCGGACGGTTGGCCTGCGGCGACCGGCTGAGCCCCGGGGGTGGCTTGGGCCGCAGACGGCTCGCTGCGTCGACCGGTCGAGGAACCTTCCCCGCGCCCACCGATAAACTGCATCCGCTCGCCGATCACCCGCAATTTCGAATGTTTCTGACCATCCTTTTCCCACGTGTCGTACTTCAACCGGCCCTCGATAAACACCGGCGAACCCTTGCTCAAATATTCCGCCGCGATCTCGGCTTGACGAGCCCACATGGTGATGTCGATGAACTGGGTGTCCTCGATCCATTCCCCCGTCTGGTTGTTCTTCCGGCGGTCGTTGACCGCCAGCCCGAATTCCGCGACAGCCGTCCCGTTGGGAATGTATCGCAATTCCGGGTCTCGCGTCAGATTTCCCATCAAAATGACTCGGTTGAAACTGGCCATACTCAACTCCTTTCTCCCTCGCTCGGCAACCACGGCCTGCCCGCTGGGATCCGCAGGGGGGCACCCCCCGGCGGCCGCAGGGCCACCTCGCGTCACTGCGGGCCAGGGCCCGCACCACTTTGGCGTCTCGGTGGGGCGCCTCTCTCTGTGGCGCCCCTCTCTTCGCGTCGCTCCCGCCGCTCCCCCTGGCGGCACGTCTGTTACTGCACAGGCGTACCGTAGAGGAGATTACCACAATCCCGGCCGCCCGGCAACTAGGGGTATTACGCCGGGGCGGCGACTTCGGACGAGGAATCTGCCGATTTTTCCTCCGCCGAGGCCGCACTTTTTTCGCGGGCATCCTTTTGGCTGGCATGGCTGACCAGTTGATTAACGATCCGCGGATCGATCTTCAGGATCAGCTGCCGCAGGATGTTGTCATCCCGCTCGTATTCCTCGGTCAAGGCGGCCAGTTGGGGGCCTTCCAGGCGGAAGTAGGTCAGCCAATAGACCCCTTTCCGCTGGCCGTTGATCGGATAAGCCAACCGTCGCTCGTCCCACAACCGGCTGACCAGCACTTCGCCTCCGTACTTGGCGATCAGCTTCTCAATCCGCCCGCTGATTCCAGCCGCATCTCGGCTGTACCGCGACGCATCCAGGATGAACAGACTTTCGTAAACACTACTTGCCAAAATACTCACTCCTTGGCTCAAAAAAGGGGATCACACACGTGTCAATTGTACTGATTCATGCAGGGGCCAATCCCTGCGGTCGCCCAAACTTCGACGGCGTCGGCTGCCCGCCCGACGGCGGCCCCCCGTTCCTCTTGTTCGCCCCCCCCAAACCGGCTCAACACATAGTCCGCCGCGTCCCAGTGGGGGGGTGGCGAGCCGATACCGATGCGGAGTCGAGCGAAATTTTGGTGTCCCAGGGCGCGAATCACGTCGGCCAGACCTTGCTGCCCTCCGGCACTACCCGAGGGACGGATCCGCAGTTTGGCCAGCGGCAATTGGAAGTCGTCGCAGATGACCAGTAAATCCTCGTCGGCAATTTTGTAAAAACTTTTGGCGGCCGCCACGCTGGTGCCGCTGCGATTCATAAACGTATGCGGAGCCAACAGGCAGCTGCGGACATCCCCCAGGCGAACCTCCGTCAGCTGGCCGTGAAACCTCGCTTGGGCCGCACCCGTCGCGTGCCGCCGTTTCAATTCGTCCAGCACCATCCAGCCGATGTTGTGTCGCGTCCCCTCGTATTTGCGGCCGGGATTTCCCAGACCGACGATCAATTTCATCGGTCGCTGGCTGTTTCCGCTCAGTCTCCGCCACCAGGACGCCAGGATACCCAACGCAACCAATCCTCAAGCACCACCCGCTTCCGCTTCCTCCTCGCTCGGCTTACGACCAATCACCTCCGGTTCCACCGACTCCGGCGCCTCCTCCATTTCGGCCTCCACATGCGGTTCGACGCATTGGGCGACCACCGTGTCCGGGCTGCCTGTCAGCCGAGCCCCTTCGGGCAGTTCCAAGGCGGCCGCTGTCAGCGATTCGCCCAGCTGGAGATTGTTAATATTCAGCACCAATTTTTCTGGGATTTTTGCTGCGGGGCACTCGATTTCCAGTTCATGCACCGGATGCTCGACCACCCCCCCTTCGTTGGTCCCCGGCGCCACCCCCCGCAGTTCGACCGGCAGGTTGACGGCCACTTTTTCGTCCGCAGCCACCCGGGTCAAATCGAGATGCAGCACGTCCACTCCGAAGGGGTCCCATTGGATCTCCCGAATCAGGGCCTTTTCGCGGAGCGCCCCCTCCAGTTCGACAATCCGGCTGCCGTGTCGCACGGCCGCCCCCACCTGGCTGGCGTCCAAGCTGAGGCTGACGCACTCCTCGCCATGCCCATAGAGGATGGCCGGGATACGGCCCGCGGCCCGCAAGCGGCGGGCGTGTCGCGTCCCGTACGAGCCCCGTTGTTCTACCTGTAACACTTCCGACATCGTCCGCTCCGTCCTGCCTGGGCCGACCTGACACAAACGGTTTATTGTGGCCGATTTCGTCGGGAATTCAAGCCCAGTGTTTACTGGACAAACAGGCGGCTGACCGACTCGTTCCGGTGGATCCGCTTGATCCCCTCCCCCAGGAGGGCGGCCACGCTGAGCACCTCGATTTTGTCCAGCTTCTGGTCAGGGGTCAGGGGGATGGTATCGGTCAGCACGACCCGGGTCACCGGGGCCTCTTCCAGCCGCTGGATGGCCGGACCGCAGAGGACCCCGTGGGTCGCGGCGACGTAGATTTCGCGAGCCCCGTTGCGGTGGAGGATTTCCGCCGCGCCGCAGATCGAGCCCGCGGTGCTGATCATATCGTCGAACATGAACACGTATTTGCCACGAATCGGCCCGCCAATAATGTTTTCCTGACTGGTCCGCTCAGCACTGCTCCGCCGCTTGTCCACAATCGCCAGCTTGCCCCCCAAGCGTTTCACGTGCCCCAACGCTCGTTTGATACTCCCCTCGTCGGGGCTGACCACGACGATCTGGTCGGGGCTGAGCCCCATATTGCGGAAGTGCTCGTTCAACACCGGAGCGGCGTAGAGGTGATCCACGGGGACGTCGAAGAAGCCTTGGATCTGAGCGGCGTGCAGATCCATGGTCAACACCCGGTCCGCCCCGGCCCGCGTGATCAGGTTCGCGACCAGCTTGGCCGTGATCGGCACTCGACCTTCGTCTTTGCGATCTTGTCGAGCGTAACCGTAGTAGGGGACCACGGCGGTCACTCGTTCGGCACTGGCCCGCTTGCAGCTTTCGATCATGATCAGCAGTTCCATCAGGTGATCATTGACCGGCGGGCAGGTGGGTTGGATAAGGAACACGTCCCGCCCGCGGATATCCTCCAGGATCTTGCAGGAGGTTTCGCCATCGGGGAAGTTTCCCAGAGCGATCTTGCCGGGGGGCAAGCCGAGGTAATTGCAGATCCGCTCAGCCAGCTCCGGATTCGCTCGGCCGGCAAACAGTTTGAGATCTTTCATCTCGATTCACCCGCTTGTGAAAAAATGCTTCAACGCTCGCCTCCCCAGCCGGTCCGGCGTGGCGGCCGGGCTACGGGGCCTGTTGCTGCATCCGTCGCATCTCGGCCTCGACCCGCTGGACATCGTCAACGGTGTTGATGCTGAGCGCCTCGCAAGGTTTCAGGACATTCAGAGCCCGCACATCCAAGCCTCGCTGGAGGAGGATCCGGGGGCAGTCAGTGATATAGTATTCCCCCTGGACATTGGTGTTGTCCAGCTGCTCCAGGGACGCCAGCAAATCCTGGCAACCGAAGACATAACAGCTGAGATTGACCTCGGTGATCTCCCGTTGCTGCGGGGTGGCGTCTTTTTCTTCCACGATCCCGGTGAACCGCCCCTCCGCGTCGCGGAGGATCCGCCCGAAACCGGTCGGATCGGGGCGGTAGCCGGTTCCCAGGATACAGGCGGGACGGGTCCGGTCGAATTCTGCAAAGAGGGCCCCCAGCGAATCGCTCTGCATCAGCGGCGAGTCCCCGGCGACGACCAGCAGGGGGCCGTCGAAATCGGCCAGTTTCTGGCGGCACATCATGACCGCGTGGCCGGTGCCCAGCTGCTGGGCCTGGCGGACAAAGGTCACGTCCGGCTGCCCCCCCAGGTGCGCTTCGACCCGTTCCGCTCGATGCCCCGTCACGACGATCTGGCGGCCGACGCCGGCCTGCCGCAAGGCGTGGACCACATAGTCAATCATGGGGCGTCCGCAGACCGGTACCAGGACCTTGGGCAGGGGGGACTTCATCCGCGTCCCCTTCCCGGCCGCCATCACGATGGCCACGCGTTCGGTCACGGTTTTCTCCCTTTTTTTGGGGGATCAGAATCAGCACCTGGGCGACCAGACGCTCCCACCACGGGGTCGCGGGGCCCCCGCGACCGCGGGCGGGGGTCCGGCTCGGCGGCCGCTAGGCCGCAGAGCCCGCCGCGCGTTGACAGTTCTCTTCCACAATAACTAAAATTTTCAGTTTCCCCCAGTGCCGCGCCCCGCGACCTGGGGGTCTTTGTTTTCCCCGAGCCTGGCCCGATGGAAGCTGCCATTCAGAAAGCCGCTGTCCTGATCGAAGCCCTCGGCTGGATCCGCCAGCTGCGTGATAAAATTACGGTGATCAAGCTGGGGGGCAGCGTCATGGAGGACGCCGATCGCCTGAAAAACCTGCTGGTCGACATTGTCTTCATGGAGACGGTCGGCATGCGGCCGGTGGTGGTGCATGGCGGGGGTGAGGCGATCAGCCAGGCGATGGCCGCCGCCGGCCTGGAACCGCGTTTCGTGCAAGGACGGCGGGTCACCGATGACGCCACCCTGGCCATTGTGGAACAAGTCCTGGCTTACGAAACCAACGAACGCATCGCCGCTTGGATCGAAGAACTGGGAGGCCGCGCCGTCCCGCTCAACTTTCGCTCGACCAACGTCCTCTTCGGCCACCACCTGTCGCTGCGCGACGCGGAAAACCAACCCCTGGATCTGGGGCACGTGGGAGAGATCACGCGGGTGGATCGAGCCACGATCGAGAATTTCTGTTACGCCGACACCGTCCCGGTCATTCCCAGTATGTGCCTGGGCGAGCACGACGAGAAACTGAACGTCAACGCCGACACCGCCGCTCGGGCCGTGGCCGAAGCCCTGGGGGCGGAAAAGCTGGTTTTTCTGAGCGACGTGAATGGGGTCCGCCGCAACAAGGACGATTCCGATTCGCTGATCAGCTCGCTGACCGAACAAGAGGCTCGCCAGATGATCGCCACCGGAGCGGTGAATCAGGGCATGATCCCCAAAGTGGAAGCCTGCCTCCAGACGCTGGATCGCGGCGTGCATAAAATCCATATCATCGACGGCCGCCTGCGACATTCGCTGTTGCTGGAGATCTACACCAACAAAGGCGTCGGTACCGAAATCGTAAAGGACCCCTCATGAACAGCCCGTTGCTGGCTTCGCCAGGCACCATCGAGCTCTTTCAACGATACGTGGTGCCCAACTACACGCGGTTCCCGGTGACCCTCGTGCGGGGTGAAGGCTCGTACGTCTGGGACAACGACGACAATCGCTATCTGGACCTCTTCCCCGGCTGGGGCTGCAACCTGCTGGGGCACTGTCCGCCGGCCGTGGTGCGTGCCGTCCAGCAGCAGCTGGAAAGGCTGATTCATGTCCCCAACACGTGGTACATCGAGCCGCAGGGGCGGTGGGCCGAAGCGCTGGCTCAGCGATCATTCAACGGCCAGGCCTTTTTCTGCAACTCTGGCACCGAGGCCAATGAAGCGGCAATCAAGCTGGCTCGGCTCCACTCCGCCCCCAACCGCTACAAGATCATCACCTTCGAACACGGCTTCCACGGACGGACCCTGGGAGCCACTGCCGCCACCGCTCAACCTAAATACCACGAAGGCCTGGGACCGCTGATGGCGGGGTTCGTCTACGCGCCCTACGGGGACCTGGACGCCGTGGCCCGCTTGATCGACGACGAAACCGCCGCGATCATGATCGAGCCGGTCCAGGGAGAAGGAGGGGTGAACCTGCCCCCGGAGGGTTATCTGACCGGACTGCGACAGCTGGCAGACGACCACCAACTGCTGTTGATTTTCGACGAGGTGCAAACCGGGTGTGGCCGCACCGGACGCTGGTTCGCCTACCAGCATTACGACGTCACGCCCGACGTGATGACCCTGGCCAAGGCGCTGTGCGGGGGCATCGCGGGAGGAGCCATGTTGACCACAGCTCAGATCGCCACCAGCCTGCGGCCCGGAATGCACGCTGCCACCTTTGGCGGGAACCCGATTGCGGCTCGAGCGGGATTGGCAACCCTGGAAACGATCGAAGAAGAAAACCTCCTCCAGCGGGCAGCGGCCCTCTCCGACCTGTTTCAGGCCCGCCTGGGAGAACTGCACCAACAATGCGATCACGTCCGCGATGTCCGCATCCTGGGCCTGATGATCGGCATCGAACTGGACCAGGACGGGACCAAAGTCGTCCAACAATGCCTGCAGCGAAACCTGCTGGTCAATTGCACCCAGCAGGTGGTCATCCGGCTGTTGCCCGCCATGACCTTGACCGACCAACAAGCCCAGGAAGGCTGTGACATCCTCTGCGAGGTGATCCGCAGCCTGTAAAACCGACGAAACCGCGGAGCTGACCGCCCGGCAGGCCCCGCCCAGACGGCTGGGGACCGCCGCCTCCCCCCCATCGGCTCGACCCCCCCCCACCCTCAGACGCCCTCTCCAGACCCACAGAAATCATGAACGATGCGGCTCATCTGATAACCCTGTTTGACCTCTCTGCTCAAGATGTGGCCAGCATCTTTGCGGTGACCGAAGACCTGAAGACCAAATTTGTCGAGGGCCATCGGGACGAACTGCTGCCAGGCCGCGTGATGGCCCTCTTGTTCGAAAAACCCTCGCTTCGCACGCGGGTCAGCTTCGAAGCAGCCATGCTGCACTTGGGGGGCGGCAGCCTGTTCCTGGGAGACGACGTCGGGTTCGGCAAGCGGGAGACGATCGCGGATTTTGGGCGGGTGCTGAGCGTTTATGTGGATGTGATTGTGGTGCGAGCCAAGCAGCACGAGACGGTGGTCGAGCTGGCGGGGCATTCGACGTCCAGCGTGATCAACGGCCTCACCGATAAGGCTCACCCCTGCCAGGCCCTGGCGGACCTCTACACCCTCCGCGAACGCTTCGGCGCCTCCCACGGCGGCCGCCTGGCCTGGATCGGCGACGGCAACAACGTCGCTCGCAGCCTGGCGATCGGCTGCGCCCTGGCCGGCATGCCCTTCGTGGCGGCCATGCCACCCGGTTACGAGCTGGATCCCGAGTTGATCGCGCGAATCCAGTCCACCGTGCCGGAGGCCGACATCGCGGTCACCCACGACCCGGTCGAAGCTGTGCGGCAGTCGACCGCCGTCTACACCGACGTGTGGGCCAGCATGGGCCAGGAAGCGGAAAAGGAACAGCGGCAAAAAGATTTTGCGGCCTACCAGGTCAACCAGGTCCTGATGGGAGAGGCACCCCCCGAGGCGGTCTTCATGCACTGCCTCCCCGCCCGCCGTGGACTGGAAGTCACCGACGAGGTGATCGACGGACCGCAGAGCATTGTGGTCCAGCAGGCGGCCAACCGCATGCACGTCCAAAAAGGGGTCCTCGCCTGGCTGCTGGGCACCAAAGGGGACCGCAGCCCGTAATTCCCCCCCATTCCCTAGCCCCTAGCCCCTAGCCCCTAGCCCCTAGCGCCATGCGTCACGACCAGCGTCGGCGAGCGGAATTGCGGCCGCTGAAGATCAAGCGGCGATACACCAGCTCGGCACCCGGCAGCGTGCTCATCCAGTGCGGCCGCACCACCGTGCTCTGCACCGCCGCCGTCGCCGACCAGGTCCCCCCCTGGCTGGTCGGCCAGGGGAAAGGGTGGATCACGGCCGAATACAGCATGCTGCCGGGCAGCACCAGCCCCCGCAAGTCGCGCGATCGAGGAGGAAAGGTCGACGGCCGCACCACCGAGATCCAACGTTTGATCGGGCGCAGTCTGCGGGCGGTGGCCGATCTGCAGGCGCTGGGCGAACGGATGATCACCGTGGACTGCGACGTCCTGGAGGCCGACGGTGGCACACGGACCGTCAGTATCACCGGCGCCCTGATCGCTCTGGTCGACGCCATCTCCGCCGTGCACAAGCAGCTGCCCGATCCGCGACGGTTTCCCTTGACCCACAGCGTGGCAGCGGTCAGCGTGGGACTGGTCGGCGGCCACCCCGTGTTGGATCTGGATTATGCCGAAGACGTGGGTGCCTCGGTCGACATGAACGTCGTCATGACCGGGTCAGGCCGGTTCGTCGAAGTGCAGGGGACGGGAGAAGAGGCCACGTTCAGCGAAAAAGAGCTGCATGCGCTGTTGAGCTTGGCCCGCCGCGGGATCAAACAACTGACCGCCGCTCAAAAAACAGCGCTCGGCCGCCAGTGGCCCTTCTAACCGCCCGGGCCGCAGCCGCGACCGCCAGGCCCCCCGCAGCCGGCGGCCGTCGGTCAGCCCCCCGAACGCCTTTCCCGCCGCCAGCTGCCATCTGCCCCCCTGACGCGCGACGCCGGGCGGACACCCTCCCCCGCACGCGACCCTCTCGCGGCGATTGACAAGGGCCGGCGGATGCCAGATGCTCAAACGGCCACGGGCCAGCCTTCCCGGCAGGCTGTTCCCCTCCGACCTTATTTCTGCTCGCTGCCAGGGAGAAAACCATGGATCGCGTTTGTCTGTTCGAGATTCCGTATGCGGACCAAAGTCGCGCCGAAAAGTTTTATCGGGAGGTGTTCGGCTGGCAGATCTACCCCGCGCCGACCGAAATACCCTACTTGTTTGCGATCACCACGCCGCTGGACGAGAAGTTCCAACCGGCCCAGCCTGGCGGAATCAACGGGGGCATGTTCCCTCGCGGCGCGGAGGGTGGCAGCACCGCGCCGGTGGTGGTGATCGAAGTCGACTCCTGTGACCAGCGGGTCGCCGACGTGGAGGCCGCGGGGGGAGCGCGGGTGATGGGCCCCCTGCCCATCGCTCAACTGGGCATCTACGCTCAAGTCAAGGACAGCGAAGACAATATTATCGGCTTGTGGCAACCCCTGGCTCCTCCTGCAGACTGAACAGGCCCACAGCGATTCTTGGCTGACGGCAGAGCGATTTTGACAGGATCGACAGGATCAACAGGATGTAACAGGATCAGCGGGCTGTAAATCCGTGAGGCGATGCTCCGTTGGATTCTTAATTTCGTGCCTCATCCTGTTGATCCTGTTGATCCTGTCTAAAATCCATTAACTTTCCGCAGACCCAGCCAAGACGCGCCAGCCGCAGGGAGGTCGGCTGCAGGGGGGGCTGGTCGGGGAGGCGGGGCCAGGAACGCCGCCGCGAGATGGGAGGGGGGTGGCCAGGGGTGAACCGAATCCCGCCGCACGGAAAGCAGCGCCCACCGGCGCCCCCACGGCCTGGCACACCCCTGGCAGATTCTTCGCGCACCCGCTCTGGCTGTAGTATAACAACAGGCATCGGGCCCCACGGGAACTGCGCGGCAAAACACCCAGGAGGAAGGTATGAGTTGTTTCAGATTGCTAACCGTTGCCGCAGTGGGTAGTGGCTTGATACTCCTTACCGGCTGGCAAATCATCGCCGACGAGGGGTCCGGCCCACAAGACGCCGATCGGGCCGCGATCCGGGCGGCGGGGAAGGCGTATGTCGCCGCCCTGCGACGGGGGGATGCCGAGGCGCTGGCCGAACACTGGGTGCCAGGGGGGGTCTACGTAAACGCCACCGACCGCTCGTTCGACGCTCGAGCCCTGATCCAGCAACAATTCAAGGCGGGTCAGCCGCAGGCAGGGACCGGTGGCATCGACGTCGACACCGAATCGTCCCTGCGATTTGTCACGGCGGACGTGGCCATCGAAGAGGGGACCTCGCGGAGGGTCCAGGGGGCCCACGTCGTCCCGGGGCGGTTTACCGCGGTGTGGGTCAAACGGGGTCCCCGCTGGCTGCTGGATAGTGTTCGCGAACGGGCGCCCGCCTCCGCGGCATCCGGTCATCCCCTGGAAGCGCTCAGCTGGATGCTGGGCGAGTGGGTGGGAGAGGGTGGAAATCTGAGCGTGCGGTGGTCTGGTGTCTGGAGCGAAAATGAAAAATTCATCCTGCGGCGGTTTACGATTGAGCAAGCGGGGAGCGTGGTCCGCCGCGGCACCCAGCGGCTAGGCTGGGACGCCGCCGCTGGTAAAATTCGTTCCTGGACCTTCCTCTCGGACGGGACCATCGTCGAAGGAGATTGGCGGCGGGAAGACGGTGCCTGGATTGAGAAGACCAGCGGGGTGTTGAGCGACGGGAAGCGGTCGGCGGCGGTCAACTTTTGGGTCCCCGAAGGGGAAGACCGCTGGGTGCTGAATGCCAGCCACGTGAAGGTTGGCGACGCGGCACTGGACAATTCCGTGGTAGAGTTCCAACGCGTACGGTTGCCGCGGTGAGCGAGATCCCCGCGGGAGGGAAGACGCGGCACAAGCAAGAGGGAGGGAGGACGAGCCATGGGGAAGTGGACAAGCCATGCCGGGATGATCCTGGGCCTTTTGGTCTTCCTGGGAGGAGGCGTCCCGATGGAAGAGGGGCGGGTCGTCAGCGCCGCTCAACCGCCCGACGCCCAGGAGACGGCAGACCGGGACAAAATCCTGCACAGCCCCCGCTGGCGGCGGATGCAGGAATCCCTGGCACAGTGGCTGGAGGTGCAAAAAATCTATACCGCCGCCGAAGTGGCTCAGCTGAAAGCAGGCCTGAAAAAACAGATCGCCGCCATGTCCGCTACAGAATTGGCAGATTTCCTGGTGGACACCGAGGAACGGCTGGCGGTGTTGTTGAGCGATCAGGCTCACGAAGCCCGCCTGTACCTGGATGTCTTGAACCAGCGAGCGCGGCGACGCCTGGTGGCCCCCGACGGCCAGGTGCCCAACGTCTTTAAAATGTCCGCGGGCCAGTTGCGCGAGGAACTGCAGAAGTTTCGGGACAAACGGGCCGTGCAAGCCCAAGCGTACGCCCAGTCGCGTCGCGCCCAGCAGGAACGGGTCGCTCGCAGAGCCGACTTGATGAAGCAGCAGGAAGAGGCCCGCGAAGAGACTCGCCGGGAGGATCGCGAGCGTGCGATTTGGGAACGGGAACGGGCGGCCGAACGGGCTGCGGCCGAGGCGGCGCGGCGAGGCCAGGCCTTCAGCCAATACGCTCCGCTGAACCAACGCCGGCAGTGGTACATCTCGCCCTGGGGCGTGTTTTATTATTGAACCCCAACTGCCGCGACGGGACCCGCGATCCCCCCCGACCGCCCCCCACCCTCTCGTGGCTGCCGTGGGAAGCAACCATGCAAACTCTGGCCCGTGCCTTTGTCCAATACCATCGGGGCCTGGCCCGCATGCCGTGGTACTGGCGACCCTTCCTGGCCGCCCTGTTCATCGCCAACCTGATCCTGCCCCTGGTCTTCATCACCCGACCCGAAGCCCGCGTGGTCTTCCTGACCACCATCGCCAACTCAGCCCTCTTCACCCTGCTCACCGCCGCTCAAGGGTTCACCCGGCTGCTGAGCCTGGCTCACCTGCCTTGGATCCCGCTGGTCTTTTACCTGGCCACCCGCCTGGAGGAGTGCCCGGCCGACCATGCCTACGGGATCTGGCTGCGGGTGCTGCTGGGTCTGAACCTCGCCTCCCTGCTGATCGACACCGGGAACGTGATTCGGTACCTGGCGGGGGATCGGAGGGAGCTGGTACCGGGCCTGTCCGACAAAGAGCAACCGCCCGGGGAACGCTCCTAGGCACGGGGGAAAGTGGTCTGACGATGTCCCACAGCCAGGCTCGCAACCACGGCCTTTCCCCCGGCGGGATCGACCTTTGGTACACGTCGGTGGCCGAAGTGGACGACCCGGCGCTGTTGGATCAGTACCGCAAGCTGATCACGGCCACCGAAGCCCAGCAGGCGGACCGGTTCGTGTTTGACAAACATCGTCACCAATACCTGGTGACCCGGGCCTTGGTCCGGTCCGCGCTGTCTTATTACTACGACGTCCCGCCCCAGGAGTGGGTCTTTGCGGCGGACAAATTCGGCAAGCCGCACGTGGCCGGCCCCCGGGAACTGCCGCTGGCCTTCAACATTTCGCACAGCGAGGGGCTGGTGATCTGCGGGGTGGCGGACCTACCCCTGCTGGGCGTCGACGTCGAACGGATCGATCGCCGCACCGAACCGCAGTCGATCGCGCGGCGCTTTTTCGCTCAGCCGGAAGTAGCTTACCTGGAGCGGTTCGACCCGTCCCAGCAGCGGGAGGCGTTTTTCCGCATCTGGACGTTGAAAGAGGCCTACATCAAGGCCCGCGGCAAGGGCTTTTCCCTCCCCCTGGCCGACTTCGCCTTTCAGTTCGCTCCCCCCCACCCCCCCACGATCACCTTCCTGGCCGACCTCGAGGATGATCCGCGGTGGTGGCAGTTCGTCCAACTCGAGCGGGGACCCCACTATCTGGCGCTGGCGGCCCGCTGCCCGCAGCCAGCGGCCTTGGCTTTGCGAGTCTGCCAGACCGTCCCCCTGCAGCAGCCCGCGGTCCCCCAGCCGGTGGCGCTCGCCCCCCATACAGACATCGTCCCCCTCTAACCACCACCCCGCCGCCGGTGTTCGTGGCGGTCACCCCCGCAGGCCGCTGCTCGGCCCAGCCTGGATCGCGGTCCCGTCCGCTACACAATGGGTGGACCACCCCCGGGTCGCGTTTCTGTGGCCGGCGGCGCGCAAAGGCCGCGAGGGCCGCACGGGGACGACCCGGATCTGTGGGAACCCGATGCCCGCACGCAGGTCAGCTGGAAAGATCGAAGCGATCCAGATTCATGACCTTATCCCAGGCAGCCACGAAATCACGAAGGAACTGCTCTTGGGAGTCGTCGCAGGCGTAGACTTCCGCGAGAGCCCGCAGTTGGGAGTTCGAACCGAAGACGAGGTCAACGCGGGTGCCGGTCCATTTCAGCTCGTCCGTCCTGCGATCGCGTCCCTCGAAGACGTGCTGGCACTGGGACGAGACCTGCCACGTGGTGTCCATGTCCAGCAGGTTCACGAAGAAATCCGTGGTCAAGGACTCGGCCCGGTTGGTGAAGACGCCCAGCGAGGGGTGTCCGACGTTCGCATTCAGGACGCGCAGGCCGCCGACCAGCACCGTCATTTCCGGAGCGGTGAGGGTCAGCATCTGGGCTCGATCCACCAGCAGCTCTTCGGCCGGTCGCGTATGTTCGGGCCGGAGATAGTTACGGAAGCCGTCGGCGGTAGGCTCCAGCACCTCGAAGGATTCTACATCGGTCATTTCCTGGAGCGCGTCGGTGCGGCCCGGTGCAAAGGGAACCTGCAGCTTGTGTCCGGCGTTCTCTGCAGCTTGCTCGATGGCGGCGCATCCGCCCAGGACGATGAGGTCCGCCAGCGAGACCTGCTTGCCACCCGCCTGCGAACCGTTGAAGTCCGCTTGGATCTGCTGTAGGGTCTGCAACACCTTTGCCAGTTCGGCCGGCTGGTTGACTTCCCAGTCTTTCTGGGGTGCCAGGCGAATCCGAGCCCCGTTGGCTCCCCCCCGTTTGTCGGTGCCGCGGAAGGATGCCGCTGACGCCCAGGCGGTTGAGACCAGTTGAGCGATGGAGAGTCCCGAGGCGAGCAGTTTTTCTTTCAGCGCGGCGATGTCCTGCTGGTCGATCAATTCATGATCGACGTCGGGGACCGGGTCTTGCCACAACTGCGGCTCGGCGGGCACCAAGGGGCCGAGGCAGCGTGTGCGGGGCCCCATGTCGCGGTGCGTCAGCTTGTACCACGCCTTGGCAAAGGCGTCGGCGAACTGGTCCGGGTTCTCGTGGAAGCGGCGCGAAATCGGCTCGTAAATGGGATCCATCCTCAGCGAGAGGTCCGTCGTGAACATCATGAGGGCGTGCTTCTTCGCTGGATCGTGAGCATCCGGTACGGTGGCCACGGCGGATCCGTTTTCTTTCGGCGTCCACTGGTAAGCTCCGGCAGGACTTTTGGTCAATTCCCATTCGTAGCCGAACAGGTTGTCAAAGTAATTGTTGTCCCACTTCGTCGGCTCGGTAGTCCATGCGCCTTCCAAACCGCTGGTGAAGGTATCGGCGCCTTTGCCGCTGCCAAAGCTGTTCTTCCAGCCAAAACCTTGCTCAGCCAGCCCGGCTGCTTCGGGTTCGGGACCGATATTCGGATCCTGGGGGCAAGCGCCATGGGCTTTCCCGAACGTGTGGCCACCGGCAATCAGCGCCACCGTCTCTTCGTCGTTCATCGCCATGCGGCCGAACGTCTCGCGAATGTCCCGAGCGGCGGCGACCGGATCCGGCTGGCCGTTGGGTCCTTCCGGGTTGACGTAGATCAGGCCCATCTGGACGGCGCCCAGCGGCTTTTCCAAATCCCGGTCGCCACTGTAACGCTCGTCCCCCAGCCACTCGGTCTCGGGACCCCAATAAATGTCCTCTTCGGGCTCCCACACGTCCTCGCGTCCGCCGGCGAAACCGAGCGTTGGGAAGCCCATCGATTCCAAGGCGCAGTTGCCGGCAAAGATCATCAGGTCGGCCCAGGAGATTTTCCGCCCGTATTTTTGCTTGATCGGCCACAGCAAGCGACGAGCCTTGTCGAGGCTGACGTTGTCGGGCCAGCTGTTGAGCGGTGCGAAGCGGAGCGTGCCGGCGGCCGCGCCGCCGCGGCCATCATGGATGCGGTAAGTCCCTGCGCTGTGCCACGCCATGCGAATGAAGAGCGGCCCGTAGTGACCGTAATCGGCTGGCCACCAGTCCTGCGAGGTGGTCATCAATTGATCGATGTCTTTCCGCAGAGCGTCCAGGTCCAGCGTTTGGAACTCCTGCGCGTAGTCGAAATCCTGCCCCATGGGATCGGAGAGGGGTGAGTGCTGGTGCAGAACCTTCAGGTTCAACTGATTCGGCCACCAGTGCTGGTTCGCCGTGGCCCCCACCGCCGTGTGCTGATGAGGTCCGCCCAACACGGGACACTTGCTTCCATTTCCGCTATCTGACATGGGAATTCTCCTGAGGGGTAGAGTGTGTGGGTGAAGCGACACGCAGGTCGCTGGATGGGGCCAGGTGGCTTGGTTCGTGTTTCATGGTCGGGGAAGGAAAAAAACCGATGGTGATCAGACGCAAACGGCCACCAGGACCGGGGGGGCAAGTCGGCCAGATCACAACCGGGGCGCCGGGGGGCCGATTTCCCCACGAGGGGAAACGCCGGCGGGCTGCCGCCAACGCTCAGTCCGCAGCCAGTCGTGAGGCTGAACCCATGGCAAGCTAACCCGGATGGCGAAACTACCTGTCAGATTGCCAGAACCTGCGGCGCAACGGAAGGGGCAGCCCGCGATCGGCCCCCCCACTGCCCCCAAAACCGCAGCCAAGGGAACCGCGAAAAAGGACAGGCATAACCGCAGGAGCAAAAACAGGAGCAAAAAAGGACAGGCATGATTGGAACCGCAAAAAAGGAACCGCAAAAAAGGACAGCCATAACCGCAGGAGCAAAAAAGGACAGGCATGATTTGGCCGCGGGCCGAGGACCGGGGCGGGAGGGGAGGCCGCCGTGAGGGCCTGTTTGCAGCGATTTTGGCGGCAGCTGCGGCCCGCTGGGCCCAACCGGCCTTTTGGCGGATGCAGGGAAAGTGGGTAGCGGAGGGGCGACGAAAAAAGGGAGACGAATTACAAGATATAGAAGATAGGCAGTGTGGGCAATATTCTGCTCCGCGACGAAGCGGGGGCCGCATTGCCTGTCCTGGGAAGGTTCCCTGGGAAGGTTCCTGGGAAGGTTCCCCTTGCCTGTCCTGGGAAGGTTCTAGGGGGCAGTGGTGAGTGGTGAGAGGGCGGGATTGGTAAGCGCATCCCGCATCCCGCATCCCGCAACTCGTCTGGCTGGCATCCCTTCGGGATGCTTTTTTTTCGAGGCCTGCTTATCCGGAGGTGGCGCTCCGCTTACCTCCGGCTAATCGCTGCAACCGCTCCGCGGTTGAGTTGCGGAACGTACCTACAACCGCTCCGCCGTTGATTGCGATAGGGATGCTTGTAGGACGGGCACTCCTGCCCGTCCCCCGCCTGACGCATCCCGCACCCCAGGCCCAACGGGCCGTGACGCGGCAGCTCAGGGCACAGCCCTGGGAAAACCAATGGGTTACGCCCCGTTGGGGCTGGGATTTTTTCCCATGTCATTCCCAGGCCTGCGGCCTGGGCTATCGAGTCTCGCCCCTTCGGGGCGAAAACCCCAGCCCCACCGGACAGCGATTCAACAGCCCCGGGCGCAGCCCTGCGCAAAACCCGCCTCCCGCATCCCGCCTCCCGCGACCCGCACCCCATAACCCGCATCCCGCCTCCCGCAACCCGCATCCCGCATAAAATATGAGCATTTGTGGTTTTGGCCGTTGTGAAGCGTGCGGCAAGCCCGAGAAATCGAGCGAGCTTTACTAGGCTGGGCTGGCGGCCGAGAATTTTTCCTGTCACCGCTTTGCGGTTGACCACCAGACCGCTCGGCCATGGAACGGTATGGCAATTAAGGGGGCGGGGGGGCGATGAGGCCTTCGCGGACGAGGAGGGAGGTTGTTTCTCGAGCCTGGCGGATGACGGTCGTGGCCTGGTGGTGGAGTTGGTCGGGGGAGACGGCCAGGGCGGCCAACCCCTGTTCTTGGGCCTTCATCGCGGTGGCGACGGCCACGCGGGGCACCACCTCCCACTCGTCCATGCGGGGCACAATCCGCGTGGCGCTCAACCCTGCCTCGGCGGCGGCGCGTGCCAGCTCGCCGGCCGCCGCCACGGCCATTTCGTCGGTAATCGTCCGCGCTCGGACATCCAGCACGCCCCGAAAGATGCCGGGAAATCCGAGCGAATTGTTGACCTGGTTGGGGAAGTCGCTGCGTCCGGTCGCCACGATGGATGCGCCGGCCTGCCTGGCCTCCCAGGGCCAGATTTCGGGAATCGGGTTGGCGCAGGCGAAGACCACCGCCTGGCTGGCCATCGACTCGATCCAGGCGGGCCGAATCAGGCCGGGGCCGGGTGCGGAAAAGGCGATGCAGACGTCGGCCCCGCGGAGGGCCTGGGCGATCCCGCCGGTCACTCCCTGCGGATTTGTCTCCTGGCAGATCTGCCACTTGGCGGCATAGGTGGCCTGCTCGCGCTCGATATCATCTCGGCCTCGATGCAGAGTTCCCCGGCTGTCACAAGCCACGATCCCCTCGGGTTTGACACCCGTGGCCTTCAGCAGGCGGTAGGTGGCCACATTGGCCGCACCCGCTCCGATCATGGCAATCCGAATGTTGTCCAGCCGTTTGTCGACCACCTGGAGGGCATTTTGCAGTCCGGCCAAAAGGACCGTGGCGGATCCCTGCTGGTCGTCATGCCACACCGGAATCCGCATCTGGGCTCTGAGCCGTTCGAGCACACCGAAGCACTTGGGCTGAGCAATATCTTCCAGGTTGACGCCGCCCAGGGAAGGCTCGAGGATTTGAACCGTGCGAACCAGTTCGTCGGGATCTTTCGTGCGGAGGCAGAGGGGGATAGCGTCCACCCCTCCCAGGTATTTGAACAGCAGCGACTTACCTTCCATCACGGGAAGGCCCGCCTCGGGTCCGATGTCCCCCAGGCCGAGGACGCGAGTTGCGTCGGAGACAATTGCAATCGTGTTTGCCTTGTTGGTATGGCTGTAGGCCAGGTCGGGATTTTCTTGGATGGCGCGACATGAGGCGGCCACGCCGGGCGTGTACCAAATAGCGAAGTCATCGAAATCGCGGACGGGGCATTTCAGCGCGATCTGCACCTTCCCGCGATAAAAGGGGTGCAGCCGCAGGGCTGCCTGGGCAGGCTGTTGGGCCTGGGCCAGCAAGTCCTTTTCCGGGGACATGGCGGTCGACTCCCGAGGCCCCGCCACGCGCTGGTGGTCTGGGGCCACCTGGGGTGGGGCGGGGTCAGCTGGCATGGGTCCAGAGGCGTCGTCGTCCCCCGCAACGCCGCTCTGGAAAGGGACAATCCGTGCCCCATGGTATCGAGTTGCGGCTGATGACTCAATCAAACCGCCGTTTCTTTCCCGGGGGGGCGAGGGGCGGACTGGTGAGTGCGTGGGGGGGGCGGGCGGTCGGCCGTCGGGCTCGGCTTATTCGCTGAGCACCGTATGTTCCTTGCCTTCGATAAATTTCTGAAACCGCGTTTTTTCGTCTGCCTTCATGTAGGCGGCGGCCCCATCGATGAGTCCTTTTTGGGCCAGGGCCAGCAGGGAGTCGTCCATCATCTGCATGCCTTCCCGTTGGCCGGACTGGAACACGCTGGACACCCGCTCGATCCTCCCTTCCCGAATCACATTCGACAGCGCCTGGTTCCCCAGCAAGACCTCCACGGCGGCAATCCGCCCGTTGCCATCCTTGCGTTTGATCAGCTGTTGGGCCAGCACGGCAGCCAGGGATTCGGCCAGAATCGTGCGAACCTGCTGTTGTTGTTCGGCTGGAAACATGTCGATCACCCGGTCGATTGTCTTGGCCGCGCTGTTCGTCGGCAGGGTGCTCAACACCAACACGCCCATCGCCGCGGCGGACATCGCCAGATCCACGGTGGCGTGGTCTGTCAGTTCCCCGACCATCACGACGTCCACATCCTGCCGGGTGACCCCGCGGAGGGCGTTGGGAAACGAGCGGGTATGAATTCCGACTTCGCGATGCGCGATCAGCGACTTGTCGCTTTCGTGCACGAACTCGACAGGATCTTCGATCGTCACGATCCGCCGGCGTTCATGGTGATTGACATGGTTGATCAAGGCGGCCAGGGTGGTTGTCTTGCCGCTGCCGGGCGGGCCCGTGGCCAGAATCAGGCCACTGCGATAGCCGCACAATTTCTGCACGACCGCCGGCATGTTCAGTTCTTCCAGCGTCATGAGTTTCGAGGGGATCAGCCGGAAGCATGCGCCGACGCCGGTCCGCTGGACAAAGTAATTACAACGGAACCGCCCCACATTTTCGATCCCGTAAGCAAAATCCAGATCGGAGTGCTCTAGAAACCGCTCCTTTTGTTCCTCGTTGATAATCTCGAACATCATCTCCCGAAGTTCATCATTTTCCAGGACCGGATGATCTTCGACTTCGTGGGCTTCTCCGTACCTCTTGACTTCGGGCTTGCGGCCGGCGGCAAAGAAGGTATCCGAAGCACCACTGGTCGGCATCTGGCTCAACAATGCATCAATTCTGGCCATCGGGGGACCTTGCGGGGTACGAGCTGGGGAGGGCTTATTCCTCGGCAGAAATTTGCAGTTCGCCGCGGACCTTGTGATCGTCGGCGGCACGGGCCAGGGCCTCGTCTTTGGAGATTTCTCCGTTGCGGGCCAGGCGGATCAGCGAATCGTCCATCATCATCATCCCCGCTCGGCCGCCCACCTGCATCAGGCTGGGCAGCTGAAACGTGCGGTTCTCGCGGATCAGGTTTCCGATCGCGGGCGTATTGACCAGGACTTCGACCGCCAGGGCCTGCGATTTCCCGTCGGGGCTGGGAACTAGTTGCTGGGAGACGATCCCGCGGAGGGACTTGGCCAGCATCGAGCGAATCTGGGCCTGCTCGCGTGCGGGAAACACTCCCAGGATCCGGCCGATCGTGCGGATCGCATCCGGCGTGTGGAGGGTAGTCAATACAAGAAATCCGGTCTCGGCGGCGGTAATCACCAACGACGTGGTCTCCAGATCGCGCAACTCGCCCACCATGATCACATCCGGCGCCTCGTGCATGGCACCGGTCAACGCCGTTCCAAAGGTATGGGTATGCGTACCCACCTCGCGCTGGGTCAGGTACGCCTTCTTGGGTGTGTGAATAAACTCGATGGGGTCCTCGATCGTGAGGATATGTTCGCGGCGGGTGTTATTAATCAGATCGATCATGGCCGCCAGGGTTGTGGTTTTCCCGGAACTCTTCGGGCCCGTGACCAGCACGATGCCGGTACTGGCTTCGGTGAGCCGCCCAATTTGTTCGGGAAGTTTCAATTCCTCCATGGTCGGCACTTTTTCGGAAATCAAGCGGAAAACGGCATCCATCCCTTCCCTCTCGACAAAATAATTCGTACGGAAACGACCGAACTTCTCACCACCGTCGTAACAGAAGTCCATATCCAGCGTTTCGTCGAATCGCCGTTGCTGTTCGTCGTTCAACAGGGGCAGCAACACCTCACGGCATTCGTCGGTCGACATCGGCGGCAGGCTCAACTCGCGCAGCGCGCCCGCCACCCGCAGCACCGGCGGATGTCCCGAGGTGATGTGGATATCCGAGGCCCCGTTTTGCAGGGCGGCCTGGAAAATCTTGGCCATCGTGGGGGGGATTTTTCCTGTGGCGGGGCCGGCGGGGGCCGCCTGGGCGGCGGCCTTGGGTCGGGCCGGTTTCTGAGCCGTGGTTGGGGTCTCTTTCGCGGGGGCGGCGGCGGCCGGCTGGGCATCCCCGGCGTCGGCGGCCGGTTTCTGAGCGGGCTTGCCGGCAGGCTTGCCGGCCGGCCCCACCGGGGATTTATCCGCCTTGGCGGCCGCCGGCTTCGGGGCACTTGGCGGCTGCCCGACGGCCGGCGCGGGGGCGGGCGTTGGCTGCTTGGCAGCCGGGGCCTGTGGCGGCTGTTTGGCAACCGCGGTCGGGGCCGAAGGCGGCGCCGCCTCGGCGGCCGCCGTCGGGGACGGCATCTTCCCCACAATGGTCATCCCGGTCAATGTGGCGAAGTGCTGGTCCAGCTTCTTGTGGTAAATTTCCAGCAGCTGTCGCCCGACCTTCTCCGATAACTTCTGCTGCTCGATCCAGAGGTGGACCAGATCCTCGGGATTGGCGTACTCCAGCAGCAGCCGATCGAGCGTTTTTTCGTCTGCCAGCTTGTTGTGCAGGCAGATCTTTCTAAAGATCACATGCGCAGGTGTGCTCATCGACTGCGTTCTCCCCCGCGCCCCCACTCAACCCCCACGGCGTGCTGAGCGGGCCAGCCGAGCGGGCATAACGCACCAGCGGTTCCCCCGCTCTGGCCGCCCCCGCCGCTGACGAGGACCGCGTTGTGGCTGAGCGATTTTTGCCAAGCTGTCTGGCCGCGTTGGTACCGATCTGTTTGGCTGCGTCCCAGCATGGCACTCTCCCTCTCGAAGACGAGTCCGCTGACGGCGGGCCGGGCCAGCGACCGCGGATGGCTCGCCCCAGACCAACGCCACCGCAGGAAATCGCGGGTCGACGGGCCAAGCAACCCCACCCGCACTTTCGGCCACCTTCTTATGATATCGCGCCAGGCGAGCGGACACCAATTCCGAGATCTTTGTCCATCAGCACGCCTTGCAGACCAGCTTGAGGGCGTGCGGCACAGCGAATGGGGATGAGAGGACTCGAACCTCCACGGGCGATGCCCACTAGATCCTAAATCTAGCGCGTCTGCCAATTCCGCCACATCCCCAGCGGCCTGTTATTGTTGACCTGGCAACATCTTGCGTCAATTGCGCCGGCTGAGGGGCTGCGGCGGCAGCCGCAGGTGTACCCGTTCGTTCCCGTGGGGCCGAGCGCCAGGGCGACGTAGGCGAGCGGGGGCGGGGCCAAGCCGCCGGCCTGACCGACCCCTAGTTGCCGACGCGGCGCATGGCCTCGGTTAGGCCACCCACCTGTTCGTGGATCTCGCTGGTGGCACTGACCACCAGGACGCGGCCGTGGCGGTAGTAAACGATCGCCATGGGACCACCGTGGACGTCCCACGCGGCTGGAGCAATCACCGCCTGGATCAGCTCGACCAGCTGGTCACCGTGATCGGGCAGCCCGCCCGCGGCCCCGCCACGACCGGCGACCCCAGCGGGCGGTCCCGCCTGGGCCAAGACGGCTTGCCAGCGATCCAGCACCTGCTGGTCGTCGCGAATGCTGGCCAACCTCTGTGGATGACCTTCCGCCGCCGCGGCGTGACGCACGGTCTTGATCCTGGCCAAGCGCTGTTCCACATCGCGGCTCAACGCTCGCGACACCCGCCACAGTCGCTGGCGCAACTTGGCCTGCAAGCGCTGGCGGTCGGACGAGCGGAGACGGGTATCGGCGGACAGTTGGTGATACAGCGCGATCAGGTCCAGCATCACCTGCGGCTGGTCGACGTCGTCAGCCGTCGCTTGCCGCCGCAGCGTGTCGCCGACCTGGCGGACCCAGGCGGTCCGCGTTTGCAGAGGCATTTCCGCTGGCGTCTCCGCGGCGTCGCACGCAGGGCCGCTGACCATCACCAGCCAGGTGACCAGGCAGTGCATCGAGCGCTCTTTTGCCTTCTTGTTCCGCAAAGCCCGCCGTCAGTCTACCCTCAACTCGCCCGCTCGGCAATTTGCGTGCCCGCCGTCAGGCGGCCCGTTTGTCGACAGTCGAGAGTCGAGGTTCCTGGCCACGGGTTGCGCTGACGCTACCTGGCCGGGCTCGCAGCCTCTCTTCCCAACGGTCGAACCAGGCCGGTGTCAGCCGCCGTCGGAGGATACCCACGGACAGAAACCAGCCCAGGGCCGCGCCCCAGCAGACGTCGCTGGGGAAGTGCGAGCCGCTGTCCAGCCGCTGGAGGGCGGCCAACAGGGCGATGCCGGCAAACAGCCATTTGCCGCGAGGGAACTGCCATGTCAGCCCGACCGCCAGGGCCACCGTGGCGACCGTGTGCGCCGAGGGAAAGCTTTGCGCGGCGCTGCCGCCGTGCAACAGCGGAAAGAACCCCTGGAAGGAGTCTTCCACCTGGCCGGCGGAAAAGTCAAAGGCATGGGGACGCGTGCGACTCACCAGCAGCTTGACCCCGTTGGCGATCAGGCCTCCGCCCAACACCATGCACAACAAGCGGGGCATGGCCCAACGGCGCGTGTCTGCCAGCACGTAGAAAGCCACCAGGATCACCGCGATGCCGATACCGTGAGCGAACGATTCGCTGCGATGCAAGATGTCCCGAATGGGCTCAGGGCATTTGCCGCTGACAAACCAGTGCGCGATCGGCAGGTCGAACGGCAGCGCCACGCACCCGGCAATGACAAACAACAGGGTGACGCCCAACCAGGACCAGGCCGGCTGAGCCGGTTCGGCGGGTGCCGGGCCAGCCGGCGGGCCGCCGGCGGCGGGGGTCGTGGGTGGTTGCCGCATGAGAGCTCTTATACGCCGAACCCTGCCGGAAGGACAACGCGGATTTGCATCCCCCCCACATCGCTCGCTCGCCGCCGCGACGCTAGAATAGGAAACTTCGTGGTGAACCAGCGCTCTGCCGATGGCGTCGTCCCCATGGCCGTTCCCCCGCCTACCATGTCGCTCAGCTGCTCCCTGGCCAGGGCCCTGGTCCGTGGCGGCCTCTGGCCGGCGACGGCCCCACCTCCGCAACTGCCCGGGGAGGAGCAGGCGATGTCGAGCGGCGACTTGCTGCCGCTGCTGGTGCAGAGCTGGGGCTCGATCGGTGATCTGGGGCAGCAAGAAGTGGCCGCGTGGTTAGCCCAGCAGCAGGGTCGGGGGGCGGCCTTGACGGTGGGATACGACAGCCCCTACGAAGCGGCCGCCCGCGGTTGGCTGGGGATCCGCCTGGCCTGGTGGCCCCGCGGCAGGCCCGCCGGTCGCCGCATCGGCCTGGCCAGCTCGCGGCTGGGCCGGCAGCTGGACCAGCAGCCCGCGTGGTTGGCGGCCTTGCGAGCCGGTTGCGCCCGCGTCGAGCGGGGACGGGATCTGCTGCTGACCGCCAGCGACACGGCCGCCGCGGCCCTGGTCCGGCAGGCGGCGGCGCTGTTCGACCTGCGGTTGCTGAGCATCGACACGGTCGAGGACGACCACCGCGGTTGGCGGCAGTGGCGGGAACGGATCCGACGGGGGCCTGCCGGCGACGACCACATGCCGCGAATGATCCTCTCGCCCCCCCTGGATGGTCAACCGCCGGCCGAGATCGAACTGGCGCGCGCGGCGCCCCTCCGCGACCGCGCCCTGGTGGCGCTCAGCGACCGCGTCTTGGTCTTCCATCTCCGCCGGGGCGGTCGCCATCACCGGCTGTTGTCCCACCGGCTGACCAGCAACCGCTGGCCACCGGGCTCGGTCTACGTGGCCGTGGGCCCCCAGCGGGTGTCGAGCGGCGGTGCCGCGGAACTGTTGGACGCCGGGGCGGTGGGCTGGGTAGTTTCGGCGACCGAACCGCCGAAGGAAAGGGTGCCGACGCCGCGACCCGCCGCTGGGCTGTCCGCACCAGCGAAGGTGGTGGATATCAGCCGCGTGTCAGGGGCCGAGCCCTGGGAGTACCTGACGCATTGGACACGTCGCTGTGACGGTCCTTGGCCGGACCAGCGGGAGGAAGAGTACCTGGAGGAACTGATCGTGCAACCGGACCGCGCTGATCGTTCACCGCTGGCCACCTTGCGGCGGATCATCCACACGCGGCGGCTACGGGCCTCGCCGCGTGCCATTCGGGGCGGCGCGGCGGTCGTCTGTTTTACTGCAGTGCCGCTGGCGGACTTACCTCACCGGCGGGTGTTTCGCCCGCATCGCACGCGGTGGGATTGCGAGCCCTACGGGATCTGCCTCCGCCGCGACTGGCTGGTCCAGCGCGGAGCGCGGCCTGTCCAGTACGGCCAACCCGAACTGTGGTCGGCGTTGCCGGAAGAGGAGCGGCCGTTTTTTCAAGCGGGGCAGACCCGGGGTCGGGGACGAGTGATGGACTGGACGGCTGAGGAGGAGTGGCGGCACGTGGGAGATCTGCCGTTGGACAAGGTCCCGGCCGATGCGGCGTTGGTGTTCGTGCCCAGCGAGGCCGAGGCGGCTGGGCTGGCCGAGGAGAGTCCCTGGCCGGTGGTGGTTCTGGCTGGCGGTGACCGGCGGCCAGGGGGGCGGAGGGGGAAGCCGCGGTAGGGGTTTGGGGGACCCGCCTTGGTCGCGGGATCGGCACTGGTGATGGCGGTGCGCGGGGCAATAGCCGCTGTGTCGGATCACCGCTGGTCCTCGCCCCCGCCCGGTTTTTTCGCGGTCAGCCGAGCAAACGAGGCACGACGGCGCTCATTGACAAAGCTGCCTGTTTACGGTCTGTTATGCCTTCTCGTCACGGCTTTCATCATTTCTCAGGGGGAACAGGGCAGACCATGGCTGACAATTCTTCATCGACGCCAGAGGCCAGCCGGCCGCCAGGTTCGCCGGGCAAGCGGGATATCGATCATCGCTCGTATTGGCGACACAACCTGATGCTGATCGGCGTGCTATTGCTGATCTGGGCAGGGGTCTCGTACGGCTGCAGTATTTTGTGGGTCGAGTACCTGAACCAGTTCCACATCGGGAAACTGCCGCTGGGCTTCTGGTTCGCTCAACAAGGTTCCATCTACACCTTCGTGATTTTGATCTTCGTGTACGCCTTCGCGATGGATCGGCTGGACCGCCGGTATGGGGTGCAAGAATGACACAACCGAGCTGGATGTTGCTGGGCTTTACTCCCACCTCCGATGCTGGCTGGACGACACTGTACACGTTTGTGTTCGTGATGATCACGTTCATGGTGTACCTGTACATTGGCTGGCGAAGCCGCGTGCGGGAGACGGAGGGTTTTTACGTGGCCGGTCGGGGCGTGCCGGCGATCGCCAACGGAGCGGCGACGGCGGCGGACTGGATGAGTGCCGCTTCGTTTATCGGGATGGCCGGGATGATCAGCTTCCTGGGCTTTGACGGTTCGATCTACCTGATGGGCTGGACGGGCGGCTATGTGCTGCTGGCTCTCCTGCTGGCCCCCTACCTGCGGAA
>CAYFZZ010000250.1:0-7411 GCA_964347545.1 uncultured Planctomycetaceae bacterium | reverse complement strand
CGCTAGGTTCCTGGTTCGAGTCCAGGCCGAGGAGTTTTTTCACGTTCTGGAGAGCTGGACATGGCGTCGGGATTGGTAGAGCGAGTCCCGGCGCGCCGGGATTAACCGCTAGGTTCCTGGTTCGAGTCCAGGCCGAGGAGTTTTTTCACGTTCTGGGCGATGTATTTCGTTTACGTACTGCAGAACGCCCGAGGCCAGTATTACGTCGGGCAGACAAGCGACCTGGCAGTTCGTCTGCAACAGCATAACTCGACGGAAAAGGGAACCGGCAAATACACGCTGAAGAACGGTCCCTGGGAATTGGTCTGGTCAGAATTGCACGCGGACCGAAGATCTGCCGTGGGTCGTGAGCGACAGATTAAATCGATGAAGTCGGCCCGCTGGATTCGCGAATACCTTCTGAAGAGCTCGACAAGCTAGCGGCTTGGTAGAGCGCGTCCCGGCGGGCCGGGAGGAACCTTCCCCGCCTCCCCGCCCTACCAAGGGGAGACCTCCTCCACGACGGGGTTGGTCAGCTGGCCGATCCCCTCGATTTCGATGGTGACCGTGTCCCCCGATTGGAGAAAGACCGGCGGCCGGCGCGCGGCGCCGATGCCAGGAGGTGTCCCGGTCAGAATCACCGTTCCCGGCAAAAGGGTCGTACTGCCGCTCAGAAACTCCACCAGCCGCGGTACGCTAAAGATCATGTCGCGGGTATTGCTGTCCTGCATGACCTGGCCGTTCAGGATCGTCTTGATCTGCAGATGGTTGGGATCCCGGATCTGGTCGGGGGTGACCAGCCACGGGCCCAGCGGCACAAACGTGTCGAACGTCTTGCCGCGGCACCACTGACTGCCACCCCATTGCAGCTGCCAGTCCCGCGCGCTGACGTCGTTGGCGCAGGTATAACCCAGCACGTAGTCCAGGGCGTTGTCCAAGCTGGCATTTTTACAACGCTTGCCAATCACGACCGCCAGTTCGCATTCGTAATCGACCTGGTCGCTCGGCAGGGCGCGGGGCAGTTGGATCGGATCACCAGGGTTTTGTACGGCGGCTGAGGACTTCATGAAGAGCACGGGACGGTCGGGGATCGGCATGCCACCCTCTTCGGCATGGCGGCGATAGTTGAGCCCGATGCAGAGGATGTCGACCGGTTGCACCGGCGCCAGGAGTTTGACCGGCGTGACCTGCTGACCACTGTCGCGATGATCGCCGTAAATCTCCCCCTCGATCCGCGTGGTCACGCCGTCCTCGTGACGGCAGCCGTAAGCCGGCGTCCCCGTGGCGTCGAGATATCGCACGATGTTCATGAAATCACCTGGCAAATTATAGCCATCCTCGGGGGCGGTTTGGCAATCCAGCAGCCCGGGACGCCAGGAGTGTGTCCCCGAGGCAAGTGGCGTGGGCGGGGGAGCGGGCCCAGACGGGCACCAAAGGCCTGCTGCCCCCGCGGGCGGTTTTTCCACCAGGGGAGAGAAGGCGCGTTGGGGACCAGGGGCAAACGTGCGGCGTCTTGTTCGGTCACCTCGTACGGGCCAGCCGAGCCCGCGTCACGGGTGATCCACCCGGCATCCCGCCCGTTACCGATCTGCTGAGCGGCAGCGGCGGATGGAAACTTTAGCCAGTCGGCCGGCCAGCCGCAGGAACTGGTATCCCCAGAATCCGGCCCATCCCAGGGCCAGCAGCGCGAGCCAATAGCGCATTTCCGTCACCGAACTGGAGAGTTGGATCAGGATATAGGATGTGGTCAAGGCCGTTCCTGCCAGCAGCAGCTTGCCCCACGCGTCGGCGATTGCCGTTTTGTGGTTGTGCGTGGCGATCGCCCCGTGCGCCGCCGCATTCGCCAGGGCCCGCATGCCCGAAATGTCCGCAGCAGCCTCCGCAGGGCTCGCCGACCGCCGCCCCAGAGGCGCCCCTGCATGGGTGGCAGGATCGGCCTGCACCACGTCGGCCGGACTCCCGGCCGCGGGACACTCCCCCACAACCCCATCCCCTTTTCCGCTCGGCTGAGCAATCGCGGCTTGATCCGAGCCACCATCGTAGCCACCGAGCAGTTCGGACAGGTACCTTTCCACCGCAGCATCCTGATCTTGCTCGTTTGGCAAGTCCTCCAGCAGGGGAGGCAGCAGGTTGGCGGCACGACCTGTCGGCTTAGCGAAATCCTCCGTGGCAGACGGTGGACTTGCGGAAGGCACCTGGTCGCTGCCACCAGCGGGGACGGAAGATGCTGGTTGTGTGACGTCAAACGCCTGAGCCGCTGGGTTCGGTTCTGGCGAAGAATCGGAAGGCTTATCGTGTATGTTCATCGTCATTTTCGATACCGCCCCAAGAGGGCTCAGCCGGACACGCGGTGGTAAGCGAAGTCTATTCGCCACCGTTACCTAGGTCACCAGGGGGGCGAAGTCAAATCTGGCCCGCTGCGGAGGGGACACAAACTGTGGCGGGGAGCGGTGGCTGGCAGACGTTTCCTGCGGCCGGTATTGTGACCTAGACTTTGTTTGCGGTGATGGGGGAACCCCTACCGCTCGACTTTTTTTCTGCTCAGCTGGCCACAAGCGGTTTCTGAAAAGGGGTGTCTGGAAATGACCACGGAAGATAGGGTGCCGCACGACGATACGAGTTTTTCATCGATGTCCGCTCGTTGGTTGGGATGGTGTCGCCTTCCCTTGTTATTGGCCTTCGCCTTGGTGACCTACGAGGCGGCTCGCCTCCCGCTGGCCGCCCGCTCGACCGAGCCCGCCCAAGACCTGCTGACGGAACTCGTCCCACCGAGGGCGGCCCCCCCCGTTCCGTTCCAGGAAGACCTCCCGGCGGTGGCCCCCGAGCTGTTCCCGCTGGAGGTAGACCAGCCCGAGCTGGTCGCCGAGCTGCAGGAGGATATCCCCGACGCGGCCATCCTCGACGTAGGCAACGATGGCGACAGTGCCCAGCCCCCGGCAGATTTTCTGGGCCCCGGGGAAGAAAACAGACCTTTCCCCGAGGAAACGAGCAAGATCGGGGGCCAGACGATGGGCCTCCTGAACGATTCAGGAAACCGGCTGGTCGTCGATCTGCTGCAGACGCTGGCCGCCGGCCCAACTCACCTGGCGGACGATGCCGATGTGGTGGGACCCGTTGACGACTTGCCGTTCGCAGGCGAGGTCGGCAACCCGCAGGGTGCCCCACTAGCGACCGATCCCCCGGCCAGCCGCATCGTGGCCAACGCCTTGCCCCCTGCGGGCGAAGTGGCCCCAGTGCCGGTGCTGGTCAATCCCTCTTCTCACGAGCTGGCCTACTTGGTCAATGGCCAGCTGTACCGACTGGGTCCCGGCGAACGCCACCAGCTGGGTACCGCAAAACGGTGGGTGATCCAGTTCGATCGGGGGGGCGATTTCGGTGAGGCCACTTACGAAGTGTCGGCCGGCACGCACGTCTTTCAAGTTGGCGAGCGAGGTTGGGAGCTGCGGCCGTAAGCTCGCGGCCATCGGCACCAACGGCTTGGTCCCGAGCCGACTTCCCGATCGTCCCACGGTGATGTCTCCCTCGACCCGGCCAGGCGGACATGCCGCGTGTAGGCCTACGGGGCAGGTCGGGGCGGTGGCAGGCAACAGTCTTCCGGACACACGTCAGGAGCGGGAGCCAGATCGCCCACCGCCTGGCGAGGGACATCGGCGGTGCGTTCCAGAATCAACTGGCGGATCATGTCGATGAAAGCGGGGTGGGTACCAACCGTTTTCGCGCGGATCATGTGCAGCCCGTGCTGGTCGCAGACCGCTTTGGCTTCGGTATCCAGGTCGTACAGCACCTCCATGTGGTCCGAGATAAATCCGATGGGCTGGACGATCACATCGGCCCCATCGCCGTCCTGGGCCAGTCCCCGCAGCACGTCGCAGATATCCGGTTCCAGCCAGGGTTGCTGGGGGGGGCCACTGCGGCTTTGGTAGACCAGCTGAAACGGGAGGTTGCCCAAGTCCCGCCCGACCAGCTGGCACGCCTGCCGCAGCTGAACCTCGTATCGGCAGTTCGCCGCCATGGCCGTGGGGATGCTGTGGGCCGTAAACAACAGGTGTGCCCGCTGGCGTCGGTCGTCGGTCAGTTGGTCCAGCGCATCCCGTACCCGATCGACCACCGCCGCGATGAACCCGGGATGGTTAAAGAACACGCGCAGCTTGTGCACCTCTGGAGCCGTCGGGCCCACCTCGGCACAGGCGCGTTGAATGTCCTCGCGGTACTGCCGGCAACCGGAATAGGAGCTGTAAGCCGAGGTGACCAGGGCCAGGCTGCGGCGGATCCCGTCGCGGGCCATTTGCCCGATCGTATCGGTCAGCAGGGGGTGCCAATTGCGGTTGCCCCAGTAAATCGGCAGCTGCGGTCCGTCTTTTGCGAGGCGTGCCTGGAGAGCCGCAATGAGTTCGCGGTTTTGAGCGTTGATGGGGCTGATGCCCCCAAAATGCTGGTAGTGTTCGGCCACCTCCAGCATCCGCTGGCGGGGAACAGGCTTACCGCGCAGCACGTTTTCCAGAAAAGGAATGACGTCGTCCGGACCTTCGGGACCCCCGAAGGAAACGACCAGCAGGGCGTCATAAGTCTGAGCGGGCATGCGCGATCGGCCGACGTACGGGGCGTTTGGCGAGCAGAGAATAGGGGGGGGCAGATGCGCCAGGGCAACGGGCCCGGCGACTGGGGGGGGTGGCAAGCGGGAAGGAGGGGGGCATGATCAGGTCTTGGCGGCGTCCAGCGATTCTTGGAGCCGCGCCTTGGGCTGGACCCCCTGCAACCGCTCGACAACCTCCCCGTCCCGAAACACAATCAACGTGGGAATCGCACTCACATCGTACTTCTGAGCCGCGCCCGGGTTCTCGTCAATGTTGATCTTGCCTATCTTGGCCGTGTCGCCATTGTCCGTGGCGAGTTCCTCGACCATCGGAGCGATCATGCGGCAGGGTCCGCACCAGGGAGCCCAGAAATCCACCAGCACGGGGGTGGGGGACTGCAGGACCTCTGCGTCAAAGTTGCTGTCCGTAAAGTCGATGACGCCCATGGAATTTGACCTCCCCGGTACGAGCTTGGCGAATCGGTGACCACGAATCTGGGAATTATAGAGGTCCGTTGCGGCGCGTGTCAACGAATACGCCAGCCGCCGGCAGGGGTGGGGCGGAAGCGGCACCGCCGGTGGATGTTTGCGTAAGCGAAGCGGTTGGCTATACTTAAACCTAAGGGTGTCGCTCAAACCTCGGTGGCCGTTACCAGATCCCCTGGTCGTTCTTGTGACGAACCGGACACCGCGAAAGTGGAATGAAACCACCATGCCCCAGTACGTTGTTCGCTACGGTGCCCTGCGCCATTTGGGTGTGTTCTCGACCAGTCGCAACGAATCGTACCAACGGGGTATGGCGGTCGTCGTGCGGACCAAGCGGGGTTTGGATCTGGGCGACTTGTTGTGCGAGGCCACGGAACGGGCCGTCCAGGATTTGACCGATTCGACCGGCGGGCAAATTCTGCGGGAAGTCCGAGCGGACGATCGCCGCGAAATGTCGCGGATTCGAAACCAGGAACGTAAAGTCTGGGAGTATTGCCTCCAGAAGGTGAAGGAATTAGAGGTCCCCATGAAGCCCGTGGACGTGGAATACGTCTTTGGGGGCGAGCGGATTCTTGTATATTATTTGTCCGAAACGCGGGTGGACTTTCGCGAGCTGGTCAAGCAGTTGGCAGGAGAATTCCAGACGCGGATCGAAATGCGGCAAATTGGCGTACGGGACGAAGCCAAACTGCTGGCAGATTACGGCGATTGTGGCAAGCCAGTCTGCTGCAATACCCATTTGTCCGAAATGCCGCCCGTGTCGATGAAGATGGCCAAGCTGCAGAAAGCGACGCTGGACCCGACGAAGATCTCGGGTCGCTGCGGCCGCCTGAAATGTTGTTTGCGGTACGAATACGAAACCTACGAACAGATGCAGGCAGAATTGCCCCCCATCGGCGCCGATATCGTCACCGACAAGGGCCGAGCCAAAGTGTTGGCACAGGAAATTCTTGCCGGACAGGTGTTGGTTCAAATGGAAGACATGCGCCGAGTGTTGGTCTCCTCCCAGGAAGTGTTGAGCGTGCTG
This sequence comes from uncultured Planctomycetaceae bacterium, assembly GCA_964347545.1. GTDB lineage: Bacteria > Planctomycetota > Planctomycetia > Pirellulales > UBA7805 > CS4-C045. Next base: position 1,346 of record CAYFZZ010000250.1, on the reverse strand, counting down.
GGTGGAGGAGGAGGCCGATAAGCGGCCAGCGGAATGAGGGGCTCAGCCAGGAAGGGCCCCCTACCGATGCCTGACTGTGCCAGACGAGTTATCACAGGCTGAGTTATGCTTGATCCAAATCATCCGATTGCCGAATTTGCCCGGAGCGACGGGCGATATCATGTCGACGCTTACGACTTCGTCTTCCACGCTCTGCAACATGCCCATTCGGTCCTCAACATGGGCCAGCCCTCTTCCGGGAAAAAGACGGCCGGGAAAAAAGCGGCCGGCAAAAAGGCCACCGGCAAGAAGGCCACCGGCAAGAAGGCCACCACCAAAGAAGGCAAAACCACAGGGTCGGACCCGCCCGCAGAAGAGGAAGAATGCCACGTCTCCGGGCAAGAACTGTGTGCGGCCATTCGCCATCTGGCCATCGAACAGTATGGCTATATGGCCAAATGTGTTTTCAACCGCTGGGGCGTGAAGAATACAAGTGACTTTGGTAATATCGTCTTCAACCTGATCGAACTGGGCCAGATGCGCAAAACGGATTCGGACCGTCGCGAAGATTTTGATGACGTGTTCGACTTCGACCGCGAACTGGTGGAAGGTTTTCGGATCAGTCAGTCTGAGTAAGCCGATGCAGGCCCGTCGTCGTCGCTGGCTGCTGCCGGCGACTCTTGTCTTGTTTGGTAGCTGGCTGGTATTTTTGTTGTGGATGGCCAGCCTTGAACTAGGAGCTTTGGGAAAATGAAGTTGATCCCCTTGGGAGATAAAGTGGTGGTTCGCCCTCAGGAGGCCGAAGAGACGACGTCCGGAGGGATCGTTTTGCCCGATGCGGCTCAGGAAAAACAACAGCAAGGACGCGTGCTGTCCGTGGGCGACGGGAAACTGCTCAACGATGGCGGACGGGCCGCTCACGAAGTGAGCGAGGGAGACCGCGTGATCTACGGCAAGTATTCAGGGACGGAAGTCGAAGTCGATGGCGAGTCGCTGCTGATTATGAGCGAGGATGCCATTCTGGCCATCGTGAAGTGACCCTCCGGGGAAGCGAGCCCTCGCCGGCCCAACCGAGCTGGTCAGGCACTCCGCACCCGGCGGCCCGGTTCGCGGCCCCCGCGGAAAACCGCCGCGGGGGAAAACAAGCCTGGGGGCCAGCCGCCAAGGCGTGTCGGGCCAGAAGTGGCCACCGGGGAAGCTTTCCCTCGGCAGCCAGCCAGAAAAAAATCCCGTGGGAAAAAAGGATTCCGCGGGAAGAGGGGTCAGCCGGGCTCTGTAGAAAACCCCTCTTAGAGAATATCGTCTGCCTGTCACTCGTGCTCAGCGAAGCGGTGCTCGAGCTCGTAATCGTAATCGAGCGGACGATC
>CAYFZZ010000249.1:0-4670 GCA_964347545.1 uncultured Planctomycetaceae bacterium | reverse complement strand
CATAACCCAATGTTTTTGCTCACCCTTGACCAGGAGCCCTCTATGCCCCGTGCAATTTGGAATGGCCAGACGATCGCCCACAGCGACCAGACACAGCTTGTCGAAGGCAACCATTATTTTCCCGCTGCTGCGGTTGAACAGCGGTATCTGGCGGCGAGTGACACGCAGACGGTCTGCGGATGGAAGGGCACGGCCAGCTATTACCACCTCGTTGTGGATGGCAAAACGAACCATGACGCGGCGTGGTATTACCCGGATCCCAAACCCGCTGCGGCGGACATCAAGGATCATGTGGCGTTCTGGAAAGGCGTGGAAGTGATCGCGTAGGCTGGCAAGGCCTGTCGCGAAGAAAAATTTTTCGTAACACCTTAGCCGATTGCAGCGACCAGGTGTTGCCGGATTAGATTTCTGAACAGGAGGCCGCAGAGGCAACAGAGCTCAGTTTACTCTGTCTTCTCCAATATAAGTGTGAAGTTGGTATTGGTGAAAAATCGCATTCAGTTTATGACAAGTGTCCTGCACTCATGGCAAGGAAGCCACCATGCCCGGGACACTCGATATTTCTCTGGGAGCTCAGCTCACGGCAGAGCAGGCCGAGGAAATCTACAAACAGGGGAAAGAAGCAGTTGTCTTTGCCTTGCTGGAAATGGCAAAGAAGCTGGCGGCACAGCAATCTTCCCCCTCTCCGTCGACCCCTTCGGGCATGGTAGCCCCCTATCAAAAGCCCTCTCCCCAAAGCCGCCGAAAGAAAAAGCCTGGTCGCCGCAAGGGCCATCCGGGTGCCAGACGCGACACGCCACAGTACATTCATCACCAGAAAGAACACCGTGCCAAGTGCTGTCCGGACTGCGGCGGCCGGCTGACGCGATGCAACGACACGCGCACGCGATACACCGAAGATATCCCGGAGATCGAGCCGGAAGTCACCGAACATATCATTCACCGAGACTGGTGCGGCAGTTGTCGCAAACGAGTCGAGCCGAAGGTCCCCGACGCACTGCCTGGTGCCGCCTTGGGAAACCATGTGCTCGTGCTTTCGGCCTGGCTGCATTACGCACTGGGCAACACCCTTTCGCAGATCGTGGAAGTCTTCAACTTCCATCTGCAGATGAAGATCAGTTCGGGTGGACTGGTACAGATGTGGTGCCGGCTGCAGGAAGTGTTGTTTCCTTGGTACGAACAAATCCAAAAAGAAGCCTTGAGTTCTGCCGTCTTGCACGGCGACGAAACGGAGTGGCGCGTCGATGGCAAAACCAACTGGCTGTGGTCTTTCTCGACCACCCTGTTGACCTACTTTATGATCGACCGTTCGCGCGGCAGCCCAGCGCTGTCGAAGTTTTTCGTGGAAGAATTCGCTGGCACGTTGGTAACCGACTTTTGGGGTGCCTACAACGCCGTGACTTGTGCGCTGCGCCAAACTTGCCTCGTGCACTTGCTGCGCGATCTGGAGCACGTCGAAAAGTACAAATCGCCGGGGAAACACTGGGCCGCTTTTGCCAAGAAACTGCGGCGCCTGCTGGCCGATGCCATCCGTCTTTGGCGCGGGCGCGAAGAGCTGCCGGCCGAGACCTTTGCCTCGCGGCGGCGGCGTTTGACGATTCGCCTGCAAGAAATGATCGAGACGGATTGGAAGGATCCCCAAGCCCGCCGTTTGATCAAGCGACTGCGACGTCATCAAAACGACTTGTTTACGTTCCTGGACCAGCAAGGAGTTCCGTTTGACAATAACCATGCCGAGCGAACGATTCGGCCGGCCGTAATTATTCGTAAGAACAGCTACGGCAACCGCAGTGAGCGGGGAGCAGACGCACAAGCCGTCCTAATGAGTATTTTCCGAACGCTTAAGCAACGCGGCCATGATCCCATCAAAACCATTATCCAAGCCATTCACACCCAGCTGCAGACCGGCCAGCTGCCACCTCTACCAAAACCAAAACTTACTGCCAAATAATACGAATGATTCTGCAACGGAGGATACAGAGAGAACCGAGCTCTGTTGCCTCTGTTCCCTTCTGTTCAAAACCTCTTGTAGCACCCTTCCGTGTGCTGCAATCCGCTAAAGTGTTACAATTTTTCTTATCGGCCAGCGTCCACGTTCTTGGAAAACAGCCGCGCACGGGTTACAATTGCGAACTTTGCCCGACAGCCGCTCTCGTGTGGGACCGGCCCGATGTTCCCTGCGGTGGACCTGGCCCTGGACGTCCTGTCCCGCATTTTGAACTCGGTGTGGGCGCAGCCCGAACGGGAGGGCGGTCGCCAACGAGGCGCCCCCAGCAGACGAAAGCGAGGCTTGTTTTGAAAGCGGCGACGCGGAAGGTGCATGTGCTGGATTGTGCGCCTAGCGACAATACTTTTTACGAAGATATTGTGTCGGGGCTGCAGAGCACTCCGGCACGACTGCCCTGCAAGTACTTTTACGATCAGCGTGGCTCGCAGCTTTTCGACGAGATTTGCCAGCAGGACGAGTACTACCTGACGGACGCGGACCTGGAGATCATGCAGCGATACGCCCCCCAAATGGCCGCTCAGATTGGCCCGGGCGTGATGCTGGTCGAATACGGCAGCGGTAGCAGCGTCAAAACGAGGCTCCTCCTGGACCAGCTGCAGGACGTGGTGGCCTATGTTCCTGTCGACATCTCCCGAGCTCACTTGCAGGAGACGGCCGATAACCTTTCGGTCGCTTATCCCCACACGGAAATCCTGCCGGTTTGCGCGGATTTCACACAACCTTTCGCCTTGCCCGTCGCGACCAGCACACCGACCCACGTTGCGGTCTACTTTCCTGGCTCGACGATCGGCAATTTTCGCCCTGCGGAAGTGCGGCGACTGCTGGGCCAAATCGCCCTCCTGTGTGGCCAGGGGGGCGGCCTGCTGATCGGGATTGACCTGAAGAAGGACACGGAAATCCTGGAAGCGGCCTACAACGACCGCCATGGCGTGACGGCTGAGTTCAACTTGAATCTCCTCCAGCGCATCAATCGCGAACTGGACGCCGATTTTCAGCTGGACCAGTTTCACCACGATGCCACCTACAACGATGACCACGGTCGGATTGAGATGTACCTGGTCAGCGCTCGGGAACAATCCGTTTCGATCGGTGAAGAAACTTTTGAATTCGACGAGGGGGAGAAGATCTGCACCGAGTACTCCCACAAGTACACGATTGGCGAGTTTGCCGAGATCGCTGCCGAATCGGGGTTAATCCTCCGCCGCCATTGGACGGACCGGGAGAACCTGTTTGCCGTGCTGCACTTCGCGAAATTCAACGCTCACGTCCCCCGGCAAAATGTCTCCACCCCACAAGATTGACAGCCCGAAGGTCGCCTCCGCGGCGACTCGTCCCTCCTCGGCTCGTTATCCCCACACCTGCTCAACAAAAGTGCGAACATGAACCCAACCGAACTTCTGGCCAGCCGTGAGTCCCCTGTGCAGGAAAAATATGAGGCTGTTCGCCGAGCGACGCAGCAGATTTGCGAACCCCTCTCGGCAGAGGACTGCGTGATCCAGTCCATGCCCGATGTCAGCCCCACCCGCTGGCATCTGGCTCATACGACCTGGTTCTTCGAAACCTTTCTCCTGGCCGAGCAGCCGGGTTACGAGGCTTTCGATCCCAGCTACGAGTACCTGTTTAATTCGTATTACAACGCAGTCGGAAAACCGTTCCCTCGCTCGCGTCGCGGCTTGCTCTCTCGCCCGGGGCTCGCGGAAATCTGGGAGTATCGCCAATATGTCGATCAAAAAGTCGCTGCGCTGCTGGCGGACAGATCGAGCGATCGGGAGGTGCAGCGGATCGTCGAGCTGGGATTACAGCACGAACAGCAGCATCAAGAGCTGATCCTGACCGATATCAAGCACGTCTTGTCGTGCCATCCGGGATTCCCCTGCTATCGAGCCGCGGGGGCGCTGCCCGCCAAGCAAACGGTGGAAACGTCGTGGCTGGACTTCGAGGAAGACCTTTCCTGGATCGGCCACGAAGGTGATCACTTCGCGTTTGACAACGAAAAGCCACGCCATCGCGTCTTCGTCGAAGCCTTCCAACTGGCCAGCCACCCCGTCACCAACGGCGCGTATCGAGAATTTATCGAGGACGGAGGGTACCAGCGGCCCGAACTGTGGCTGTCGCTGGGCTGGCAAACCATCTGTGATCACCACTGGCAGGCACCTTTGTACTGGCTGCGCCGCGATGATCGCTGGCAGCAATTCACGTTGGCTGGATTGAGCGAGTTGCGGGATGAGCAACCGGTGTGTCACGTGAGCTACTTCGAGGCGGATGCCTACGCCCGCTGGGCCGGTGCCCGGTTGCCCACCGAGGCCGAATGGGAGATCGCCGCGGCAGACCGGTCGGTCGAGGGTAATTTCTGGGAGACCTTGGTTTCGCAGGATGCTGCCCTTCATCCCGGCGGTTCCGCGGCAGGAAACCTGTCGCTGCACCGCCTGTTCGGCGACGTGTGGGAGTGGACGGCCAGCCCCTACACGCCTTACCCCGGCTACCAGCCCCCTCAGGGCGCCCTGGGAGAATACAACGGCAAGTTCATGTGCAATCAGTACGTCCTGCGGGGCGGTTCCTGCGCCACTTCGCAAACACACATCCGGCCCACGTACCGCAATTTCTTTCCGCCCGAGGCCCGCTGGCAGTTTAGCGGTTTTCGTTTGGCGCGGTGAACAGGCCC
>CAYFZZ010000248.1:0-14336 GCA_964347545.1 uncultured Planctomycetaceae bacterium | reverse complement strand
CCCCCCAAAAAAAATGCATCCCGAAGGGATGCCAGCTAAACGAGAGGCGGGATGCGGGTTGCGGGTTGCGGGATGCGGGACACGGGGTACGGGATGCGGGGTACGGGTTGCGGGTTGCGTGATCCAACTCACCACTCACCACTCACCACTGCCAGAGGGCCGTTGCCTGGGTCCTGTAGCCGGCCTGGCGGAGGAAAATCCGAAATCCGAAACAAATTCAAAGCACGAAATTCAAAAACCTCGGCCGGCTGACTTTTCCTCTCTGCGACCTCCGCGTCCTCTTGTTCAGATTTTTTACCTTCCCGAAAAAGGTACCTGACTCCCTGGCGATAACGAGCTCAGGCGGCCGGACGGTAGGTGCGGCCTTCCGCCGCGGCCGCCATCAGCCGGCTCAACCCCTCCACCGTCCGCAAGGTGGCCCCCCGGCTGGCCGCGACCAGTTGGGCGGCACGCTGACCTTGAGCGGCGGCGGCCTGGGGGTCGTCCAGGCCGTGGCGGACGAACTCCCGCAGCTCGGTTTCGTCGCAGACTACCTTCGCCGCATCACCGGCCAGCAGCGCCTGGACGACATCGCGAAAGTTCTGGGTGTGGGGACCGAAACAGACGGCCACCCCGTAGGCAGCCGGCTCGATCATGTTCTGGCCGCCCCGCGAGCCCAGACTGCCGCCGACGAAGCCGATCGTGGCCGTGCCCCACCAGGCGGCCAGTTCCCCCACGGTATCGACCAGCAGGATCCGGGCGTCGGGCGGGTCCAGCGGGTGGCGGGCCAGTGCCGAACGGCGTTGCCAGGGCAGCCCCGAGGCGTCCAGCAGCTGGGCGACCTCGTCGAACCGTTCGGGGTGTCGCGGGACGAGAATCAAGCGCAGCTGGGGGTATGCCGGTGCCAGCTGTGCGAAGGCGGCCAGGGCCAGCGCTTCTTCGGGCCGCTGGGTGCTGCCGGCCAGGAAGACCACCTCCTGGCCGCCGATCCCGGCCAGGGCCGCGAGGGACTCGGTCCGTGGGTTGCGCCGGTCGCTGTGGGCCCCGTCGAATTTGAGCGAGCCGGTGATGTGGACCGTGGCGGGGTCCGCGCCCAGGTTCAAGAAGCGGTCGGCGTACTGGGGGGTCTGCACGGCAAGCAGGTTGATCGAGCGTAACATGCGGGCGACCAGGGGCCGGATCCGACGATAACCGCGAAAACTTTTTTCGCTCAGCCGCCCATTGACCACGGCGACGGGGGTCCCCCGCCGCACCGCCGTTCGGATCAGGTTCGGCCACAGTTCCAGCTCGGTCAACACCAGCAGATCCGGCCGCAGCCGGCGGAAGGCGGCTGCCGTGGACCAGGTGAAGTCCAGGGGGGCGTAGCAGACCAGATGCGAGGGGAACTTTTCCTTTGCCAGGGCGAAACCGGTACGGGTGGTGGTGGAGATCACGTACTGCCAGTGGGGGTGTTCCCGCTGGAGAGCCGCGATCAGCGTGGCCAGCAGTTGCACTTCGCCCACGCTGACGGCGTGCAGCCACACGCAGGGTTGCGGGCCTGGCCGGTGGGGGACGCGTCCCCACAGTTTGGCTGCCCAGCCCGCGCGGTACTTGCCTTTCCTCAGCGCCGACCACACGAAGGAGGGGGCCAGCAGGACCAGCAGGCCGAGGTAAACCCCGTTCAACAGATAACCGGTCATGACGACATCCTTGTCATTTTCCGCTCGTCCCGACCAGCCTCCGGGGGTGGCCGCGGCGGAGTTCAGGCGGCGGCGCCACCTTTTCTCATGCAGCAGTTCTTGTATTTCTTTCCGCTGCCGCAAGGGCAGGGGGCGTTGCGGCCGACCCGCTGCTCGCGGTTGCGGATCGGTTCCAGCCGTTCGGACTCGCTGCCGTCGTAAATCTCTTCTTCGCTCGCCGCCAGCTCGCTGGCCGACTTCGCCGCTTCGTGGGTCGCCGCTGTCTCGACCCAGGTGGAACCGACGAACCCCTCGTCCAGCTGTTCCATGCGGAAGACCAGATCGGTCACCCGTTCGTCGATCGAGTTCCACATGGCCTCGTAGATCCGCATCCCTTCGCGTTTGTATTCCACCTTGGGGTCGACCTGAGCGTAGCCGCGGAGCCCGACGCTGCTGCGGAGGTGGTCCATGGCCAGGAGGTGGTCTTTCCAGGCCATGTCCAGGATCTGGAGGACCAGCGACCGTTCCATGCGGCGGATTTCGGGGCAGAAGTGGTCCTGCCAGGCGGTGGCGAGTTGGGCTTGCAGTTGGGGGCGGTCCAGGCAAACCAGCTGGTCGGGGTCCAGTTCGACCTGCAGGGTCTGCTGGGCCCAGTCGGCCAGCTGCCGGCCGTCTGACGGGGACGAGTCGGGTGGGCCATCGGGCGGAAACATCTGGGCGATCCGCTGGTTCAGTTCCGCGCGGGCTGCCTGACCTTGGTCGTGGTTCCGCCGGCTTTGTTGGACCAGCAGGTTATAGATTTCGTCCCGCTGTTTGTTCCGCAGGTCATCCAGATCCAGCTGGACCCCGAACCGCTGGCGGGCCCAGTCGACCAGTTTTTCGCGGTCGTACCGTTTCCCGCCCGCGTCACGGCGGGTGAAGTGGACCAGGCCGGCCATCACGGGAAATTCCAGCTCGCGTTGGTCGTACATCTCGATGGCCGCTTCCACCACCTGCTGTTTGAATACGGGCAGTTCCAGGTCGCGGAATTCGTCCAGCGGCAGTTCCAGAGCGAACTTGTAACGGACCCAATCCAGAGCGGTTTTCAGTCCGAAGTCCTTTTCCAGGTAGGTGGCCCCTTCGCGGAGGTCGGCCTCTTGCAGGGCCTCTTGAGCCATCTGGATCAGGGCTTCGTCCAGCCGCTCGCGGCCGATTTTCTTGAGGTCCCGGTCGCGCAGCGAGAGCTGCCAGTGGGCATTGGCGAATTTGGCCAGGGCCTCCCAGTTCCAGTCCTTGGAATCTTCCTCTTCCGGCAGGTTCTCGTCGATGGCGTCCAGGACTTGGGTTTCGGCCATGCGTTCGGCTTGATCTTTGGCGTACGATTCGGCGGTGTCGAAGTCGAGATCTTTAAAGTCGCGCCCGTCGAATTCGACTCCCAGGCGGCTGCCGACCCAGATGGCGAACGAGTCGGTACCGAAGGCCGGGTCGAGGTACTTGTCCAGGTGCTGATCGACCTGGCGTTCGATCATCTCCTCGATCAAGGTGCGGCAATTGGCCCCGTCCAGAATGTCCTGGCGAAAGCGGTACACCCGCTTCCGCTGTTCGTCCATGACTTCGTCATATTCCAGCAGGTTTTTGCGGACTTCGAAGTTGCGTTCTTCGACCTTTTTTTGAGCTCCTTCGATGCGGCGGGAGACCATTTTGCTTTCGATGGCCTCGCCTTCCTTCATGCCCAGGCGGGTCAGCATGTTCTTGACCCACTCGCCGGCGAAGATCCGCATGAGATCGTCTTCCAGCGAGAGGTAGAAGCGGCTGCTGCCGGGGTCCCCCTGCCGGCCGCTGCGGCCGCGCAGCTGGAGGTCGATCCGCCGGGCTTCGTGCCGTTCGGTGCCGATGATGTGCAGGCCCCCCAGGGTCTTGACCTGCCCTGCCTGCTGGTCCATCTGTTCGTCCTGGCGAATCTGAGCGACCAGGCCTTCCCATTCCTCGTGGGGCACGTCCAGCCGGCTGGCGTATTTGTCTTGGAGTTGAGCCCAGGCGAGGGTTTCCGGGTTGCCGCCCAGAATGATATCGGTGCCGCGACCGGCCATGTTGGTGGCGATCGTGACGGCTTGCAGCCGGCCGGCCTGCGCCACAATCTCGGCTTCCCGTTTGTGCTGTTTGGCGTTCAGGACTTCGTGGCGGATGCCCCGTTTGTCCAGCAGGCGAGCGAGGCGTTCGCTTTTTTCGATAGAGACGGTCCCTACCAGGATCGGCCGGCCGTGGTGTTGGATTTCGGAGATTTTGTCGCGGGAAATGGTCTCCTTGTTGGGGCGGTCCTTCACGCGGAACACGACGGCCTCGTCGGTTTCGCGATCGATGGTGCCCACCAGCTGAGTGCTGTCCCGCAGGAACAGCGTGTCGTACTTGACCAGCTGCTCGATTTCCTCCGCAATCGACGCGTATTTTTCGCTCTCCGAGCGAAAGATCACATCGGGGTACTCGATCCGCTGCAGCGCTTTGTTGGTGGGAACCGCGACGACGTCCAGCTGGTAGATCTTCCAGAACTCACCCGCCTCCGTCATGGCGGTCCCGGTCATGCCGGAGAGTTTTTTGTAGAGCTTGAAGTAGTTCTGCAGGGTGATCGTGGCCAGCGTCTGGGTTTCCTCCTTGATCTTGACCCCTTCCTTGGCCTCGACCGCCTGGTGCAACCCGTCGCTCCACTGCCGCCCTTCCATCAGGCGGCCGGTGAATTCGTCCACGATCACCACGCGCCCTTCTTTGACCACGTAGTTGACATCGCGTTTGTAGAGATGATGAGCTTTCAGGCTGTTGTCGATCAGGTGGGGCCAATCCATGTTGCCGGCCGTGTAGAAGCTTTCCACCCCCGCCAGCCGTTCGGCCTCGCGGATCCCCTCGTCGGTCATGTGCGCCGAGTGTTCTTTTTCGTTGACCACGAAGTGGAGGTCTCGTTTCAGCTGCCGCGCGATCCGGTCCGCTTCGCTGTACCGCCGCGGGTCGTCGTGAGCGGGTCCAGAGATGATCAACGGCGTGCGGGCTTCGTCAATGAGGATGTTGTCGACTTCGTCGATGATGGCGAAGTTCACCGGGCCCTGGACCTGCTGGTTTTGCTTGGGAAACCGGTCGTCGCCGTGGGCCGCCAGCTTCATGTTGTCGCGGAGGTAATCGAAGCCAAACTCGTTGTTCGTGCCGTAGGTGATGTCGCAGGCATACGCCTCCTGCCGGCGTCGGGTTCCCTCCTGGCCCTGCATGTCGCTCTGGATCGCCCCCACGGTCAGCCCCAGCCCCAGGTAGAGGGGAGCCATCCATTCCATGTCGCGGCGAGCGAGATAGTCGTTGACGGTGACGACGTGGACGTGGCCGCCGAGCGCGTTGAGGTAAGCGGGCAGGGTCGCCACCAGCGTTTTGCCCTCGCCGGTGACCATTTCCGCAATCGAACCGTTGTGCAGGATCATGCCGCCGATCAGCTGGACGTCGTAGTGCCGCATGTTCAGAAAGCGGCGGCCCGCCTCCCGACAGGCGGCAAAGGCCTCGATCAGCAGATCCTCCAGCGTCTCGCCCGCCTCCAGACGAGCGCGAAACTCGGCCGTCAGCCCCTGCAATTGCTGGTCGCTCAACCCCCGGTACTTCTCCTCCAAGGCATTGATCGCCTCGACGCGGGTGTAGAATTTCTTGATCAGCCTAGCGTTGGAGGAACCGAACACGGACGTGACGGCTCGTTCAAAACCTCGCAACAGTCCCCCGAAAAACAGCGAGAGGTATTCCCAGATGCGTTCGATTATGTCCATCGTGTCAGCGGCAAGCGGTGGGGACGGTGGTGGTGCAACACAGGGAGGGCCCCTGCCCCGCGCCGGCAGGCGAGCCATCCGGCGGTCTTTGCCGCGGCGGATCCGCGACGGGAGCGGTGCGGCGAGCGGTCAAAATCCGCGCAACGTCTTCTCTGCAGGAAGTTTATAGCGATCGGTCGGTACGGTCAACTACGATTCGGGCGACAAAAAGGGGCGATCGGGGCGATCCCTGGCCCCCGTGGGGAAGGACGCCCCCGCCGGTCCCGCCCCCCCCAAGGCCGCTCACCCCGCCGCCGGCAGAGGATAGAATAGCGGCGGAGCGTCGAGAGCGGTGACCAGGCAGATTCGCACGATTGACTTTCAGGATGAATTGATCTTCCTGGGCACCGGCACATCCGTGGGGGTGCCCGCCATCGGCTGCGGCTGTGCGGTCTGCACCAGCGACAACGTCCGGAACCAGCGGACGCGGGCCAGCGTGGTGCTGGGGTTGCCCGAGGGCAACCTGTTGGTGGACACGTCCCCCGACATGCGGTGGCAACTGTTGCGGGAGGGGATTGGCATCATTCATGCCGCCCTGTTCACGCACGATCACAGCGACCATCTGATGGGTCTGGATGATGTGCGGCTGTTTCCTTTTTACCTGGAGCATGCTTTTCCTTTGTATTGCGAGCTGGGGGTGGAAGAGCGGATTCGCCGCTGTTTCGATTACGCCTTTGAGGAGGGCGAGCCGACGCATGCCGGCGCGGTACCGGACTTGGAATTCCGTCGCATCACCACCCGCCCCTTCGATGTGCTGGGGGCCACCATCACCCCGCTGAGGCTGTGCCACGGGCGGTTCGACGTGTTGGGATTTCGCCTGGGCGACGTGGCTTATTGCACCGACACCAACGAGATTCCCCCGGAGAGCTGGCCGCTGTTGGAAGATCTGGACGTGTTGATCCTGGATGCCTTGCGCGACCGTCCGCACCCGACCCATTTCAGCCTCAGCGAGGCCCTGGAGGTCATTGGGCGCCTGCGACCCCGCCGCGCCCTGCTGACCCACCTCTCCCACGAAATGGATCACGCCGAGGTCAGCCAGCGACTGCCGGCGGGGGTCGAGCTGGCCTATGACGGTTTGCGGGTCCCGTTGGGGGTGATGGGGTAGGGGGGGTGATGGGGTAGCTCACACTCTATCACTCCATCACCCCAACACTCCATCACCCCATCACTCCATCACCCCCACACCCCCCCACCCTACCGGCCGGCGGCGGCCACGCGGCCTTCGGACAGCAGCCGGATGTAATCCAGCGTGATATCCAGGGCCTCGTTGTTGTAGAAGTTGCGATCGAAGATCGCCTCGTCCTCGTCTTTGTCGTCGGCGAGGTTTTCCCGCAATTCGTTTTCTTCATCCTCCAGCGCTTCGCGTTCGGCGAAGAATTTTTCTTCGTTCAACGAAATGCTCTTCCGCTCTTTCTGCGCCTTATACCGGTTAATCCGCTCTTCCAGCTTGCGAAAATCTTCCACGGCGGCTCGCCGCTGTTCGGATTTCTGGCGTAGTTGAGCGATCATGACGGGGTCGACCTGAGGGGTTTTCTGGAAGGGCACGGCCGGGACCTGGTCAAACTTCATGGCGTAGTCCAGATCGCTTTCTCCCACGTCCAGGTGGCTGGTGATGGAAGGCAGTTCGATGTCTGCGGGGACCCCTCGGTTTTGCGTGCTGTCACCGTTGGGTCGATAGAACTGCTGCATGGTGATCTTCAGGGCACCCAGCTGGGGTGCGTTGGGGATACGGAACAGCTGGCGGCCGACGTTTAACAAGGTCTGCACCGTGCCTTTGCCATGGGTATGGTGGTCTCCCACCACGATACCGCGCTGGTAGTCCTTGATCGCTCCGGCGAAGATCTCGCTGGCGCTGGCGCTGAACTTGCTGATCAGCACGACCAGCGGTCCGTTCCAGGCGGTCCCGGCGTCGAGGTCGTCGTAGTGTTGGACGCGTCCGTCGGCGTCCTTGACCTGCACGATGGGGCCCTTGTCGATGAACAGGCCGGTCAGATTGATGGCTTCGGTCAACGAGCCGCCGCCGTTTTTGCGGAGGTCCAGCACGACCGCATCGACCCCTTTTTGGACAAAGCCCGGGGAGAGAATGCCGTCGGGTCCCGTTTCTCCCTGGAGGATCTTCCGCACGTCCCGCGTGGTGCTCTTAAAATCCGTTCGGCCCAGCCGGGCCGCGTCCATGTCCATGTAAAAGCTGGGCAGGTCGATCACGCCGATCTTGTAGGGCGTTCCGTCCGGCTTGTTGCCCAATTCGATAATTTCGGCTCGAGCTTCACTGTCTTTCAATTCAATCCTGGCTCGAGTGATCTCATACACCTTCGGTTCGCCGGTACCCTTGGGGCTGACCTGCAGGCGGACCACGGTTCCCCGTTTGCCGCGGATCAGTTTCACCACGTCATTCAGCCGCATGCCGACCACATCGACCAGGGGGCCATCGGTGTCCTGGCCCACCCCCAGGATCTGGTCTTCCGGTTGCAGGCGGCCATCCTTCGAGGCGGCTCCCCCGGGGATGATTTTGCTGACGATCGTATAGCCGTCCTCCATCATCAGCGCCGCGCCGATGCCTTCCAGTTGAAGCCGCATGCTGATATTGAAGTTTTCCAGAGTGCTGGGCGACATGTAGGAGGTGTGCGGATCGTAGCTGGTGGTCAGCGACGAGAGAAAAATCTCCAGCAGTTCGTCGTTGTCTGCCTGGTGTTTGTTCTGAGCGAAGGTGCGGTAGCGGCGGAGGAGTTTTTGACGAGCCTCCTCGGGTTCGGTCTCCGCAGCCTTCTGCATCAGCAGGTCGTACTTGATGCGGCGGCGCCAGCGATCCCGCATCTCGGCCTCGTCGCGGGCATAAGCCAACGCGTCAAAATCGGTGCTCAACGACTCATCCACCGTAAAATCGTGTTCCGCCGCCAGCAGTTCCTCCACCAACTTGATCCGCTCGTCCAGACGCTGGAGATACACCTTGTACACGTCGTAGGCGAATTGGACTTGGCCCTGTTTGACCAAGTCGTCCAGCGTGTTCTTCCACCGCGAAAAATGGTCGACGTCGGCCTGGGTGAAGTACAGCTTCATGGGGTCCAGCGCTTTGAGAAAGCTGGTCAGGCACCGCTGGGAGATTTCGTCGTCCAGCTCGCGCCGCGAAAGGTGATCCTGGTTCAAAAAGGAAGTCACCGCCAGGGTCACCTGGCGATCGCGGCGGGACGGTCCCTCCAGTTCGGCCAGCGTGGCGCGGACGAACAGCGCGGTGGAGATGAGCGCCAACGTGGCGAGGCTCAGCACAGTAACGGGGATCGTCTGGTGGCAGCGTAAGCGGGCCAAGGATCTCATCGAGGCGGTCCTGCGGTGGCTGATCGATTTGGAGAAGCGGGCCGGGGTGGGCTAAGTGGAGCGGACGACACGAGTTATTCCGCTCTTGGGATCATATACAGAATGTCCCCCGGGAACAAGATCGACGAACCTCGCCGGCGGCCGCTGGCAGCCTGCAATCGCTACGAATGCACGGTTTGCGGCCGCGCCCCAGCGGTTTGCTGCTGGTACGAAAGCCAGCGCGAAAACTGCTATATTGAAATCATGCACACGTATCTGACGATGACGGTGGGCAGCCAGCCGGGCGCAGTCTTTCGCCTGCATGCGGATGCCGACAACTGCATCGGGCGGGGCCTGGAATGCAGCGTGATCCTCAGCGACCCCCTCTGCTCGCGAGTGCACGCCATTCTCAGCCGCCAGGACGACCGCTGGGTCCTCCGCGACGCCGGCAGCCGCAACGGGTCGTACGTCAACGACCAGAAGGTCGACGAAGCCACCCTGACCGACCGCTGCCGGATTCGGATCGGTTCGACCGAATTCGCTTTCAAGATGTCGGACCAGCCACCGGGGCTGAGCGACGAGCGGGAGGAAAAGCTGACGCAGACGATTGTCAAGGATCACCCGGTCAATCCCGACAGCGACGGCATGCTGGCCGTGCAAGCTCTGCGGGATATGCAGCAGGCCCAAGAGCTGTTGGTGCTGTATCAGT
This sequence comes from uncultured Planctomycetaceae bacterium, assembly GCA_964347545.1. Classification (GTDB taxonomy): domain Bacteria; phylum Planctomycetota; class Planctomycetia; order Pirellulales; family UBA7805; genus CS4-C045. Next base: position 4,893 of record CAYFZZ010000248.1, on the reverse strand, counting down.
TGAGCATCAAGTTGATGGGGGCGGTGGATCCCGAGCAGGTGATTCGCATCTCGCTCGATTTGACCCGCGAACATGTGCGCGCGTCGGTGATCGGATTCCTGTGGGTGAACGACGCCGGGCAACTGGTCCCCAAGCAGATGATCCCCGATCAGGCCGCCGACCATGTGCGGCTGAGCCAGCATCTGACCGAAGTCGTTTGCAGGCAAGGTTATGCGGTCTGGATTGCCAACCAGCGCGAAGCCCGCTCGTCCGACAGCCTGCAACACTTTGCCGACGCGATCTGTGTGCCCCTGATGCAGGGGGGCATCCTGCGAGGAGCGATCCACGTCTATCGCGACCAGGGGCATTTCGAGCAGAACGAATTTGATTTTGTCGTTTCCGTGGCCAACATCATGGGAGTGGCCCTCGTCCGAGCTCGACACCAGACCTCCGTCGAAGTCGACCTGCAACAGCTGGCCGCCAAATCCCCCGGTTATGACGAAATGGTCGGCCAGTCTGCCGGCATGCAGCAGCTGAAGGCGAAGATCCAACGACTGGCCCGGGCCACCGGGTGTGTTTTGATTTACGGAGAAAGCGGGACGGGGAAAGAGCTGGTGGCGCGGGCCATCCAGCGGGCAAGTCCCCGAGCGGATCAACCTTTTCTGTCGGTCAATTGCGCGGCCATCCCCGGCGAACTGGTGGAAAGCCAGTTGTTCGGGCACCAGGCGGGGGCCTTTACCGGGGCCGACCGGGACCACGTCGGTTTCTTTCAGCAGGCCGATCTGGGGACCCTGCTGCTGGACGAGGTGGGCGAGCTGCCGCTGGAGGGGCAGGCCAAGCTGCTGCGGATCCTGGAAGGGCACCCCTTCCTGCCCGTGGGCAGTTCCACCCAGGTCACCGTCGACGTCCGCGTGATCGCCGCCACCAACCAAGATCTGGAACGGCTGGTCCGTGAAAAAAAGTTCCGCGAAGACCTCTATTACCGGCTCAGCGTCTTCCAGCTCAACGTGCCACCCCTCCGCGAACGGGGCCACGATGTCGGGCTGCTGGTCGATGCGTTTCTGGACCATTACCGGCGCCAGCACGGTCGCCCCGGGCTGAGCCTCTCAACGGCTGCCCGGGAAAGTCTCCTGCAATTTCCCTGGCCGGGTAACGTCCGGCAGCTGCGCAACGTGATCGACAGTGCCGTGGTGCTGGCCGAAGGGGAACAGATCCAGCCGCACGACCTGGGACTGCGGGACGCCCCCGGGAGCCCCCTGGAGACGCTGAAGATCACCGCTTGGGAACAAAAGCTGATTGTCGAGGCCTTGCGGCGGGCGGGGGGCAACATGGTCGAAGCGGCGAAATTGCTGGGGATTGGCCGAGCGACGTTGTATCGCAAGCTGGACGAATACCAGATTCCTCGCGAACCGCCGTAATCTTCCTGGACAGGCACCTCCCCTCTGCTCTACGATGACCACAGCCCTCTGCCGAGGGCCTCTCGACGGCGGCCGGTCGCACCGCGGGTCGAGCACCTTTTGCCCCTTGCCACACGGGATCTACCTTGGCCAAACCAGCGAAACCGCGATTCAACAGTTATCCCTTCTACAGCCCACGTTTTTGGCACGGGATGCGGGTGGGGGACTATTTTCAGCTGGTGCGGCGACACCGGTTTCGGATCCACCCCGTCTCCTGGGCAATGGCCGCCATCCTGCTGCCCTGCACCATGCTCAACTCCATGCTCTACCGCCTCCAGCGGTGGCGGCACGGGCAGGCGCTGGACAAGGTCCCTATCGACCAGCCGCCGGTGTTTATCGTCGGTCACTGGCGGAGCGGCACGACGCTGATGCACGAACTGATGGTCTGCGACCAGCGGTTTACTTATCCGAACACGTACGAATGCTTTGCCCCGCATCATTTCGTAATCTCCGAATGGATCCTGCCACGCTTGTTGTGGATCCTCATGCCCCGCAAGCGGCCGATGGACAACATGCCCGCCGGTTTTGAACGGCCCCAGGAGGACGAATTCGCCCTCTGCGCCATGGGGGCCCCCACGCCGTATGCCCGCATGGCCTTTCCCAATGACCCGGAGGACTATGCCGAACTGCTGGATGCCGAGGCGATGTCTGCCGCACAGCAGGAGCAGTTTTCTGAAGCGTTGCTGGCGTTCCTCCGCGCCCTGACGCTCTACCGAGGCAAACGCATCATCCTCAAGTCTCCCCCCCACACGGGACGCATCGGGCTGCTGGCGAAGATGTTTCCCGGCGCGCGGTTTGTGCACATGGTGCGGCATCCCTATGCCCTCTTCCCCTCCACACGCCGCACGTGGCAGGCCCTGGATGCCGCTCAGGGATTCCAGATTCCCCACCACCGGAACCTGGACGACTACGTCTTCGACAGCCTGAACCGCATGTACCAGGCCTTCGATCGCCAGCAGGCCCAGATCGATCCGGCCCACATCTGCCAGGTGCGGTACGAGGACCTGGTGCAGGACCCGCTGGGCCAGCTGGAAGGGGTCTACCAGCATCTGCAGCTGGGCGACTTTGCCACGGTCCGCCCGCGCGTGGAAGCGTTTTTGGCTGGCCAGCGCGACTACCGGGTCAATCGTCACCAGCTGGAACCAGAGCTGCAGGCCGAGATTGACCGCCGCTGGGCCGCCTACCTGGACCGGTATGGATACCGCGAAACGGAGGTTCCCGCCACCTCCGGGGCAAGTGCCTAGCAGCCGCCCGGGCCACCGGCGGGGAAAGCGGGCCGACGACCTTCCCCGGGAGGGTGGCCAGCCGGCGGAACGGCCCCTCCGCCCCACCCTGGCCGGGCCGGCCGACCGCGGCGAACTCTTGACCTTGGCGCGACCGGCGCGGTACGCTCGACGACATCGGTCGGCTGGTCAAGTCCCCCGGCGCGCGCCCCGTCGCGGTGGTCAGCAACACGCCCGCCGACTTGCCCCAGGGCGACCTTCTGGAAGCGACTTCGACAACGAATCGGGAAGACAAACGAATCGGGAAGACAGGGGATCGGAAACATGAAAAAGCGACTGGTAGCCATGCTGGTGGTCACGGGTTTCGGGATGATTGCTGGTTTGAGTGCCGCGTGGGCTTTGGACGTCAGCGGGGCCAAGTGCCCGATCTCCGGCGGCCCGGCCAAGGAGGAGGCCTCGGCCGATTACCGCGGCGGCAAGCTGTATTTCTGCTGTAACAAATGCCCCCAGGCCTTTGCCGGTAACCAGGCCAAGTTCGCCACCAAAGCGAATCTGCAGCTGGCGGCGACCGGGCAGGCCCAGCAGGGCAAGTGCCCGATCAGCGGCAAGGCGCTCAATGCCGATACGGCCCTGGACGTGGGCGGCGTCAGCATCACGTTCTGCTGCAACGGCTGCCGCAAGAAGGTCAACAATGCCGAAGGGGACCAGCAGCTGGATCTGGTATTCAGCGACACAGCCTTTGACAAGGCCTTTACGGTGGGCAGCAACTAACTTCTCACTTCATACTTTAAGCTTCACGGGATAAGCTCGATGGCACATAAGAAGGGACAAGGTTCCAGCCGCAACGGACGCGATTCGAACGCTCAGCGGCGTGGCGTGAAACGTTTTGGCGGCCAGCAGGTACGGGCCGGAAACATCCTGGTCCGCCAGGTGGGGACCAAGTTCCACCCCGGACGGGGTGTGGGGCAGGGGAACGACTACACCCTGTTTGCCCTGGTCGACGGCGTGGTCCACTTCGACCGCGAAGGCCGTCGTGTCAACGTGATTTGAGCACTAGAATCGCAGTTCTGCTCGAGCAACCAGGCCGTCGAAGGTGAGCGTGTCGTCGACGCCATGCATCTGCCCGCTCTGCACGGTGCGGATAAATTCTTCGTTGCTCACCACGTTAAACCACGCGCTGAACAGATAGCCGGCCGAAAACCGCCAGCGGTCACGGGGTCCGCGCCAGCCCAGCCCCAGTTCCAGGTCCAGGATCGGCACGATCCGCTCGTCCTTCCGCGAGGTGCTGACCAGCACGGCGGGGGGGCCGACCATCGGCCTGTTCGTCTGGCGATACGAGCTCTTGAAATCGCCCGCGAGAAAGCTGGCATGGCCCTTGGCATAGGCCCAAAAGCCGCTGTGTTGTGCGGGGAATTCCCCCTCCAGCCCCAGGCGGATCCCCGCCCCGTCGAAGTCGATGTGGGTCACCACGTTTTCGGTGCTGACCATGGGAGGAGCGGTGGCGAAATTCGCGGCAAAGTCCTGATCCAGCTCTGCGTATCGCCCGCCCAGCAGCCAGGCGACCCGATACCAGCTGTCGGCACAGATCCGCCGATACTCCAGGTCAATCAGCTGAGTCTGGATTTCGGAGGAGGCCGTGGCCGTCAGGTAGTTTGTCGTCGCCGCTGCCGTGGCCGGATGCACGACCAGGGCCCGCAGCACGGGTACTGCCAGGGGGTCGAGACTGACGGTGTCGGTCGTCTTGCTTTCAAACCACGTGTATTGTCCGCTCCATTCAGAGATCTTGTTGGAAAACAAACCCACGCCCGCGCGAAAACCGGGCTCTTGCTGAGGTTCCACCACGGCCAGAGGACCCATGGGCAGCCCCCCGATCGGCTCGACCGGCAAGGCATAGCTGGTCATCGCCGCATCCCCGGCGCGGAGGTAGAGGAATTCGCCAAACACCCGCCAGCGAGGTCCCAGGTCGACCAGGACCGGCTGCAGCGGGGGACAGCCCGTGGGAGGACAAGTGGTCGTGGGGGCGAGGGGGTCGACGCCCGGCATGGTGACGGTGGGAGGGGCCGCCATCGTGCCGGGGACGGTTACGGCCGGCGCGGGGGCCACCGCGCCGGGGCTTTGCGCATAGGGATCAAATCCCGGCGGCACCCTGCTGGTGCCGATGATTGTCGGCGCGATGCTGGAGGGTTTGGGCCTTATCACCATCACGCTGCCGCCGTGGCTGCTGGCCGCAGCCT
>CAYFZZ010000247.1:0-9130 GCA_964347545.1 uncultured Planctomycetaceae bacterium | reverse complement strand
GCGCACAGGCTCGTGCCACGCAGTGTGCCAACAACATCCGCCAGATCGGCCTGGCTCTGCAAAAGACGATGCGCAACCGGCCGGTGACGTCCCCCTTGCAGGCGGGCAATCTGCAGGCGGATCTGGCCGTTGCCCTCCAGGGTGAAGCGGAAGTCTGGCAGTGCCCATCGCAATTCAGCGACAACCCCGCCACAGGCGTTTCCTACGGCGTCAATCCCAGGTTCATGCGGATGACGGCGAGTGACGGACAGCGGGTCGTGTTTCTGGATTATAAGAAAAATCAGGCTGAGGTCGTCTTCCGTCAGGCCACGGCGAACGCTTGTGGCGATAACTTGACCGATTGCTGGAATGATCCCGACCCGGATGACACAGTCGACCCCCGCGATGTCGCCCCGCGGCACTTCGACAAAGTCAACGCCTTTCGACAGGGCGGCGATGTCCAGCGGTTGGACCCGGACGACATTGACCCCAACGACTGTGAAAATCAAAAAGAGTACTGGATTCCGGCAATGGAGTTGCGCTACGCGGATCCGAGCACTTGCGTCAAGCTCTGAGGGGTGTGCTTCAGCAGCCTGCTCGTCGGCATTCTTGCTGCCGGCCCTACGGCTTGAGATCCAACACCAGTTCGTAACTGCCGCCCACGTTCCGCCAGTCGCTCAGCTCCCACTCCCTCTCACGCTCGCCCACCTGCGTGGTCAACGGCCCGTAGTCGGCGGCGATGCGGTTGCGGCCGGGATCGACCCGGACGCGAGACCCGTTGACGGTGATCCAGTGGACCACGCCGGTCCAGTTGTTGATCACCAGCGTCCCCTGGCCCGCGGCGGTCGAGCTCTCGGCAGCGGGTGCCGCGGCAGCGCCCGCCGGCTCGGCCGCCGGCCCTGCCGGCTTGGCGGCCGTCCGCGGCTGGTCGCCTGCCGCCGCCGTGGCGGGCCCCAGGTTGTCCACCAGCTGGGCCAGTTCGTCCAGCAGCTTCAGCCGCGAGCCGATGCGGTCGGCCATCTGCTCGATCCGCGCCACTCGCTGAGCCAACGGGTCGGCCGCCGGTGGCTGGACCGCCGCGGCCGCGGCCTCGGCCCGCGGCCCGTCCAGCTCGTCAAACAACGACAGCAGGTCGTCGGCGTCTTTTGCCTCCGGGCGCGCGGCGGCGTCATCGTCGCCAGGCAGCGGGAGGGGGCCCTCGTCACGGCTGGCTGGACCGGCCGCGGCCGGCCCCTCCCTGGCAGCCAGCGCCGCAGGCAGCGGAGCGCCAGTCGCTTGGGCAACTTCGCGAGCGATCAAGTCGAGCTTGACCAGCTGAGCCTCGATGCGGGTCAGCTGATCTTCCACAGCCGCCATCCGGGCTTCCAGGGAGGATTCCTCCTCGGCCCTCAGCCGGTCAACAGAGCAGATCAGGAACAGAGCCATCAGCGACGCCAGGACAATGTTGGTTTTCATGTGCGATTTCTCCGATCACAAACGGGTTTCCGGGCTGCGCCACACCACGCCCTCATTCTAGGTCTGCCCCGCCGGGTTGCAACCAGCCCCGGGGTGCGGGTGGCGGGATACGCGATACGCGATGCGGGATGCGGGTGGCGGGATGCGGGTTGCGCGATACCTCATGCCCCGCGCTTCAATTGGCCGGCTGCATTGGTTTTGCTGAGCGGCAAGGCGCTAGCCGCCGGTGGCCCCGGAATCACCGTCACCAACACAGACCGGCGGCTAGTCCCGGCGCGCCGGGACCGCTCACCCGAAAAAGGTGCCTGACTCCCTGGCGGAGGAAGGACCGGTAGAGGCTGGGGGTGATGGGGTGCGGGTCTCGTCATGCAGGGGACGGGCAAGAGTGCCCGTCCTACAAGCATCCCCGTACTTATCAACGGCGGAGCGGTTGCAGGTAGGTTCCGCAAGCCAACCGCGGAGCGGTTGCAGCCATTAGCCGGAGGTAAGCGCAGCGCCACCTCCGGATAGGCGGATACCCCCAAAATGCATCCCGAAGGGATGCCAGGGCCGGGTAAGGGGTTGCGGGATGCGGGTGGCGGGATGCGGGTTTCGGGATGCGAGTGGCGGGATGCGGGTGGCGACCAGCTGCCGACGGCCGCCAAACGGACGATGCCGAGGCGCCGCCGGATTGCCAGCGCGTTATACTTTAGGACATGATCCCTATCGCCATGACGATCGCCGGTTCGGACCCCTCCGGCGGCGCTGGGCTGCAGGCCGACCTGAAGACATTTCATCAGCATCAGGTCTACGGCACCAGCATCGTGACGTTGCTGACCGTGCAAAACACAACCTCGGTCCGCGCGGTGCAGGTGTTGGAACCCGATTTCGTGATCGCTCAACTGGCCAGCGTGCTGGCCGATTTTCCCCCGGCGGCGGCAAAGACGGGCGCCCTGGGCAGCGCCGCGGTCATCGCCGCGATCGCCAGCCGGGCCAGTGACTTCTCTTTTCCCCTAATCGTCGATCCGGTGATGATCAGCAAACATGGGGCTCGACTCATCGATGACGATGCCGTGGCGGTGTTGCGACAGCGGCTGTTGCCGGTGGCGTTTCTGGTGACCCCCAACCTGGCAGAAGCCCAGGTGCTGGCAGAGCGGGAGGTCCACGACCTGGCCGGCATGGAACAGGCGGCTCGAGCCATCGCCACGCTGGGGGTCGCCAATGTCCTAATCAAAGGCGGACACCTCACAGGTCCGGCGATCGATGTGCTGTGGGCCGAGGGCCAAATGCATCACCTGGAAAGCCCCCGAGTGGACTCGCGGCATACGCACGGCACCGGCTGTGTGTACTCGGCCGCCATCACCGCCCTCTTGGCCCGCGGCCTGCCGCTGCTGGAGGCCGTGCGGCGCGCCAAACAGTTTGTTACCGAGGCGATCCGGACCAGCCCCCAGCTGGGTGAGGGTTGTGGACCTGTGAATTTGCACGTATCTTAAAACGCGCCGAATGATATACGCAAACTAATTTAAGAAAGATTCTGGCCATGAACACGTTTTTCCTGCTGGGAAAATATTCGTCGGATGCAATTCACAAGATGAGCCGTCAGCGGACCGACGAAGCTCGACAGCTTATCGAAAAACTCGGCGGTCGAGTCCGCGAAGTCTACGCCCTGCTGGGCGAACACGACCTGATCTTTATCGTCGAGTTTGGGCGGATGACCGACGCCATGAAAGCCTCGATGGCTTTGGGAAGATTGACAGGCATCTCGTTCAGCACCGCGGCTGCCATCCCCGTCGACGAATTTGATGCCATGGTCGACGAACTCTGACCAGATTGGCAGCGGGGACCAGGTGAGCGCGGACGCTCGGCCAGGGTCCCGCCCCCCCTGGCTTCTGCGGCGGATTTTCCCATCCGTCTGGTGGCTGCCGACCCGCGACGGGTGGGGGATTCCCCCAGGCGCAACCCTGCCGCCTGGAGAAAACAGGGAATATTTTCCGGAACCGGCAGGCCAGGCTCTGGTTTTCCCCCCCATTTGCCGGGTATTTTTCGCAGAATTCTCTTGTCACCTGCCGGCCGTGGGGGAATAATAGATCTGGAAATAGAGAGAGGTTACTTCCGCCGCTGGGCGCTTGACAGTAGACGCTGAACAGGCACCGCGTTGGCGATGCAACCTCGGTGAAACGCGTTCGTTTGGCATGGAAAGCCCGAAAGTTACTCGAATCGCAAGGGAGAGCAGGAATGAGTACCAGGTTGAAGAGACCGCCGTCGCCCCCGCAATCTGCCCCCGCATCGCCCGCCAGCCCGGGGCGGACTGGGACAGCCGGTCAGCAGGCGCCCTTTAAGGGGATTCACAACCGGCGCGACAATCGGATTCCTCTCCGGACCGCAAGGCTCAGGCCCGAAGATGTGGCAGAAGCCAGGGCGTACGAAGCCGCTCGAGAGGAGGACGTCCAGCCGGTGCCCGAATGGCAAGAGGCCCTGATGCTGTGGCTCAGCTGGAACAGCACCTATCAAAAGCTGACTGCCAAGATGTGCAAAGCAGGGCAGAACCAGGCCAAGGTCGAGCGGATGATGGACGAGCTGGACGAGCTGCGGGCGCGGGCTTTGCAGTTGAGCGAAAAAATCATCAACCAGACGACTGGTTGACCGAACCGCCTGATTCCTCAGGCAGATCCTCTCAGGTCGTTGCACCTCTAGGGTGCGTGGCTCAGGACCTGGGTCCCGGCAAGTGCCGCATCCAGCGGCAGGTCCGCCACACCGCGCGTCGTCACCAGGGTGGCCAGTCCTGCCCAGACCAGAATGCGTTTTTTCCTCGTTTTTTCCCGGGGCGACCGGTGGGGGGCCGGGGAGGTGCCCGGGTGCCAGCCGTCCCTAAGGATTTGGCGGCCCAGCCGGCTGGCTGGCCTCCAGGGCTTCGATCTCCTGGACCAGCACCCGCAGGAAGGGTTGCACATCCGTTACCAGCCCCACGGTTTGAAACGAACCGCGGTCGTTCAGCTTGATGGCCGTAGACGGATTGATATCCACGCAGACCACCCGGACCCAAGAGGGTAGCAGGTTGCCCACGGCAATGGAGTGCAACGTGGTGGCGACCATCAGGCAGAAGGTCACATCGCGCAGTTTGGTGCGCATGATCCGTTGAGCTTCCAGGGCGTCGGTGATCACGTCCGGGAGGGGACCGTCGTCACGAATGCTGCCGGCCAGGACATAATCGACCCCGGCCTGCACGCATTCGTACATGATCCCGCTGGTAAGGATCCCCGTGTCCACCGCCTCTCGAATGCTGCCCGCTCGGCGTACGCGATTGATAGCCCGCAAATGATGCTCGTGCCCTGCTTCGGCCAGATGGCCCAGCTCGAGATGCACCCCCAGGCTGGTCCCAAACATGGCTTGTTCGATGTCATGCGTGGCCAGGGCGTTGCCGGCCAACAGCAGGTCGACGTAGCCTCCCCGTACCAGGCGGCAGAAGTGTTCTCCGCTGCCGGTGTGCACGATGGCGGGCCCCGCCACCACGCAGATCCGTTCGCCGTTGTGTCGCGCGCGAAACATTTCCCGCGCGATCTGCCGCATCGCGGCTCCTTTCGGTTTTTCCGTCGACACCTCACTGCTCATGAATTCAAAAACCTGCCCCTCGGTCCGCCGTTCCTCCGGGATCACCCGGATCCCCGCATGCCCGGTGACGATCGGCATCCCCACCACCACTTCGCTCATCGGCACACACCGCGCTGTCCCCCTTTGAGGGTCGACCGTCAGGCCGCAATCCATCTCTTGGTCCCTCACGGCGATCCACTGCCCGTGCACCCGCAGCTCGGTCCGTTGGTTGGTTGAGCTGTAAAAGCCCTCGGGAAAGGCGCCAGCGATATCGGCGGCCTCCAGGCAAGCGTCTTGAGTGTGGGTCGGAACCGCACCGTGGTCGCCAATGGTCGCCAGGATTTCCTGCAGCTGGTCGGGCGAATCGGCACCGACTTGGATCAGCGCCGAACTCGGGTCCGCGCGGTGCTGGCCGACAGAAATTTCTTTGATCAAGAACGAGCCGCCGGCGGTCGTGATGCAGTCCAGGATTTTGGGCAACAAGAGGCTGTCAATGATGTGACCGCGCAGTTCCACCTCTTCCACGTAAGGCGGTCCCGCGTCGCCTTTCGTCTCACCACTCATCCCCCACTCCCCAGTTCAAGTCGCCCGCTCAAAACTGCGACCGCCACTTTTTCCCTTCCCTCTTCTGTCTTCTACCTTCTGCCTTCTGCCTTCCCTCTTTCCTTTTTATTCCCGGCCCAGCCGTCGCAGCGTTATATTCCGCAGGGCAGCGGCCGTATACCAGGTGGCGATGCCCAGCGGTTGTAAAGGTTCCTGTTCCCACCAGATAGAAAACTCGCGGTCAGCCGTCGGCAGCTGGATCACCTGGCGATCGTCAATCCAGACCTCGATTCGGTCCGCCTGGACCCGCAGCCGGATGCGGTACCACTTGTGTTGGGTGAACCGTTGGTGGCTGGTTGTCTCGTTCTCGTTGGCGGGCATCCCGTCGACATTGGACAGGCCCACCAGCCCACCCCCCCAGCCACCGACAATGAGGGAACAGGACTGGGGGCCCACGGGAAACGTTACCCCACAAAAGAAATCGCTCCCCTCGGTCCGCATCGCTTCCAAGTTCAATTCATAGTCCATCCGCGGGGGCTCGGCGGCCCATACGATGCCGGTCGCCGGGCTGCCCGCCCCCAGCTCGATCCGGCCGTCCCGGACGCGGACGGGTCCGTGAGCGTCGAAGGTGAACCGCTCCGGGATCTTCCACCCCTGCAGGGTCCGGCCGTCGAACAGACGCACCGCAGCGGCGGGGCTTGGCCGCCCGCCGGCCGGGGCGGTTGCCGCGGGCCCGGCCGCCGCGGCCGAACTGGCGGGCAGGGGTGCCGAAGGACGCCCGCAGCGGCGGTGCGGTGGGCGGCCCGCCGCCGTCTGCTGCAGGCTGACCGCAGCCAGGATCAGCAACATCGTCCAGCTCCAACGCAGCAGGAACATGGATTTCCCCCGACCAAGACCACCTCTCGTGGCCCCCCCCGCCAGGACAGGCCCTCGCATCCACAGGCCGCGGAATCCGGCTTTCCGCCGAGGTCGCCAGGCCATATCATGGAGAGGGATTAATTTCATTCAACCCGGTAGCCGGCGGTGCGACAGTCGGACAACTCGGCGGGGCCGGTCCAGCAAGAAAGCAAGTATGACAGATCCAAGCAAAGACAGCCATTGGGCGGAACTGGTTACCGACCTCGGGGCCCAGCCGCAGTCAGACAGAGGGCAGCAGCCGGCGGTCGAGCAACCCAAAACCATCGCGGATACGCCACCTGAATTCGACACCGTCCGTTCCAAGGGGGCCATGGCCCCGCCACCGGCCGCCGGCTGGGACCAGCTGGCTTCCGACTTTGGCATCCGTGACGCCTCAGCCCCTGCAGGCAAAGCTCCACCGGCGAAAGAACCCCTTACGCCGGAAGCGGAAAAGGACATCCAGGAAAGGCCGGCCGTGGCCCCAAGTGACCGGCCCGCAGCCGCTGGTCGCAAAAGGAGGGGAGACCGAGCAGAGCAGGCGTCGCGCGGCGATCGAGCTGCCAGGGGACGGGATCGCGGACGCCGGTCGCAGCTGGCCGATGACAGTTCGGCCGCCCAAGCCGAAAACTTCTCGATCGATGTAGAACATATCGATCTGGCAGTCGACTTCCAATCGGAGGAACCGGCAGAAGACGTCGAGCAGCTTGTCGCTGAGGAAGGGGTGGGTGTTGAGCGGGAGGAGGCAGAGGAAAAATCGGATCGGCCGCGTCGCCGCCGGCGCCGCCGCGGTCGTCGCGGCGCTCGTCGCGCCGACGAACAGGAAGCAGACCAGGACAGCTCGGCAGCCGAGGCGCCCGGAGGGCTGGAGGACGAGCTGGACGAGGATGATCTTGCTGAGGAAGAGGGGGAAGAGCTGGAGGGTGGCTCGGCCGATGCCTCGGAGGGCAGAAGAACCAAGCACCGGAATATTCCGACCTGGGACGAAGCCGTGGGCGTAGTGGTCGCAGCGAACAAGGAAGCGCGGGCCCGAGCGGCCAAAAGCACCGGTCGCAGCCGCAGCCGTCGCGGCCGCGGTCGGCCCAGCCGAGGAAGTCAGGACCAGGCCAAGTAAGGCCTGCTGCCGTCGGACCCGCCCAGCCAGCGGACGGCCCCCGGGGCGAGCTCTTCCCGGCTAGACGCCCGTTACCGCAGAATGCTGCTCGGCACCCTCGGCCGGGGCGGGCTGGGAGTCGAGCGTGGGAGGGTGCAGCTTGGCGGCGATGGCGTTGAAATCTTGCGCCAAGTCCCGCCAGAAATCGTGCTCGCGAAAATAAACCGGCTCGACACGCTCGCCACATGCCAGGGCTTTCATCGAACGCCGTAGGCGAAACATCGGTCCAGCAAAACGATTACTGGTCCTGACGGTATCCATCATGACCAAGGGCAGTAGCAGCAGCGAGGCGACCAGCGCGGGGGCAAAACGTTGCCACAGTTCCTGTAATTGCACAGCGAAGGGAGCCGCTGGCTCGCTGAACACCCGCCAGACCAGCAACATCGTCGCCACCCCAAACAGGCAGAAAACCCAATAGACGGCGGTCCGCACCAGCAGAGCACCCTGGACCTGGAAATCGACAAAATAGCGTTTGCGGTTGCGCTTGGACATGAGTTCTGGCTCCTGAATCGCTCTTCAGAAAATACGTGGCTTTCTTTCCCAGCCTAGCGGCGCACCTCGCGTCGCTTGTCTCCCCTAAACCATAGGTCGCCCATTCGACCGCGGTCCCCAAGCGGGCCAGGGGAAGAAGGATCGCCAGATGGAAGGCCCCGCAGGGCCGCTCGTCCTGCCGGTTTTGAGGAATGCAAGGGCGGGGCGGGCCACCCGGGGCTAGGGTCAGCGCATGGCAATCGTACGGGCCAAGGGGCGCAGGATATGCTCCGAGACGCTCCTTTCGATCATCTCCCCGCACAACTGGCTTAATCGGCCCAAAGCGTCGACAAAGTTGTGGTCAGGGTCGAGGCTGCCGTACTGGCGAGCAGTCACGTAGACGCTCAACTGGTCCTCGGGATACTCCCCGGTCCGCACATGGTAAGCGTTGGTCCGCGTCTCGACGCTCAAACGACCCTGCAGGCGGCATTCTTCGTCCATGGCCAACGTGATACTCGGCTCGTGATTGATCACCGTCGCCCCCGTGCTCTCCAGCATATGGTCGAACGCAGAACTCGTCCCCAACGCCTCGGTGATCAACTGATTGTGGTTGCCGCGGTAAGTGAAGTCGAAACCATACAGCAAATCGAGCGCTTCGCAGTCCAGGGGGCTGACCGAGAGCATGTAAGGTGCGATCTCCAGAACCAGGCGATGTTGCTGCAGAGCATCTTCCACGGATGCGGGATTCACCTGTCCGGAACAAATGCGACGGTTCTCTAAAGCCACCCAGCGGTAACGGCCCAGACCTTTATCCTCTTCCAAGACGAAATCGCCCTTCTCGCGGCAGTAAAAGTTCCGCATCGAAGGATAGGTCTTCTGCAGCCGCTCGAAAAAATGCAGCACCGCTTCGCGACCGCCCGGCAGGTCCATCTCGGTGCTGAGCGTCATGTTGATGTAAAAATCGTCGCTCAAAGAATCATATTCGCTCATGCAAGCATATCCTCGCTGCAAAGGCCGCCGGCCGTTCGCTCAGCACCCGCTACAAATTCTGTGTTCATCTCGGGGACG
>CAYFZZ010000246.1:0-6897 GCA_964347545.1 uncultured Planctomycetaceae bacterium | reverse complement strand
CTACCGGCCCGCATCCCGCACCCCGCATCCCGCAACCCGCGACCCGCATCTCTCACCCCCTCACCCCCTCACCCGCTGACTAGTGCCGCGGCGGGTAAATGCGATAGGTACCCGCATGGTCGGTGTGGGGCCGGATCTGTTCGACCTTGGGCCGCAACACATGCAGCTGGTCCAGCCCGAAGGCCACCGCCAGTCCCACAGCAAAGCCGCCGATGTGGGCCCACCAGGCCACGCCGGTGGCCTGGGTGGCACCGACGGAAAAGATTCCCTGGAAGAACTGGATTGCAAACCAGATCGCCAGGAACACCGAGGCGGGCAACACGACCATCTGCAGAATGACGAAAATGGGGACCAGTGTCAGCACGCGCGCATGAGGGTACAGATAAAAGTAAGCCCCCATCACCCCCGCGATCGCGCCGCTGGCGCCGATCGTGGGGATGGGCGACGCGGGGTTGGTCGCCAGGTGCGCCGCACTGGCGGCGATCCCCGCGGCCAGATAGAACACCAGAAAACCGACGTGCCCCAAACGATCTTCGACATTGTCGCCGAAAATGAACAGAAACCACATGTTGCCGATAAAGTGCATCCAGCCGCCATGCAGAAAAATGCAGGTCAGCAGGGTCAGCCAGGGAGGGACCGCCGACGGAGCCACCCGGTGCTCGATCTGCTCGACCTTCACACCCGATTGCGTCGGCACGCGCCGGACTTCCGGGATCACAATCTCCTGTCCGGGGTGCCGCACCCGCAGGGGGATCATCCCATAACGCTCGACCAACGAGACTTCGCCCAGTTGAGCGAAGAAGACCAGCCCGCACACGGCGATCAACAGATAGTTGACCAGCGGCGTGGTTCGCGGCGGAATGTTATCGCGGAGCGGAATCATGCGAGGGGAGGTCTTCCGTCTCGGGAGGGTCCAGCCGCACTTCGAATAATCGCTGTCCAATCATGACGATTTCCCCATTCCGCACCAGGGTGGCGGTGATCGTCCCCTTGTAGCCGGCAGGGATCGCCACCACTCCGTCCGCGCCGCTCATCATCAACGGCTCGATGATCCCCACGATGGTCCCCGGCTCGACATGGCTGCCCACCTCCACCAAAGGGGGGCCACCGCGGTATTCGGCGTTGCGAAAAATGCCGTACCACAAGCTGACAATGTACGCTGTCTCGCTCTTCTCCGGCTCGACCGCCCCCCCCACCGTCTGCCAGGCCAGGACCAGCACTCCCCAGGCGGCCAGCATCCACACCAGCCCCCGCCGCCACTCCTCCGCTCGGCTTCCCCAGGACCCGCGGCTGACAATCATCGTCCCCCTCCCTTTCCCCAGACACGTACCGCGACCTGCCGGCTTGATCGGTCGGCCCGCTCTGCCAACCCGCTGCCGCCGGATCGCAGCCAGCCCCCCAGGCGGCGGCCGGCAAATTTGGGCGCCAGTCTGCAGGTCGCGCGCTCATCTGTCAACGGCCGGCAGCCCGGCACTGTTTATCCGGGGCGGGAGGTGCTGAGCGATTTCAGCAACTTTGGCCACCTCCGCCGCACCCGCCGCCGGCCCCCACCCGGCCGGGGTCCTTCAGCGCCCCGTCCAGTTGCGCAACCCCAACAGAAAGATGATCCGCAGGGCCGCCACCGCCTCACGCCGGTCGATCTTGGACCGCCCGTGCTTTCGGTCCACAAATACGATCGGCACTTCGAGGAAGCGGGCCCCCAGTCGCTTCAGCCGCCAGAGAATTTCCTCCTGAAAGGAATAGCCCCGCGAACGGATGCTGGCCAGATCGAGTTGGGCCAACAGCGAGGTGCGGTAACAACGGAACCCGCCGCTGCAATCCTGGGGGCTGAGCGATAACAGCCAGCGAGCATAACCATTGACGCCGCGACTCATGAGGTGCCGCCGCAGCGGCCAACCTTCAATCCCTCCACCCGGGACATAACGCGAACCGATCGCGACGTCTACCGGGGGCTGTCCCTCAGGATCCATGCCCGCCAGCAGCGCGGGAATGTAGCGCGGATCGTGGCTGAAGTCGGCATCCATGTTCAACACGTAGTCGTAACGGTGTTGAATGGCATAGTTCATGCCGGCAAGGATGGCCGAGCCGAGACCGAGTTTTCCGGCGCGATGCAGGCAGTGCAGCCGAGCGTCGGTGGCCGCGTACTCGTCACACCAGCGGCCTGTGCCGTCCGGCGAGTTATCGTCAATGACCAGCAGATCCGAGTGGGGTGCGTAATCAAAAATGGATCCGACCAGTCGCGGCAGATTTTCAATTTCGTTGTAGGTTGCCACCGTCACCAGGGAACGCCGTGAAAGGGCCCCCGAGGTCCCTGCCGAGGCATCCTCTGGCAAAGACGCCGGTCCCGGGGACGGGTGGGAATCGCGGGGAGAAGGATCAGTGGCAGCCTGCATGTTTTCCCCGGTCGGCATCCGCCGGTACGCGCGGTCCGTCGGCACCGCTCGGCAACGGCCGCCCCGCCGCCCCGCGGCGGTCCCCCCGCGGCGCCGGGGGTCAGCGCGGCGCGGCAGGCCCGAGGCAGCCGGTGTCCAACGGCCGTGGTGGGTGGCGAGCGGCGGGTGGGAGGAACCCTCAAGTGTATCGGCCAGCGGGCGAGGCCAAATCGCATCCGCCCAGCCACCTGGCGGCAGGGCCCCACAGCCGATGCAGGAATATTCCGCTCAGGTCATGCCACAGGAACCGCCCCCCCACCCCAGCCACCGCCGGCGGGTGGACGTCCCCCCCCCCCGCTCCGCCATGGGGGAATCCCCCATGGCGCTGAACATCTCCCCACCGGGTACAATACCCTCACGCCCTACCCGCGATCGGTCGGCCCGGCCTGGCACGCGGTCCTGCTGCCGTTCCCACCTCCTCGCGGCGACTTTCTCTCTTCCGTGGCCCGGCTGATCACATTCATGGCACACCTTTGCCACCACGTGTTATTGATCGAAGACAGCCCTTCGGACGCCGGGTTGTACCAAGAGATGTTGCGGGAGGCCGTAACGACACAGTTTTCCGTCACCGTCGCAACCACGTTGGCCGACGGGTTGGATTATCTGAGCGACGGTCGGCCCGTCCCGGATGTGGTGCTGGTGGACTTGCAGCTGCCCGACAGTATGGGTTTCGACACCCTGGCGGCGGTCCGCCAATCCCATCCGGACTTGCCGGTGGTCGTGTTGACCCAGGTGGATGACAACACGGCGGCTTTGGAGGCTGTCCGCCAGGGTGCCCAGGACTGGCTGGCCAAAGGTGGGGTCACGGCCAGCGTTGTGGAAAAGACGTTGAACTATGCTGTCGAGCGAAATCGGTTGGCGCGGCAGCTGACGGTTAGCGAGCAAAACTTTCGGCAGTTGGCGGAAAACATTGTCGACGTCTTCTGGCTGTCGGATGCCGCCACGGGCAAGCTGGTCTATGTCAGTCCCGCCTACGTCAAGATTTGGGATCGGCCGATAGACAATCTGGCCCGCGTGGCTCAGGACTGGGTCGCGGCGATCCCTGCCGACGAACGAGACCTTGTTGGCGATCGCATTCGCGAAAATTGGCGGACCGGGCAGTTCCGTTTGAGCTACCGGATCGCACGACCCGACGGGTCGGTACGCCACATTGATGACCGGGCCGCACCGATTCTTGATCCGCGGGGAAAAATTTATCGTGTGGCGGGCATTGTGGAGGACGTGACTGAGCGGAAGCGTTTGGAGCGCGAGTTGGCCGAAGTCACGGCTCGGGAACAGCAGCGGATTGGCGGGGAACTGCACGACAACCTGGGCCAGCAGCTGACCGGGATCGGCCTGCTGGCTCGGGGACTCCAGCACAAATTACAAAACAATGGTTCGGCGCAGGCGGCGACGGCGAGCGAGCTGGCGGATGCCGTCACCGTGGCTCAACAACAGCTGCGGTTGTTGCTCAGAGGCCTCATGCCCGTGGAAGTGGACGCATCTGGCCTGGCGACCGCTTTGGCCGAGCTGGCTGAGCAGACTAAGCGGATGTGCGCGGTCACCTGCACGTTGGATTGCACGGAACCGGTCGCCGTCAACGGTGCCGCCACCGCCACCCACCTCTACCGAATCGCTCAGGAGGCAATCCACAACGCCGTCCGCCATGCAGAGGCACAACAAATCACCATCCGCCTCGCCTCGGAAAACGGGACGCTGACCATGGAAATCCACGACGACGGCAGTGGAATCTCCGGGCCGGGCCAAGAGTCACACGGCATGGGCTTGCGGCTGATGAACTACCGGGCCGAAATCGTCGGGGCGACGCTCGATATCCAACCCGCCGCGGGCAAGGGGACGATCGTCACTTGCCGACTGAGCTCCACAAGCAACTGACCTGACAGAGTCGCTGAGATGTCCACAACCAAATCGGCCACCATCCGCCGGCGCGTGCGGGTGCTAATCGTAGACGACCACGAACTGGTCCGGCGCGGGCTGGCCGCCCTCCTCGATGACGACCCCGGCTTGAAAGTCTGCGGCCAGGCCGACGGGATCGCTGCGGCAATGAAGATGATCAAGACCGCTAAACCGGACCTGATTATCGTGGACATTTCCTTAAAAGATGGCAACGGGCTGGAACTGATCAAACAAGTCCACGACTACGACGATGCCATCTTGATGCTGGTTTCTTCCATGCACGACGAATCGCTGTACGCCGAACGTGTGCTGCGGGCCGGGGCCAGCGGTTACGTCCACAAGGAACAGGCCGCCGAGCAAGTTCTGGACGCGATTTACACCGTGTTGGACGGCGGCATCGTGCTCAGCCCACGCCTCAAGGAAGATGTGCTGTTGCGGGTGGCGGGAGAACGCCAGGAAAAAGATCAGTCCGAGATGGAGAAGCTCTCGGATCGCGAACTGCAGGTCTTCGAATTGATCGGCCGTGGCCGCACGACACGCGAGATTGCCGAACAGTTGAAGTTGAGCGCCAAGACGATTGAAACGTACCGGGACAATATCCGAGCTAAACTGCATTTAGAGACCGGCGCCGCCTTGACCTGCCGGGCCGTGCGGTGGATTGTCGAGCAGCGACTGGGATGAAACACGGCGGCGGACCGCAGCCGCCAGGACGGCCGCCGACCAGCCGCTTCAGCCCGCCGGCCGGTAAATGTCATCCACCTGGCCCCGCGCCTTGGCCTGCCGCAGAGCGGACTGGATCATCATCCATTCCCCCACGTTTTCCAACGTCAACATGCCCACCAGCCGACCGTCGTGCACCACCGGCAACATGCGGCAACCCTCTTCCCGCATCAGCTGAAACGTATCTTCCAGCATGGCATGATCCTCCACGGTCCGGCAGTCGCGGCGCATCACGTCGCCCACCAACGCGTCTCGCCCCCCTTCGGTCAACTGTCTCATCAAATCACCACGGCCCAAAATGCCCACCAGCTGGCCGTTGCGGACCACGGGAAAATCCTGCTGTTCGCCCGCCATCAGTTCGTCCAGCACCGCGTCCAAAGAATCGTCCTCGGCCAGCATGCGAAACCGCGTGACCATGGCCTGTCGAGTGGGCACGCCGCGGAGGAGACTGCGGACTTGGACGAAGTGCGCTTCTTGTTGAGCGCCCAGGTAGACGAAGAGGGCGATGAACAGGAGGAAAAAATTTCCCGACATCAGCCCCAGGATCCCGAACAGGATCGCCACCACCTGCCCCACCGCGGCCGCAATTTCCGTGGCGTGGGCGTAGTCCAGCCGGCGAGCCAGGACGGCGCGGAGCACACGGCCGCCGTCCATGGGGAAGGCCGGGATCAGATTGAACACCACCAGGATCACATTGACCAACATCAGCTGAATCAAAAACGGACCCCCGATCGGCTGGAAGCCGTTGACGACCAGGGCACCCTCCACCACCGCAATGCTCAAGGCCAACACGGCCGCGATCACGACATTCACGGCGGGCCCGGCCAGAGCAATCAGTAATTCCTGATTCGGCTCCTCCGGCATCCGCTCCAACCGAGCCAAACCGCCAATCGGCAGCAGCGTAATGTCGCGGGTGCGGATGCCAAACCGTTGAGCCGTCAGGGCGTGCCCCAGCTCGTGCAGCACAATGCAGCCGAAGACCGCCAGCACGAAGGTAATCCCCCGCAACAGCAGCCCCAGGTCGCTGCCCTGCACCGAGTGCACGTAGACGATCCACGCAATCAGGATCAGGAACGTCCAGTGCACAAAGATGCCGATGCCGGCGACGGATCCAAGCTTCAGGGACCACTTCATGGCTGTCGGTCTCGATGCCCCACCCGCAGGCCAACCCCACCCCCCGCAGGCCAACGCCCCCCCCCCTCTATTCTGGTCGATGGCGGCGGCCCCGGCCATGCTGCCAGGCTGGGCCAGCAGCCTCCCCCTCGCCGCCCCCAAAGAACGCCCGCCCGAAGAAAAAGGACAGGCATAACCGGCTCCAGCTCCTGCCTTGCCCTCCCTCTCCGGCCTGCCCAACCTTCTCTGCCCTCCCCCCTTTCTGGCTCGCCGGGACGGGAGCCTGGGTTGGGGTCAGGGGCCCCCCGCGGCCCTCGCAACACGCAAAAAACGGCATTTCAGGTGGAAAAAAAAGCCAATCCTCGGGGCCCGCTGGACGCAATGATGCCTGTCCTTTTTCTGCCTTCCCTTTTTCTGCCTTCCCCGCCTGACGCCGCTCGCACCTCGCAACACGGGCCGTGACTCTGCAGGCCAGGGCACAGCCCTGGAGGAAAACAAACGGGTCACGCCCCTTCGGGGCTGGGATTTTTTCTCCATGTTCTTCCCAGGCCTCCGGCCTGGGCTATCGAGTCTCGCCCCTTCGGGGCGAAAACCCCAGCCCTACCGTGCCTCTGCCGCCGCCGGTCTCGCACCCCGCAGCTCGCAACCCGCAACCCGCAACCCGCAGCTCGCAACCCGCATCCCGCATCCCGCTCCCCAAATTTGACCTTCGTGCTCTTCGTGTCCTTCGTGGTCA
>CAYFZZ010000245.1:0-6652 GCA_964347545.1 uncultured Planctomycetaceae bacterium | reverse complement strand
CCACCAGGACCATGCCGCAAAATACGATCAGGAGGGTTGTTTTGTGGCGCCGAAACGCCCGGATGAGATCCAGCACTGAGAAATCCTGTTTGGTTGAGCTAGCCATGGAAGTCTCCCACAGATGAGGTTCGAGATGCTTACAGGGGAGGTTTTTGAGTATGCTCCAGCGGCTCTAGAACGGCTACCGACGCTGTGGGGAAGCTTGGGGGTGCATGCGACCATGGCCAGCCTCCGACCCCCCCGTAGCCAGGGACGGTGATGCCTCCCAGTCCGCTCGGCTGGATCCCGCCTGCCAGTGGTGCGAGTACCCTGACGCTTCGGGCAAGGGGTACCCTCCCCGGCGGCTGGCTCGTCCCAGGAAACGCCCGAATAGGAAACGCCCGAACAGGAAACGCCCGAACAGGGAACGCCGAGACGCCGGGAAGGCTGGCAGAAATGTCGGGGAGGAACGTCGGGGGAGGACTGCCGGGCCAGGCTCTGCTCGGAGAAGCTCGGCCCGTGGCCAGTCCTGTCATCCCGCGTGGCCTGTTTTTCCCGAGCGTGGACTGTGCTGGGCAGAGTGCGGCGAAACCGCTCGCAGTTCGCGCTGTGAGAGACAGCCGTCGGTGTGCGTCACTTGTTGTTGGCAGACGGCCGCAGAGATTTTGTCGAGAGCGTAGCGGTCATGGCGACCAAGCGCATGGGGAGATTGTTAATCATCGTTTTTCGCCTCAGCGAGACGACGTTCTAACCCAGTCAAGGTTTGTGCACTCAGGTTGGAAACATCCCCAGTTTCAGTAAGCGGATTGGTTAGAACCTGCACTCCGTAGGCGTCGTAGAAAACATCGGTCGAGAGACTAGACAGCCCGGTGGAAACAGTAACCGCAAAGCTGCTCTCCAAAACGGCAGACATTCCGTCCATGTTGGTAACGACCACGTCCCAGAGGCGGTCTCTGCGTGGACCGCCATCCTTCGTGATGATCGTCGCCGTGATGGTCGTGCTGTCCACGACGACGACATTCGAAACACGCGGTTGCGGACCTTCCCCGCCGGCTAATTCGACGTTAGCGCCGTTCTCAAATCCGGTTCCTCGAATGATGACATCCACGGATCCGCCGGTTGGGACAGAATTCGGGTCGATCGATACGACACTCAGCTCGTTTGCTGCGACAACGCTGACGGTGGAACTCTCCGAGTTGTTGTCGCTGATATCGTCGGTGAAAGCATGGCTGGCAGTCAGTGTATGGTCACCCGACGACGCTCCGCTAGTATCCCAAATAAAAGTGATCGTGGTCGAGGCACCTGCTACAAGGCCTCCGCTGATCGTTTGAGCGGAAAAGCTGATATTGTCAGGCGACTCGCTGAGGCTAACCACAATGTCACTCAAAACATCCTGGTCGCCGATGTTTGCGACGGTCACATCGACACTTGCCACGTTGCCTTGCGTCACCGAGCTTGGTGCGTTGACTGCCGTCACAGCGATATCTGTTGTGGCGATTTTGACCGTCATCATGGTAGAGCTCATCGCGTTGCCAATGATGTCATTAATTGTTGTTGCACCACTGCTGAGCGTGATGTCGTAGCTGCCGTCATCGAAGTGCCCGATTAGGGAAGTCAACGTGATGACGTCGGTCGCGGCGTCGTAGCTAAATGTGTAATCTGTCGATTCGATAAGCGCGTTTGAATCCTTCGTCACGCTAACGGTCGCCACGTTAACCGTGGTATCATCAATGCCGCTTGTATCAGAAAGCTGTATTTCGAATGTTGGCTGAGTTGATGTCACGAGGACGGAATTGAAGCTGGTATCAAAATCGTTCGGTCCGTTGTCCTGAGGACTTGAAAGGGTCGCCGTCGGCGCAGACCTGTCGGGCCCCGACACGTACTCGAGCGCGCCAATGTCAGGATTTCCATCCCTCAGCTCACCGGCCATGTCCGTCAGGATCCCCAGATTCGTTCCCGCATCGATGAGGGGACTATCGGCCCGCAGGTGGAAGTCTAAATTGGCCGGATCGACCAGCCCTGGTTCGTCAGCCACGCTGGTCCCAGTAATTGGGTTCGTGCCGGGCGGGTTGGTCGAATAACTGGTGCCGAAGAAAGCATTGTTGGTTGTGGCATTCGGGACCGATCCGGCGTTGTGAAAAAGGTTATTGCTCACTATGGCCAGATCGGCGAATGACGAGCCTATTGCTTCCGGCATTGAGACGAACGTGTTGTGATAGATTTCGACCAGCTCATCGGACCCAACAGAGATGGCTTGTTTGGCCAATTCGTAGAAGACGTTATTGTAGATTTCTGCTGACCAGAGATTCGTATCGACTCCGAGATTTCCGTCATAAATGAGGTTCCCCTTGACAATCGCGTGGGAACCACCGCTGTCCAGTTTCGAGTTCATGTTGACTGCGGACCCATCGCTACCGCCTGAGGCGCTGGGGCCGGTGCAAATCTGGCCGTTGTATTCATCAAACCCGTGAACGATGTTGTTTGAAAAGATAACGGTCCCGCCGTATTCTCCCTTCACGTCGATAGCATTCTCGGAACAGCTTCGGTAATCCTGGCGGGCGATGTAAATATGGTTGCCGTCGACGAGAATCAGCTCCCGGTTTACATAAATGTCATCCGATCCGTCATTCGCGTGGATGGCGTCTCCCGTGAAGTCATAAATCTCATTATTTCGTACTGCGATGTTTTTGGCCTTGAAAATGGAAATGCCCGTCGCATCACTTCTAACTCCGTCTGTCAACTCGTAAATGACGCTGTCTCGGATTTCGAAGTCGGTGCCGTCCTCTAACCTGATCCCAGATGCCAGGTGATGCAACAAGAGGTTTTCGAATACCAGATTTTCACTGCCTGGCCCCAGCACTTCGATGGCTCTTTCGCCGGGATGGTTTGAAATCTCGAAGCCCTCGAAGCGCCAATGCTTGACATCTGTCAATTCCAGCAAGGGAAGGACGGGCCGAGCGCCAGCAGCCGCGCGAAGTGTGATGGGACTTGACGCGATGCCGGAGGTGGTAATCTCGATCGGACTTGCCGCATCGTCGTAATTTCCCGCCGAAATTTGAATGATGTCTCCGGGCATAGCGCTATTCACAGCTGCTTGAATCGCAGCACTGCCTCCACCCGCCACCACGATCGTGGCAGGTGGTTCGTTTGCGTCGTGAACAATGATTGTGATGGTCGCCATATCGGAGAGCACCGGCAAGCCATCATCGGTTACTTGGACAGTCAGGTAAAAACTCGGCGTCGTTTCAAGATCTATGGCGGCGCTGTTGGCCACCGTGATCAGTCCGCTGGACACATCGATCTCAAACGCACTTTCTGTATTTCCCGCGACAATGGCGTAACTTAGGTTCTGTCCCACGTCCGGATCGGTGGCGATGACGCTGCCCACAACCGTTCCCGCCGCACTGTTTTCGGCGACTTGAAAAGTCTGATCCGCCACCTGCGGCGGTGAGTTACCCAACGGCGGGTCGTCGGTGTCGTATTCGATGTGCAGCAAGGGCGCGCCAGTAGGGTCGCCACTGTAAGACTCAGCCACGCGCTCTCCGGTCCCCGTAATCATGACCACCAGGGCGTTGCCGCTTGACCAACCTGGGCGATTGACCAGCTCTTGAATGATGGAGGACACATTAGGCGTTCGCTGGTCCAAGCCCGCCTCCCCGGGAGACGGCCAAGGTACCGGAGACCAGGCTACCGAGGCGCCTGTTCTGGGTCGCGACGACAGGTTGCCATTGGATTCAATAAACGCAGGGGCGTCATCCGTTGCTTGACCCTCAATCAACAAGAACGTGGCATCGGATGATGGTTCATCCACCTGAAATTGAACATACGCGTTGACGATGCTCGCCCCCCGGGGAACATTCAAATCTTCAAATCGCAGCCCAACGGTTTGATCGCTTTTGTCATAAACCAACTCGAGGTCACTGCTGGTCAAATCCACACGACCATTGGCTCGCTCCTCGGCGTCGTTCGCATCGGCAGTTATGCGAAAATCCAGCACCGTGGTGAGTAGGCTACGGACTTCAAGTTGTTCGAAAGTGCAGCGACGCTTTTTGTAAGTCGGTCGGCGCGCGGCTTTCCGGTGCGCTGTCGGGCCGACGGAAAGCTTTGATGTGAGCCATCTGCCGAAGAAGTGTGGATTCATAGCAAGCCTGTGGTGGTTACAACGACTCGGCGATTTAAAAGCCTGCTTGCTTTCTCGACGAAAGTAACCGTCACCACGTTCTTCGGGAAGCAATGGAAATAAACCTGGCCGTTATTTAGAGATACGTAAAAGCGTGACATGAGCCGTGTCTGCCGTATGGAGAGATTTCGAGAGTCATGTCCAGGGCCAGGCTGCCGGGGTTCCCAGGGCCAGCGGGCTGCCGTCATGCCACAGGCGGAAAACTCCGGCAGACTGCAGCACCCGGAAGCCTGCCACAGCGGGTTGTGAACAGAAGGAAACGGCGGAAATCCCGACGCGCCGGGGTCCTCGCGGATGGATCGTGTCATAATTCGTGCTCCTGGGCAGCAAGCGTCGGTTGGGGTGGCGGTGGCCGCCGGCCGGTGACAGGCACTAGTCTGGCGCGCCAGCCCTGGTCGTTCTGCTACTTGGTGAATTCTTGTTTTCCCAGCCGCCTTCTGGGAAAACGGGCACCCCTGCCCGTTCCCCGCATCACGGACAGGAGCGCTCGTCCTTTCTCGGGTTGCGGCCCCTAGTTGCGTCGCTTTACCCAAGTCAACCAGCTCAAAAGGCAGTTGCCCCCGCCTGCCTGCCTTCGGCGACACGCTACAGTTCGAGCTTTCTGAGCGGAACGAGTGACCGCGACAGTCTGCCTGTGGTCATTTTATGGCCCCTCTTTTTGCTGTCCTTTGGTTGCCTGCTCGTTTCTTGCCTTTGAGCTGAGCCATGTTTTGCAACCAGGCAATGGACAACTGCTTTGCATTCGACGTAGAATCGACATGGCTGTGATGGTCCGCTCGCTGCAGGGGCAGCGAGCGCCCATCGCGCTTGGCCAGAGCCGAGGTTCCGCAACCCTTTCTTCAGGAGCAAAACGATGAGAAAGCTTTTCTGCTCAGCCATAATTTTTTTCCTGCTCGCCAGTGCGGCCTTCGCCGACGAAAAAGCTGATAAACGGCAGTTTCAGGGGATGGATTCAGATCAAAACGGCAAGGTCACCGCGACAGAACATGCGGATTTTTGGAAGCGGTGGTTTGTGCGACAAGACAAAAACAAGGATGGGGTGCTTGAATTCGATGAGTTCGATAACTCCCCCGTTTTTGCTCGGATCGATAAAAATGAAGACGGTAAAATTGATCCGGACGAGAACAAACTTTTTTTCGCTCGTCAGTTTAAAGTTCTGGATGCCAACCAGGATGGACATGTGACCTGGGAAGAGTATGCAAAGAAGCGCGATAAGTAAGCAGAAACAGGGGCAGCTCGAGCATGCCTGGGGTTTGCCTGCGCCGCGGCCAGCCGTGACGTATCGGTCGTTTTCGGGCAAACGCTTTTCAGCAGTGTTTCCAGCGGACGAAAATAACCATCCGGTGATCGGCAGGTACGTCGGTGTTTAAAACGCCAGGATTGGTCATTGAAGGTTCGACGAAAGATCTGCTTGTGGCCCGTGGCGTCGAGGACCTGATCATCGTCCATGCGGACGTACGTCCAGGGGAGAAACGGTGAAGTTGCCGAGATGTTCGACATGGGCCATGCTGGCTCTTGCCTTGGTTCATCCGCACGTCACTTTCGCGGACGAGGATTCGCCCTCGGATATCAATCTTCAGCTCAAAACATGGGGAGGCAAACAGTTCTGGACAGATATTCGAATTCAGGGTGAGTGGCGAATCCAACGCAATCATTACACGGGTCACTGTCGCATCCTGAACGATAAAAATGTTCGTCAGGCGTGGGGATCCTTGGATCAATGTCAGCAGAGGTTTGAGGCGCTGGTTGCCGACGGTACCATCCGGCCGTACAAGAAGAAAATCTTCGTGCTATTGCACGGCGTCATCCGAACTCGCGATTCCCTCGATTCGCTCGGCCGTTACCTGCAGGAGCACAATCCTGCTGATGTGATCCGTTGGGGCTATGCCAGCACCAGGCAAACCATCAGCCAGCACGCCGACAAATTCGGCGAAGTGTTGTCTCACTTTCCGGAAGATGCGGAAATCTATCTTGTCGGACATAGTATGGGAAATGTCGTTGTGCGGCGTTACCTCAAAAACAAGCAGGACCCGCGGATCAAACGTATGGTCATGCTGGCTCCGCCTAACCAGGGTTCTGCGTTGGGACGGGCGGTGAACGACAATCTGTTGTTTGAAGCGTTGTGGGGGGTATCCGGGCAGGAGTTGAGCAACGGGTTTGATGAATTGGAAGCTGAGTTAGGGACGCCGAAATTTGAGTTTGGAATCATTGCCGGCCAGCTGGAAGGCA
This sequence comes from uncultured Planctomycetaceae bacterium, assembly GCA_964347545.1. Classification (GTDB taxonomy): domain Bacteria; phylum Planctomycetota; class Planctomycetia; order Pirellulales; family UBA7805; genus CS4-C045. The sequence continues at coordinate 264 of CAYFZZ010000245.1, read as the reverse complement.
ACCTGGTGCGTAACCCGATCCTGGAGGGTCCGAGTGATTTGGTGGTCACGGTGGAAGAGACGAAGCTGAGCGGGGCTGCGGATTTTCGCACGGTCAATTCCACGCATACCAGCATCATGAATCAGCGGGAAACGCTGGAGTACGTTCAGCGTTTTTTGGAGAGCGGCTATTTTGAATCCGCCACGACCAGGCAGCCGATCAAGTAAAGCTCGGAACGGGACGGTCAGCTTCCCTCAGGAAAGTCGTTGGGCCGGCATCGGCCTG
>CAYFZZ010000244.1:0-4375 GCA_964347545.1 uncultured Planctomycetaceae bacterium | reverse complement strand
CCCGGGCACCCGGCGGACCGCCGCCAGCGGGAAACCACGTCGTTCCGGCCGCCAAGCATAAACGACGGACCACAGGGGGGCTAGGGGATGCGGGATGCCGGATGCCGGATGCGGGATGCCGAATGCGAGTAGGAATATCCGCTCGCCAACACCCCCTCCCACCGCGCCGGAACTCAACCCTGACCACTCACCACTCACCAATCACCACTCACTCTTCACTCTTCACTCTTCACTCTTCACTCTTCACCATTCACTCTTCACCATTCACTCTTCACCATTCACTCTTCTTTCATCCCGTGAGCGCCAAATTATCGCGGTGGACGACTTCGTCGTAGGGGCTGTGGGCGAGCGTGGTGGCCAGCTGGCTGGTCTTCAGCCCTTGGATGCGGGCGATTTCGGTCGAGCTGTAGTTGGTCAGGCCGCGGGCGAATTCCTGGCCGGAGGGATGGCAGAGCGCGACGACGTCCCCTTTCTGGAAGTGGCCTTCGGTGGCCACGATCCCGATCGGCAGCAGGCTGCGTTTCTGGTCGCGGACGGCGCGGACCGCGCCGTCGTCCAGGAGGAGGCGGCCGCGGGGTTGAGCGGTGAAGGCGATCCAGCGTTTGCGGGACGAAATGGTTTGGCCTTGAGCGACCAGGAGGGTCCCCACCGTTTCCCCGGCCAGGATCCGAGCCAGGGTGCCGGGCTGGTGGCCGTTGGCGATAATCACGTTTTCCCCCGCGGCCGTGGCGATGTGGGCGGCCTCCAGCTTACTGGCCATCCCCCCCTTCCCCACCCCCGAACCGCGGGGCGCGGCCAGCTGGACAATCGCCTCGTTGATCTGCGTCACCGTGGGAATCAGCCGAGCCTGAGGGTCGCTGGGATCCCCGTCGTACAGCCCGTCGACGTCGGAGAGCAGGATCAGGAGGGGAGCTCGCAGGAGGTTGGTCACCGCCGCGGCCAGGCGGTCGTTGTCGCCAAAGGTGGTTTGCAGTTCGTCCACCGCCACGGTGTCGTTCTCGTTGATGATCGGCAACGCGCCGTATTCCAGCAGGGTCAGCAGGGTGTTGCGGACGTTGAGATAGCGGACGCGGTGGTCCATGTCCTCGGCCGTGAGGAGGATTTGAGCGGCGTGGCGGCCGTGGCGAGCCAGGGCCTGGTCGTACGATTCGACCAGGCTGGACTGCCCCACCGCGGCCACGGCTTGGAGGTGAGCCAGATCGGTGGGCCGCTGCCGCAGGCCCAGCCGCCCCATGCCGGCCCCGACCGCCCCCGAGCTGACCAGGACCACCTTCCGGCCCCCTTCCCTCAGCTGGTGCAGCTCCTCGGCCAACGTCTCGATCCGCTCCCGGTCCAGCAATCCCTGGTCGGTCGTCAAGACCCGCGTGCCGATCTTGACCACAATCAGGTCCGCCGCCGTGGCGATCTCTTGGCGTAATAAGTCGGGCATGGGGAAGAGTGAATGGTGAAGAGTGAATGGGGAGTGGTGAATGGTGAAGAGTGAATGGTGAAGAGTGAATGGTGAGTGGTGGAGACAGTGGTCAGTGGTTAGTGGTCAGGGGTGAGTTTCGGCGCGGTGGGAGGGGGTGTTGGCGAGCGGATATTCCTACTCGCATCCCGCAACTCGCATCCCGCACCCCGCAATCCGAACCCCGCATCCCGAAACCCGCATCCCCTAACCCCTAGCCCCTAACCCCTAACCCCTAACCCCTAACCCCTAACTCCTAGCCCCTAACTCCTAGCCCCTAACTCCTAGCCCCTCACTCCGCTCGGCTTCCTGCACCTAGCGTGCGGGCCTGGGCCTCTCTACAATAGGGGAGGTGGTGGCGGTTCAGCCAGCCCCGGGGTGGGGGCTGGCGCCTGGGGCCGCTGCGGGACTTTCCTTCCCCTACGACAGGTGCGGCGAACGGGATGTTCGCGGTCGGTGCTGGATGAGCGAACTACGCGAGGAATGTGGGGTCGCGGCGATTTATCACCTGCCGGCGGCCGAGCCCAGTCCGCTGTGCAGCGATCCGGAAGAGGTGTCGCGGCTGATGCCCCGCATCTTGCTGGACGTCCAGAACCGGGGCCAGCTGGCGGCCGGGTTCACCACGTATAATCCCCGCCGCAACCAGCTGATCGACACCCACAAGGAAACGGGTTCGGTCAGCGAAGTCTTTCGCATGTCGCACCGGGCCAAGCACGAGAGCTTGATGCGGCGGTATGCGGGTCGAGCGGCGATTGGGCATGTGCGGTACGCCACTTGTGGCGAGGAAGACCGCAGCTACGCTCAGCCTTTCGAACGCCATCACGTCAAGAAGCACAAGTGGTTCAGCTTTGCCTTTAACGGCCAGCTGGCCAATTACCAGGAGCTGCGTAACGAGCTGTTGCAAGACGCGGACAACTACCTGGCGAGGGACACGGATACGGAAATCATCATGCACGAGATCAGCCGAGCGATGTCGCGGACGGGCTCGTTGATCGACATGTGCCGCCAGTTTGCCGAACGGTTTGACGGGGCGTACAGTTTCGTGTTTCTCAACGCCCTGGGGGACATGGTCGTGGCTCGGGATCCGCTAGGCGTAAAACCGCTCTGCTACGCTCGCCAGGGTCCCCTGTTTGCCGCCGCCAGTGAAAGTGTGGCCCTCTTGAACCTGGGCTTTGCGCCGGAGAGCATTCAGTCGTTGTTGCCCGGCCAGGCGGTGACCATCGTGGGGGGCAAGCTGTCGGTGCAGTCGTTTGCCCCCAGCCCGCGGCGAGCGCACTGTTTTTTCGAATGGGTCTATTTCGCCAACGTGGCCAGCAACATGGACGAGCGCAGTGTTTACTTGTCGCGGAAGGCGCTGGGGGAAGAGCTGGCGCGGCTGGAACTGGCGGACGGATCGGTGCCGTTGGACCACGACACGATCGTGGTCCCGGTGCCGGACACCAGCAAAGCGGCCGCCGACGCCCTGGCGTACCGGCTGAAGCTGCCCTCCGTGGAAGGCCTGATCCGCAATCGCTATGCGGGGCGGACGTTCATCGAAGGCCAGTCCAATCGCAAGCAGAAAGCGGCCACCAAATACACCCCCTTGCCGGAAGTGTTGCGCGACAAGCGGATCCTGCTGGTCGAAGACTCCATCGTCCGCTCGACCACGATGCGGGTCTTGCTGGAGCGGATGCGCCACCTGGGAGGGGCTCGGGAAATCCACGTCCGCGTGGCCTGCCCCCCCATCGTGGCCCCCTGCTTTTACGGGATCGACATGTCGCGGATCAGCGAATTGTTCGCGGCTCGGTTCCTGCAAGGACGCAGCCTGACGCCCGAGATCGAGGCTCAGATGGCTAACGAACTGGGCGCCGATTCGCTGCGTTACCTCCCGGTCGAATCGGTCGCTCGAGCCATCGGGCTGGACGACGACCAGCTGTGCCAGGCCTGTATCACCGGCCAGTACCCCACGCCCTACGGCCAGCAGCTGTACCAGCTGGCGGTCACCCAGTCCCGCCAGGGGGACGACCAGCGGCGGACGTACGAGCGGCGGCAGCCGGTGGCCCCGGCGATGAGCGACCCGTAGGCGGCGCGGGGCTGTCGGGAAAGGTTGGCCCCAGGAGTTCCCGGCCCGTGGAACGTGCGGGGGGCAACTTGAAGCTGCCCCCGGCTGTCGCACCGTGGCGTCTGATGAAGGCCGCTTACGCCTCCCGCTTGCTGAACCGGCTGCGGTAGACGGCCTTGTCGTGCAGCCGCATGCGGCGTTCGAAATGCGTGCGGTATTCCATCGGGTACTCGTCCCCCGCCTCCCCGACCGGGAAGGGCCCCACCAGGTCGGTTTCCTGCTGGAGCAGCTCCAGCGACTGAGCGAAATACGGTTCCACGTCGGTCCAAAAGTGCAGCTGGCCCCCCGGTTGCAACGCCTGCTGGACCCGCTGCAGAAAGCGGGCGTTCATCAGGCGGCGTTTGTGATGCCGTTTTTTCCACCACGGGTCGGGAAAGTAAATGTGCACGGCGGCCAATACCCCGGCCGGCAGGCAGGTGGCGAACACCTGCTGGGCGTCCGCCCGCACGACCCGTGCGTTGCGAAGCTGGCGCTTGGCCAACTGCCCGGCCGCAAAGCGGGCATACTTTCGCGAGATCTCGATGCCCAGAAAATCACGCCGGGCATCGGCCTTGGCGGCGTTCCTCAGAAAGAGCCCCTTGCCGCAGCCCACTTCCAGTTCCAGCGGCGACCGGCGGCCAAACAAGGGCTGAGCGTCCCAAGGGCGGGGCAACCCTTCGGCCGTCAACAAGTGCCAGGTCAAATCGAGCGTCGGGTCGAACTTAGGGAGCGCTCGGCGGGACATGAGAGCCGCAGTGGGGGGAAGAGGGAATGGGGAGGAGTGAGTGGTGAGTGGTGAGTGGTGAAGAGTGAAGAGGGAAGAGGGGTGCAATCAGGACACGGGGGGC
>CAYFZZ010000243.1:0-15275 GCA_964347545.1 uncultured Planctomycetaceae bacterium | reverse complement strand
CTGCCCGTCCCCCGCATGACGAGACCCGCACCCCGCATCTCCCAACTCGCAACCCGCATCTCGTCCATCGCATCCCGGATCCCGCAACCCGTACCCCGCAACCCGCAACCCGCATCCCGGATCCCGCAACCCGGACCCCGCAACCCGGACTTGTTCTTCGTTTGGTTGCCGCCCTCGGCGAGGTTCCTCTACAATCGGTCCCCGAGGGGGAGGACAGGCATCATGCCCGAGTTGCCGGAAGTGGAGACCATGCGTCGCGGCGTGGCCGTTTGTGTGGGCCGTCGGATTGTGGCGGTCAGCAAACCCCGCTGCCGGCTGCGACCCATCCGGCTGGTCCCCCAAGTGGCCCCCTTGCGCCGCCGCCTGGTGGGCCGGCGGATCACGGCGGTGGACCGAGCTGGCAAACGGGTCATCGTGCGGCTGGACAGCGACGAGGGGCTGGTCTTTGAACCGCGGATGACGGGGCTGGTCCTGGTCGCCGATCCACCCAACCGCCAGCACCTGCGGCTGCAGCTGACCTTGGACGACGGCCCGTCGCCCGGTCAGCTGATGTACTGGGACCGCCGCGGTTTGGGGTCGGTCCGCCTCTTCGATGCCCGCCAGCTGGCCGAGGCGCTAGGCGCAAACCACCTGGGTCCCGATGCCCTGAAGATCACCGCCAGCCAGTTGCGCTTGCAGCTGGCCAGCAGCCGTCGCGAAATCAAGGTCGCTTTGTTGGACCAGCGAGCCGTGGCTGGGATCGGCAACCTGTACGCGGCGGAAATCCTGCATACGGCCGGCATCCATCCGCGGCGACGCTGCCACCGCTTGACGCTCCCCGATTGGCAACGGCTGCACCGCGCCCTGCGGTCGGTGCTGAAGGCGGCGATCCGCTACGAGGGTTCCACCCTGGCGGACGGCACGTACCGCAACGCCCTGAATCGCCGCGGCCGCTACCAGAACCATCACCGCGTCTACCAGCGGGCCGGGCAGGCTTGTGGGGCTTGTGGGGGGGGGCCGATCGAGCGGATGGTGCAGGCCCAGCGGGCGACTTTCTTCTGCCCCGCCTGCCAGCCGCTGAAGGGGAAAGCCTGAGCAGCCCTGGATAGGTTGGGGGCAGCCCATCGCCGGGGGCCGCGCCGAGCGGGACCTGGGTCCCCGCCGGGGAAATGTTCAACGAGCCCCGACCAGCTGCCGGGCCTCTTTTTCGGCCTTCTTTTCGGCTCGAATCGCCTCTTGCAGATCCGCGGGGACGCGGCGGTAGCGGGCAAATTCCATGGAAAACGTCCCCTGCCCCTGGGTCATGCTCCGCAAATCGGTCGAATACCCAAAGGTTTCGGCCAGGGGCACTTCCGCTTCGATGACCGCCGTCTCGCCCTCCATTTCCGTCCCCAGGATCATCCCCCGGCGGCTGGTCAGTTCCCCGGCCACCGGCCCCTGGTAGACCGTCGGCACTTCCACTTCCATCTTCATCACCGGCTCTAACAACACCGGCTTGGTCTTGAGGAACGTTTCGCGGAAACAGTTTCTAGCGCACAGCCCGAAGGCCATGTCGCTGCTGTCGACTTCGTGGTAGGAACCGTCGGACAGGCCGGCCTTCACATTCACCACGGGAAATTCGGCAATAGGACCTTTTTCCATCGCCGCTCGAAACCCCTTATCGACGCTGGGAATGTACTGCTTCGGAATCCGACCGCCCACGACTGTCTCTTCGAAGAGGTAATCCTCTTCCACGTCGTCGGGCAGCGGTTCCAGGTAGCCGACGATGTGAGCGAATTGGCCCGAGCCTCCGGTCTGTTTTTTGTGCCGGAAATTGAAGTCCACCCGCTGGGTGGGGGCCTCCCGGTAACTGACCTTCGGCGGGCCGACCTCGACCTGCACCCCGTATTCGCGGCGGATGCGTTCCAGGTAGATTTCCAGATGCAGCTCGCCCATGCCCGCGATCACGGTCTCCCCCGTCTCCTCATCGCTGCTGGCCGAAAAGGTGGGATCTTCTTTGCGAAAACGAGCCAGGGCCTTGCCCAGCTTGTCCCCCGCCTCGCTGCTGGAGGTGCGAATCGCCATTTTGATCACCGGCAGCGGCACAAAAATGCTCTCCAACGAGCAGTATTTTGGCTGGGCGGCATACGTATCCCCGCTGGCGGCATCGATCCCCATCACGGCCACGATATCGCCCGCCGTGGCCCGCTCGATTTCCTCCCGTTTGTCCGCGTGCATCCGCAGAATGCGGCTGCACCGCTGCTTGGCTCCCGTCCGCTGGTTGTAGTACTGCTGTCCCTTCTCGATGCTGCCCTGGTAGACCCGCAGGAACGTCAGCTGTCCGTAGGGATCGTCCACCAGCTTGAAGGCCATCCCCACGAAGGGGGCCTGGGGGTCCACCTGCAGACGCATCGGCTGGGGCGGATCGTCGCAGGTCATCGCAATTTTCTCGCGATCCTGCGGGGAGGGGAGGTAGCGGTTGACCGCGTCCAGCAACGGCTGCACGCCCTTGTTGCGAAAAGCGCTCCCCAGAAAGACCGGCGTACAATCCAGGGACTGCACCGCGTCGCACAGCACCTGGTGGACCAGCGTGGGGGGCACTTCCTCTTCGGCCAGCAGCAGTTCCAGCAGCTGGTCGCTGTACATCGAGAGGGCTTCCAGCATCTGTTGCCGCGCCTCGCGAGCCGACTCCTCCAGGGGGCTCGGCACCGCCGCCGCCCGGACCGTTTCGCCGCAAGATCCCTCGAAATAGAGGGCTTGCATCGTGACCAGGTCAATCACCCCCTCGAATTGTTCACCCGCCCCGATCGGCAGCTGCATCAAAATCGTATCGCAAGCGAGTTTTTCGCGCACCTGCTGGACGACGCGAGCCGGGTCCGCTCCGGTGCGATCCATTTTGTTGATGAAAGCCACACGGGGCACGTGGTAGCGCTTCATCTGGCGATCGACGGTCAGTGACTGAGCCTGCACGCCGCCGACGGCGCACAGGACCAGCACCGCCCCGTCCAGCACCCGCAGGCTGCGTTCGACTTCGACCGTGAAGTCCACATGTCCCGGGGTGTCGATCAGGTTAATCGTGTGACCCTGCCACTCCACCGACGTGGCGGCACTGGTGATCGTGATGCCCCGTTCCCGTTCCAGATCCATGTGATCCATCGTGGCGCCCGCGCCGTCCCCACGGACTTCCTGCATGCGATGAATCCGCCCGCCGTAAAACAGAATCCGCTCGCTCAACGTCGTCTTGCCCGAGTCGATATGCGCGGAAATCCCGATGTTTCTGACTTTCTCAACGTTCATGTTCGTCGTACGCTCTACCAGGTCTGCACACCCCTCTCGGGCCACTCGGCCGCGCGCAAAGAGCGGGTGTGCAATCGCTTTCCTTCGGGGAAAAAACGACCCGCTGGGCATCCACGGCCGGCAGCGGGCCCAGCCCAGGTGGGCCAGGGGTGGGACTGACTATCCTACGTCCTTTTCGACACCGTGGCTAGCGCAAATCGAAGGATTTGACGGAAATCCGTGGGCGGACCAGGGCCGCCCTCCGCGGGTCACTCCCCGCCCCCGGATACCCCGGCGGCACCCCACTTGCCGGCGGGTGGTCCCCCCGACCGCTGCGGTGGGCCGCCAGCGCTGCGGGACCCGCAGGGGTGGTTGGCCGAGCCCCGTTTGTGTTCCCCGCGGCCAGCTGGGCAGCCCGCTCGGCCCCCGGGCAGGCTGCCGCCTGCCCGCCCTCTCAAAAGAACCCCACGACCTTCCCCTGGCCCAGCTTGATCAGGAACACGCCCAGGTTGCTGGCAAAGTGAGCAGCGACGCAGGGGATCAGGGACCGGTAGCGGTTAAGCGGCAAGAACCGGACGGCGTAAAACCAGAGCGAGTTGACCATCACGATGGTCGTGCTGAACACCGCCTTGGTCGAGCTGTCCAGGGACCAGCAGCGGTAAAACTCCGACCAGGGGATCTCATCCCGGGGCTCGAATTTCCACAAGTAAGGGTGCAACAGGGCGAACAGGATGGAGACGAGGAGGATGCTGAGCACCAGGCCCACGCGGCCACCCCGTTCGTAGTAGAAAAACCCCCGAAAGATCAGTTCTTCCAGGAAGGCGGCGGCCAGCGTGTAGATGCCAAACAGGACCGTCATCTCGGTCTGCTCGGCGACGATCCCCAAGCCGTATTCGCCGGCAACCTCCACCCCCAAAATCAGCAGCCCACCCAGCACGGCGATCGTTACGACCGGCAGACCCACGGGCATCGCACCCGGCAAGGACTGGGCGCCGATCTGGTTGGCGGCGCGGATGGCCGCGGCGGCCGGCATTTGATCGACACCCGCCGCCACCAGATCGCGTGCGTTACGACGATAATCCTGGAGCCAGAGCGAGTAAAAGTAGCCGATCACCGCCACGCCGCCCAGATACAAGACCGGTTCGCCCATGGTGGCATGCCTGCTACTGGCGAGGGCTGTGATCGGGTCGCGCGGCGACCAGTTCCTGCCGGTACGGTACCCCTTCTTGATACCGCCCCAACCGCTCTTCGGCCAGTTCCAGCTGTCCGGCCGACGCCTGCTCGCGGATCACAATCAGGGCCCGCGTCTGGTTGGCTACCGCTTCCTGGTAATCGCCCGCATTGGCCTGGGCGGCGGCCAGGACCTCCAGGCTGCTGTGGTCGTTCTGGCCCAGCAGGGCCAGTGCCTTGCGGGCCGCGGCCACACCCCGCTGAGTATCTCGGAAGCGTTCCACGGGACAGGTGGCCATCAGCCAGGCGAGGCTGCGATAGGCGGGGCCGTAACGGGGATCGCCATGGAGGGCAGCCCGATAGTCGTCGACCGCTTCCTGGTATCTGCCCAGCTGTACCCGCACATCGCCCCGATCGACGAAGGCCTCCACAAAACGGGGATTGATCCGCAGGGCCCGATCGAGGTCTTTGGCCGCTTCTTTGATTTTCCCCGTCTGGCTCAGGACGGTCGCCCGCGCGTGGTAAAAGGCGGCATCGGACGGGGCCAGCCGAATGGCTTCTGAATAATCGGTGATCGCCCCCTGCAGGTTACCCAGCTCTCGGTAGACTTCGGCCCGGTTGAACCAGCCATTGGCAAAGGTGGGCCGGATGCGGATCACGGCCTTGAAGTCGGCCAGGGCCTGTTTGTGCTGGCCGGCAATCGCATAGCTGACCCCCCGATTGTGGCGAGCTTTCCAGTGATCGGGGTTCAGCTTGACGGCCAGTTCGAACTGGCCCAGGGCGGCCGCGTCGCGGCCACCTTTCACCAGCCGTTCCCCCAACCGATTATGGGCCCATCCCTTGAGGCGTTGGGCGTATTGCTGGTGGGACGGCAGGAGGGAATCGCTGCTGAGGGCCCGGTCCAGGAGGTACACAATCTCGGCAAAGTCGCGGGTCTCCCCAGCGGTCTGGGACTTGAGATGGGCCGATTGGATCAGCGCCTGCGGGCTGGGGGACGACCCGGCCGCCGGCAAATCCTCGGCAACGGCCCCCGCCATCGGCAGCCCCGCTAGCCCCAGCCAGCCGCTGGCCAACAGCAGGCACCCAAGCATCGTCAGACCTCGCGGCATCGATCCGATCTCCTTCTCATTTCGATGGTGCGACTAGGCGTGCGGTTCGGTCATCCGCATCGCGTCCAGGGCTTCGGCCAGCTGGTCCTCCGGGAGGACTTGCTGAGCGAGGCACAGCTCGCGAATCGTCTTGCCCGTCTGGAAAGCTTCCTTGGCCAGCGCGGCCGCTTTCTCGTATCCCAGGTACGGGTTCAGACTGGTGACCATCGAGAGGCTCTTTTCCACCGCCGCCGCACAAGCCTCGACGTTGGCCTGCATCTCTTCCGCACAGAAGTCCACAAAGGCCTCGGTCCCGCGGGCCAGCAGTTCCACGCTCTCCAGCACCGTCTGGCCCATCACCGGCATCATGATATTCAACTGGAACTGCCCCCCAGCCGCTCCACACACCGCGACCGTCTGATCGTTACCCATCACCCGGGCCGCTGCCTGCATCAGGCTCTCGCACATCACCGGATTGACCTTGCCGGGCATGATCGAACTTCCCGGCTGGAGGTCGGGCAATTTCAGCTCGTAAAAACCGCACCGCGGCCCCGAACCCAACCAGCGAATGTTGTTGGCCACGTTCATCAGGGTCACCGCAATCGCGCGGAGGTCGCCATGGCATGCGACCAGGCCGTCTCGCTGAGCGTTCGCTTCGAAGTGGTTCACCGCCTCCACAAAGGCAATCCCCGCCTGCTGGGCCAGCACCGCCGCCACCCGCTGGCCAAACTGAGGGTGAGTATTGATGCCGCTGCCCACCGCCGTCCCACCCGCCGGCAGTTCGACCACGGAGTCGAGCGCTTTGCGAGCTCGATCGACCGACAGCTCTAATTGCCGAGCCATCCCCCCGATCTCCTGCCCCAACCGCAAGGGAGTCGCATCGGCCAGGTGGGTCCGGCCAATCTTGATCACCTGGTCCCACTGGGCGGCCTTCCGGGCCAGGACGTCGGTGAGCCGCTGGAGGGCCGGAATCAAGCCCGACCCGATCTGAGTGGCCACCGCCACGTGAATCGCCGTGGGGAACATGTCATTGGTGCTCTGCCCCATGTTCACATGGTCGTTGGGATGGATCGGCTTGTCGGCCCCAAACCGGTCGCCGCCCGACAGCTCGATGGCCCGATTGCTGATCACCTCGTTGGCGTTCATGTTGCTGGAAGTGCCCGAACCGGTCTGATAGACGTCCACAGGAAACTGATCGTCCAGTTTGCCCTCGGCCACTTCGCGGCAGGCGGCCAGCAAGGCCTCGACCTCCGCGTCGGTCAACGGCCGCTTGCCGCTGCCGGTCAGCTTGCCCAGGTCCCGGTTGGCGACGGCGGCCGCGTATTTTACCTGACCCAGAGCGTGGATTAGCGGCGGCGGCAGCGCGCGGCCCGAGATGGGGAAATTCTGGACAGCTCGCTGGGTCTGAGCGCCGTAGTATGCCTCGGCAGGCACCTGCACTTCGCCCATCGAATCACGTTCAACTCGATATGCAGACATGCGGCTGGGATCATACAGCCTCTGCGAAGGGAGCAAAAGAGAGATGCTGGCCCTAAAAAAAGGCCGCCTGGCGACGATGGCCCGCGTGCTATCACGCCTGGGCCACCCCCGCCGCTTCGATTAGGATGCAGCCATGAATCGCTACGCCCAGCAAACACCCCCCCGCTGGTGGCCGCCCCACCTGCACCCCTTCTGGGTCTGGCTGTGGCGGCCCTTGCGCAAGCGGATGCAGCACCGCGAGCAGCAGTTGGTCGAGGTCGAGGTCCGCCAGCTGGACCACCTGCGGGCGGCCCGAGCGGCGGGGCAAGGGATCCTGGTGACCCCCAATCACTCCGGACACGCCGATGCCCACGTCATGTACCACGCGGCCGACCAGCTGGGCTGCCCCTGCTACTTCCTGACCGCCTGGCAGGTCTTCCATCAACGGACGCGGCTGGGACAGTGGATCTTGCAAAGCCACGGTTGTTTCAGCGTCGACCGGGAGGGGAGCGACCTGAAGGCCTTCCGGCAGGCGACCGAAATCCTCCAGCAGGCACCGTATCCCCTGGTCATCTTCCCTGAGGGGGAGGTGTATCACATCAACGAAAGGGTGACGCCCTTTCGCGAAGGGGCCGCGGCCATCGCCCTGACCGCCGCTCGCCGAGCCCACCGGCCGGTGGTCTGCATCCCCTGCGGGATCAAATACCGCTACCTGGACGACCCGACCGACAACCTGATCGCCTTGATGGATCGGCTGGAACAGGAAATCTTCTGGCGACCCCGGCCCGACCTCCCCCTGCCCCAGCGGATCTACCGGTTTGCCGAAGGGGCCATGGCCCTAAAAGAACTGGAATTCCTGGGACACACCTGCACCGGCCCCTTGCCCCAGCGGACCGACGCCCTGGCCCACCACATCCTGACCCAAATCGAACAGCGTTACGAGGTGGCCGACGGCGGGGGGACGATCCCGGAACGGGTCAAACAGCTGCGACGGCACGCCCTCGAGCAGCTGACCCCCTTGCCCGCGGGGGCGGCCCAGCGGGAGACGTACGAGCACGATCTGGATGACTTGTTCCTGGTGGTGCAACTGTTCAGCTATCCGGGCGATTACGTCCGTGAACGACCGAGCATCGAGCGGATGGCCGAGACGCTGGACAAATTCGAAGAGGATGTCCTGGGGGTCTATTCGGCCACGATCCGCGGCCGCCGCCAGGCCACCGTCGCCTTCGGGCCACCCCTCCCCTTACCGGCCGGGCGGCAGGGGAAAGGTGCGGCAGCCCAGCTGAGCGGGCAGCTGGAAGAAGAGGTCCAGCGGCTGCTGGACGGGATCTGAATCCGCAGCCACTTCGCAAATCCACCATCGTCAATCGATCGCAGAGGCCGATTGTGCCTGTCCTTTTTGTAAGGGGTTAGGGGCTAGGGATGAGGGGCAAGCGCGTTTTCCCCTGAGCGGCGAGGCGCTAGCCGCCGGTGGCCCCGGAATGAGGGCCCCCTCACCCTGACCCTCTCCCCCACCGTCCCGGCACGCCGGGACGGTGGGGGAGAGGGAACCGGAGGCGTGTCTGGCGAGAAATTAAAACCGCGATGTCTTTCCCTCACCTGCAATCGGCGAACCTGTTACTAACAGCAGAGCTTTTCTGCGCACCTGCTTGTAGGACGGGCACTCTTGCCCGTCACCCCGCCTGACGTTCAGAAGGGCCGGTGTTACGTTGGGTGGCGGCCAGCGGCTTCGATGGGGCGACCCAAGTCAACCGCCAAGCGGTGGCGGCGATGAGCCGGAGGTAACCGCAGCGACCCCTATCGGCAGCGGACCAATGCCATCAGGGCCATGGCCGTCCCGTAGGGCTGGTGGTAATCGTACAGCGGAAAGTCCCACCACGACCCGTCTTTTTCCTGCAGGTTCAGCAGCAGGTTTGCCATCTGGGCCTGATACCCCCCCTGCCGATCGGCCGGCAACTTAGCGATGCACAACGCCGCGTAATAGTGGCCGTAGTAGAAGAAATATCCGGCCACGGCAAAGTGGGACTCGTGCGGGATCGGCCGCTTGCGGCCCATCTCTAACCACAGATTCCGCGCGAACAGCCGGTCCAGCCAGTCGATCAACACCTGATCGGTCACCTGCTTGTCCCCGGCCATCCGCAGAGCCAGATTGCAGACCTGGCTGCGTCCCAGGCTGCCCGCCGGCCGGTTGATGCCGTACATGGGATACCAGCGGTGTCTGCCGCTGTAGAGGTAGCTGTAGTCAGGCTTCCGCTGCCGCTGGATCGCCGCCACGGCCCGGTCGATGGTCCGTTGCTGGACCTGGTAACCGGCCTGGCGAGCCTGGAGCAGAGCGACCAGGCAGGTGGCGGTCGTAAAGCTGGTCGGAATCGTGGCGGGCTTTTGCAGATGATGCACCATATCGTAATAGCCCCATCCGCCGTTGACCGATTCGTACCGGTCCAGCAACTGAATCTGCTGCTCGACCGCCTGCTGGATCTGCTGGACGCTGTCGGCCGACGCCCCTTTTCCGCTCGCCGCTCGGCGCTCCAGCTGCAACAGGGCTTGAATCCCGTACGGATGGGCCCACACGTTGTACAGCGCCACCTGGTCCGCTCGGCGTACATTCCCTCCATGCTCTAACCACCACGCCTGGCCGCGGTCGATCGCCTTCCCCACCTCCACGCGCTGGTCGCCGCTGTCGATGAGGGCCATCAGGCATAGGGCCGTGGTCGCCGCGCGAAAGGCATGATGAGCTCCCGGGACGGGGGCGTAGACATCCAAGCCTTTCGTCCGCCGCGGGCTGCCCCAAGCGCCGTTGGGCTGTTGGATCTCGAGCAGAAAATCGACGCCGCGGGTCACGGCGGCCTCCAGGTCGGCCGGACGGGGGGGATCTACCGGCACCGGGCGGGGCACGGGAAACGCCCGGTTGACACCCTCGGCGCCGGACGGGGGCGGCTGGTCGGCAGACAGCCGCGGCGGGGCGGCGACAGCCACCAGGAGGACCAGCCACAGGCAGAGGGGAGAAAGGCAACGCATAAAATCTTCCGCTCGGTCCCACGGCCGTCCGTTCCCTGCCGCTGGCCAGCGGCGGGGACCTCCCCCGTGGTGGGAAGGCCCTGGGCGGCAAAACGTCCGTCGCTTGGACCTTACTTGTCCGGGTTCTCTTTCAATATCTGGTCGCCATCCCGCAGACCGCTGACAATTTCCAGCTGGTCGTCCTGGCTGTGACCGACGCGGACCCGTTTCTGCTGGCGCTGGCCATCCTTCTTGACCAGGTAGACTTGACCCTGCCTGCCATCGTCGTCCAGTTGGACGGCCGAGCTGGGGACCAGGATCGCTTCGGCCCGTTTCGCCACCACAATCTCCACCTTACAGGCCATGCCGGCGCGGATCCCGGCCGTATCCTTCACACTCAGCTCGGCCTCAAACTGCCCCGGTGCGATCGGAATGGCTGCCATCCGATCAACCTTTCCTCTCAGCCTCCGCTGAGGATAGGCCGCCGGATAAATCGCCGCTTGATCACCCTTCTTCACCTGATGCAATTTTTTTTCGTCGATCGTCGCTCGCACCAGGAGGGGATTTTTTTTCACGATAGTCAGCAGGACCTGTTGTGGTTTGACCGCGGACTTAAAGCTCAACATCTTCGCCACCGCCGTGGCATTCGGCCACTTGCCGCGGACCGCTTGCCCGTAATAGACGATACCGTCAGCCGGCGCGACAACCGTAAATTCGTCCCGGTCGCGACGCAGCCGTGCCAGCTTTTCCTCCTTCCGCCGCAGGTCGGTCTCCAGTTTTTCCAGGGACAACCGCGTCTCGCTCAACGTCGCCGGCAACGTATCCTCGGCTTTTTCCAACGCCAGCTGGGTTTGGGTCGCGGCCTGCTGCAGGTTCGCCTCGTACCGCGGCAGAATCACCTCGTCAAAGCGCTCTTTCCCCTTCTCCACTTTTTCCAGCCGGTACTGGTAGGCTTCCACGCGGTGACGAGCTCGCAGCAGGACGATCTCTTCGGTCTCTTCGGTCAGGTCATCCGCCTGGTACATCTTCTCCAGCTGTTTCAGCTCTTCCTGCTGGTAAGCCAATGCCCGCTGAGTCTGCTGCAGATTCTGAGCGACATCCTCGATCATTTCGGCCTTATCCGTTTCCTGGAAACGTGCCAGGTTCTCGCTGGCCTCTTGGGCCGCTCGCCGCGCGGAGGCGAGCGACTCGGGGACAGACTTCTCCAGCGATTCCAGGGCCGCTTCCCTCTGCTGGACGGACAACTTGGTCGACTCCACGTCCGCTTCCAGATCGGCCAGAGCCAGATCGATTTTGCGGGTCTCGAACCGCAACAAGGGGGCCCCCTTCTTCACTTCCTCACCGTGACCGATGGCCCATTCCACGATCAGCTGGTTCCATTCGTCGGTGGCGACCGCGATTTCGCGAGTCTGAGCGGCCTCGAAGACGCCGTCCAGCTTGACTTCGATCTTGAGCGGTTTCTTTTCGACGGTCAACGTCTCCGGTTCGTCCTTCTTCTGCTCCTTATCTTCCTCCTTGCCGTTGGCCTCCGCCGCCGAGGCAGCCTTTTCTTCTGCTGGCTTTTCCGCGGACGACTCGGCGTCTGCGGAGGAGGCGCCCTTGGGTTGCTCGGTTTTCTCCTTTTTCTTCTGCGCTTTTTTCTTTGCCTCTGTTTTCTTTTCTGTTTTCTTCCCTGATTTCTTTTCTGTTTTCTTCTCTGTTTTCTTTTCCTCGGACAGCTTCTGGTTCGCGGGAGGCGGTGCCGCGGGCAGCCCCCTGCTGCTTAAGCAGATCCCCCCCAGGATGGCGAACATCAGCCACAAGTGTTTCATCGGTCGGTCCTCGTCAAAGTCGATTCCTGCGATGCGTAATCCCATTCTAACATGCCCGCCCGGGGCCGGCGGGGGTCACATGACCCGGTCGGCGGCCCAGGGATAGCGGCGTCCCGTCTTGAACTCCTTGTACTCCTGCTGGACCGGGTCGTGGATCTGCTCCCGCTTGTACGCCGCCCCCAGCACATCCAGGGGGGCCACCACGTCCGTGTCCGCGTAACCCAGCCCCTGAATTTCGAAGAAATCCTGGTTCACGTCAAACACCTGCAGCCGGTCCTGCCAGACGCGGACCATCCGCAACTGGCTCAACTCGCTGCGGGTCCGCTTCAGAAATTCTAGCACCTCGGTCATCTGGCCCGGCTGGTAGGGAAACGTCGCTTTCGGCTGGGGCGTGCCCATGGTGGCGGTCCTGACCATTTCAACGTTTACGTGTGCGGTGCAATCCCTACGATGCGGGCAGGACGAAGTCGGCGATCCACAACTGGCTGGTCCCGTCCGCCGTGCGGTTGCTGGTCCACATCAGCTGGCTTCCGTCGGGGGAAAACACCGGCAACACATCCGCCGCCGGATGATCGGTGATCCGCCAGACGGGGCCCTTCACCAGCTGTCCGTCCTGGAGGTGGTACTGCATCAGCCACAGATCGTAATTCGGCCGCGCCTTGGGGTCACGGTGATCTGCCCCGCACCAGATGATGTACGGTTGCCGGGGGTGCCAGTACGGGGCCCAATTGACGCCCAGGTTATCGGTCAGCGCCACTTCGTGCTGGCCGTCGGCCCGGATCACGTGGATCTGCAGGTGGTCTTTTCGCTGGCGATCGGTGCGAAACACGATCCAGTTCCCGTCGGGTGAGAAAAAAGGGCCCCCGTCATAGCCGGGCTGGTTGGTCAACTGCCGCACGCCGCTGCCATCCGCCTGCATGATGTACAGATCCGGGTCCCCGTCGCGATCGCTGCAAAACACAATCTGCCGTCCATCGGGGGAAAAGGCGCACTCGGCGTCGTAACCGGGCGAATCGGTCAGCCGGACCAGATCGCCGCCCGCGAGGTCCGAGCGAAAAATCTCCATGTGCGGATCGAATACCCACTGGTAACGGCGGCGGCGGCCATGGCGGCGGTCCTCGTCGGCTTCCCGTCGAGCGGCCCCTTCCGTGGCGGCCAGCTGGGGATCGAGATGCCCGGAGGCGAAGATCACCTGCCGCCCCTCGGGATGAAAGTAGGCACAGGTCGTGCGTCCCCGACCGGTGCTGAGCCGCCTGGGGGGAGCGGTCCCGTCCAGCGGCTGGGTGAAAATCTGGTAGAAAGGATATCCCTGCGGCACCGCCTGGAACACAATCGTCTGGCCATCGGGCGAAAAATAACCCTCTCCCGCTTTGACAAAATCGGAGGTGACCTGCCGGAGGCTGCTCAGCCAGCGGCCTTCGATACTCGCCTCGTCCTCCTCCCCCGCCGCCGACCCGGCCGCGAGACCGCAGCAGAACGTGCCGCACCAGAGGCCGCACCAGAGCAGGTCCAGGCAAAGATCACGGATCGGGCTGGTGGCGAATTTGAGCAAGGGTGTCACGGCCCAGGGCAGGCCGCCCGTCGCTTGGTTCCCGGAAGGTGGTCGTGTATGGTACCCTGTCGGACCCCATGCCATGGGCCCGCGGCGGATGACTCATTTTCGGCGAACAACGTTGACCGCTGGTGGGCAGACCCGTCACCACAAAGATACCGGATCCGCCAGGCTGGCCCGCAAAATCAAGGAATTTCGGGCAGCCCGCGGGTATTATAGGGCAGCCGGGAGCGGCTGGCGAAGCAGCCACGGCGACCGCGACACTGACAGATGGCCAAAATTTATACCAAGACGGGTGATGACGGGCGGACCGGGCTGATCGGCGGCAGCCGGACCTGGAAAGACGACCCCCGGATCGAGGCTTACGGGACGGTCGACGAGCTGAACGCCGTGCTGGGCCTGGCCCGGGCCACCGGCGATCCGGCGGTCGATCCGGGCCCGCTGAGCGGGCTGCTGGAGCGGGTCCAGCACGAGTTGTTTGCGATGGGGGCCCAGCTGGCGACCCCCTCCACCGCGACCTCCCCGCCTGGGCCCCAGCTGGCCCCGTCCCACATCGCCGCCCTGGAGGCCGACATCGACCACTGGGACCGCCAGCTGGAGCCGCTCAGTCAGTTCATCCTCCCCGCCGGCAGCCCCCTGGCCGCTCAGCTGCACCTGGCGCGGACGGTCTGCCGGCGGGCCGAGCGGCGGGTGATCCAGCTGGCCCGCAGCGAAGCGGACCCGCCGGAAATAGGACTCCTGGTCGTCTATCTCAACCGCCTGGCGGACCTGCTGTTCGTGCTGGCCCGAGCGGCCAATGCCAGCTCGGGCCACGGCGATGTCCCCTGGCGGCCCTGAAGGTGAGCGGGGGCAGCCGCTGCCCCAAGGGCCCGCCGGAAGGCCCGGTCGGGGCTGCTCATTTTTTTCCAAAAAAATCCCCGGGCGCTCCTTTACGACCGCCACCGGGCCCGTTAGCCTGTTAGCCAGTATCGCGGTCTTGCACAGGCACGGTCGGCTCCCCGTCGACCGGCAGGATCCACGATGGATCGCCAGTTGCATCTTCAGGCGGGCAGCAGCGGACCCAGACGCCGCTTTCTTTCTGTATTTCTATCCGGGTTCATTCGCGTCTTACGCGGGGGGTTACCAATGAAATTGCGCACGTTGACCTTAGTGATGTCTGTTGTGGCCGTGTTGCTGCTCTGGTGCAGAGGACCGGCCATGGCCCAGCCGGCCGAGGAAGGGGCTGGCGGTGAGGTGACCACGGAAGTGGCCGTGGAGGAAGTCGTGGACGAGCCCGCGGAGGAGGCGGGGCTGACGCTGGAGTCGGTCCAGGCCGCCGCGGATGCGGCCGCCCTGGCGGGCAATAACGCCTGGATGTTGACCTGCTGTGCCCTGGTCCTGTTCATGACCGCCCCGGGCCTGGCATTTTTCTACAGCGGCCTGGTCCGCAAGAAGAACGTCCTGGGCGTGATGATGCAGTGCTTCTTTCTGATGGGGCTGATGACAGTCCTCTGGGGTCTGTACGGCTACTCGCTGGCATTCGGCGGCGACGGCAAATGGATCGGCAACGGCGAGTTTCTCTTCATGAACGACGTCCAGCGAACGTGGCCGGAAGGTGCCGACGGACCGGTCACACCGATGTGGGACGATGAAGAGAATTACCGAATTCCCCGGCTGACCCACATGCTGTTCCAGGGGATGTTCTTCATCATCACGCCCGCCTTGATCTGCGGGGCGTTCGCCGAACGGATGAAGTTCAGCACGATGACGGTATTTATGATCCTGTGGGGGACGCTGGTCTATTGCCCGCTGTGCCACTGGGTGTGGGGCGAGGGCATCCTGGCGTTTGTGCCCACCGGCGAAGAGGGTAACGGCTGGGCCGGCGGGGCGCTCGACTTCGCCGGCGGCACGGTGGTCCACATCAGTTCCGGCGTGTCGGCCTTGATCTGCGCCCTGTTGATTGGCAAGCGGCTGGGGTTTGGCCAC
>CAYFZZ010000242.1:0-4200 GCA_964347545.1 uncultured Planctomycetaceae bacterium | reverse complement strand
GCCGCATCGATGTCGGCAACCAGCGCTCGAAATACCTCCTGCCAGTCGTCCAGCAGGGTCAGTTCGCTGCTGGGAAAAACCGGAATGCCGACCGCCGACTCGGTCAGCTGCGCCAGCGGCTGGCAGTGGTGGTCCAGGGCGGACCTCGTATCGCCGATCCGCCCCCGCAGATCCGCCAACCACGCCTCGTACGGTTCGTGAATCATCTCCGCCCGCCGGGCCCTCCGGCTGCCCAACCGCAACTCGCCGAACATCAGGTAGACCAAGGCCCCCAGGAAGGGAAAGATGAGGATCACCATCAACCAGGCCAGGGAAACTCCCACCGGGCGGCGGCGCATGATGACCCGCACCGAAAGGCCGATGCGGATCACTACATCTAGTACGAAGAGCAGCGCGGTAAAGAAGTAATAGTGGGTCATCGCGTCGCCGTGGGGGAAAGGATCGTGCTGGAAAGAATCCGCGACGTCAGCCAGGCGCTACGGATCTGCCCGGCAGGGTGCGACTTCCCCAAGGAGTGCTCAAGTTGTTTCGGAAACTCTACGATTTTCCACCGCCGCTTTCTCCCGCTGCAGCGACCAGTGGCAGATTTCGGCGGCGACCAGCAAGATTTGTGTCGAAAAATAGATCCACAGCACGATGGCCACGATCGAGCTGCTGGGACCGTAGGCCGAGGCAACCACACTGTGCGCGATGTACAACCCGATCAGCCACTTGCCGCTTTCATACAACAGCACGGCCACGGCCGCAGCCGGCCATACGTGCCGCCAGGGCGGTCGCCGGGTCGGCAACCATTTCAGCAAGGCCCCAAAGATGATAAAGGTCGCCGCCAGGGAAGTTAAGCCTCCCGTCAGCTGCCAGCGGGTTCCCCCCAAGCCCGTGGTCGTGGCCAGCCAGTGGTCCAGGGCGTGCAGGACCAGATTGATGATCAGGATCGCGACCAGCAGTCCGCAGGTGCCCAGCACGAACAGGGCGGCCAGCAGGCGGCCAATCAGCGCCGCGATCAGGGCCGGGTGGGGGGTCGCTTGGCGCGGGTAGGGGAAGATCTGATCCAGCGCCGCCCGCATCTGGTAGAACATGGCCGAGGCGGCGTACCACAGCAGCAGGGCCGAGAAAATGGTTGTCCACGAACCGTCCGCCACGAACGAGACATTGGCCAGCACGTCCTGGGCCACTTCCGCTCCGGCCGGACCCATCCTTTGAGCGAGGCGATCCTCGATGAATTGCCTGGCGTCCTCCCGGCTGACAAACCGGCTGACCACCGCGGTGGCCAGGACCAGGGTGGGGGCCAGCGTAAAGATGGCGTAAAACGCGATCGCCGCCGCGGACCGCGTGTTGTGATGAGCCGCCCATTGTCGAGCGATCTGTCGCAGAAAATTCCACGCCTGCACGGGCACGCTCAGAAGCCTAGAGGATCCGGAAGAATTCCCCAGGGGGAAACCTGATCGGGGAAACCCTGCAATTCACGCTATCGCTGGGGCCTTGTCGGTCAGCCACGGCCCCAGCCGCACTTTCCTGTTCCAGGCTCCCCCCCAGCGCGGACGCTGGTAGGACGGGCACTCTTGCCCGTCCCCCGCATGACGGGCAGCCGTCCCCGTCCTAAGTTCGCTTGCGGCCAGCGGCTGCGATGTTTTACACAAGACAACGGGCTCAAAAGTCAGCTCGATCATCAGAGCGATTTCTTACCAAGTCATAAAGACACGAGTATGCAAGAGAATGAGATAGGGACGGCAATCACGGATAAAGGATGGCATCACTCGGACCATGAACGGCAAACGGTGAATGTCTCTCTGTGTCTCCGTTCCTCTGTGAGACGCAAATGATCGAACCCGGCGTTAAACACGAGCGGGCGGTCACGTCGGAATGGAAATCCTGGTCCCACGCCCCCGCCGCATGAACTTGGTCGTTGTCCCCGCCTTCCTGCAGGGGAGGCTGGGAAGGACCACGAAGGACACGAAGAACACGAAGGGGGAAAAAAGCGAAAGGCAACAGGGGGCCCAAAAGTCGGTGGAGCTCGAAAGTCCGTGGTTCCCGCTGTCCTCAATCCGCTGGCGGCGTGCAGTACTTCCGAGGCCGTGGTCATCAACATGATCCAGTTCGGGCCGCAAGACGATCATCTTGCGTTAATCCAGAAAGCGGAGGGCAGGGGACTCGAACCCCCAACCCCTTGCGGGGCACCTGATTTCGAGTCAGGCTGCTAGCCAATTCGCGTACCCTCCCGTGGACGGGACAGGACGGGGGATCCGCCGCAGAGGGCTGGCCCGGCAGGCGGGGGCCAGGTGCGCGTCCCCGTGGGGCCTAAACCCCGCCCTGACCAGCGGCCGCGAGGTGCCCGCTGTCCTACCGCTGAATGTACTACTCGGCTCTGCAGCAGGCAAGACTGTTGCAACTGGTAAGCCCCCTACGGCTTGCCCGCTTGGCCCTCCACACCGCCCCGCTCTCCTACAATCGTCGCAACTAGAACCGCAGATGTTGGCCTGAGCGCGGTGAGGACCAACGGCGACTGATCTGGCAGTTCTAGGGCTCGTTTGCCATGTGTAGGCCCACACGCTTTCCATGCGTCCCCCGCCCGCCCGCGGTCGATAAGAACCTGCAAAGTCATTACCGACAACTAAGCCCCTCAGCAGAGGTTCATCACCATGGCCAAGAAGACCGTTTTTCGCATTGTTACGCGGGGTGCCGACGGAGAAATCAAGACACGCGATTTCGACGCACCGGAAACCATCATGAAAATGCATACCCAGATCGGGGTCGATGACTGCAGCACGGACCTGGACTTGCGGGGGATGCCGGTCTTTCGCGGGCTGGTCGGCCCCATTCCCGAAGGCAAAGAAGTTGTCCGCTACGAATCGCCCGACGTCTTCGAATCGCTCACCAAAGACTGGGCCACCACCACGACCCAAAAGTCACGCAAACGGGCGAAGTCCTCCTGACGGTGCCCGCCCAAGTCCGGGGCACGGGGACAAAGATCAGCCGAGACGTTGTCCGTGAGATGGCCTTGGCTGCCCGCGGACTGGGGGCCGTGAGGAAAAGATCAGCGAGACCCCTGCTGAGCAGATTCGCAGAGGGTTATTTTGCCGAGCTGGGTTTCGTTTAGTTGTCGGCGGGGCGCCAGTTGGTCCCCTCCCGCGGGGGATCGTTTTCCAAACGAGTGACGCCGCCGATGTTTTCGCGCCGAGCGACCGAGGTGCTGCCGCGCGGGTTCACCACCGTGCGGCGAATGATCTCTTCGTCCACATAGCGACGCGTGGTGACCGGCACGTCCACCACCTCCCGCTGCGGTACCAGCTCGCGCCGCGTCACCGGGGTCTCCACCTGCTCGACATGCGCCTGCCAGTGCGTCTGCGGCACCAGCTGGTAAGCCATCGTCGCCGGCTTGAAAGGATTCAGCACGTCCTGCCACCGCGCCTGCCACTGATAGGTTGTGACCGGTGTGTAAATCGTCCGAGCACGCGGTTCGTAAGACGTCGATACCTGCTCGCGATAAGTTACCCGCTCCCGAGGCTGAAGCTCAGTCTGCACCACCGGGCGCTTGACCACCGATCGGGATTCGCGATACGTCATGCCATCCTTTTCGAAATAACGCACGTTGTTCTGTGCGACGGCCGAACTGGCCAAGGTCACAACTGCGGATAAAGCTATTACGATCGGAAAAGGCTTTGACGCTAGCATCGCTACTCTCCTCATAAAAACTACGGCCCATTTTTTCATCGTCCGTTCCGTCTTGCGTTCTTGAGAACAGAAATTCCACCTGGGTTGCTGAAGTAGACCAGGCAAGCTGGGAGGAAGCGTCGGGCGGCAGGCACGGTTGCAGAGGCCGTCGCCAGGGGGTCCTCGAGCGGCGGGCCAAGCGGCCTGGCGGGCTGCCCGCTGGCAGAGCTAGCATGCTGAGTCACCGCTGCTGTCTGAGTGGTGAGTGGTGAGTGGTGCGTCCCGGCCCGCCGGGAGTGGTGGTTAAATCCCGCATCTCGGATCCCGCATCCGGCAACTCGTAACCCGCAACCCGTAACCCGCATCCCGGAGGGATGCCAGATCGCCAGGGGGTCAGGCACACGCCGAGCCCGTCTTGAGGTTTCTTTGGTGCCTGGGCGTTGTGGCGTGAAACACAAATCTGAACAGGAGGTCGCAGAGGTCGCAGAGAGAAACCATGAGCCGGCCGAGGTTTCTGAAATTTGTGCTTTGAATTTGTTTCGGATTTCGACA
>CAYFZZ010000241.1:0-14024 GCA_964347545.1 uncultured Planctomycetaceae bacterium | reverse complement strand
AAATGCATCCCGAAGGGATGCCAGCTATGCGGGATTCGGGATGCGGGATGCGGGATGCGGGATGCGGGTTGCGGGATGCATGATCCAACTCACCACTCACCACTGCCAGCCGGTGTCTGGCGGCGGAAAATTCGTAACAAATGGGAGGGAGGGGCTAGGATTTAGCGGCTAGGCGGCCGGGCTTGCCACCCGCGGCCGGCTTGGTCTTTCTCCTTCGCGATCTTTGCGACCTTCTGTGCCGGGACAACCGGCCGCGGCCCATTGGTCGTCCGCTGCTTCGCGAATGGTCTCGCAGCACCCGGCGAGCGAAAAGGGTCGCGGTTGCTGGAACTCAGCTTCCTTCGTCCTTTTCGGTGGCAGCGTGACCGTTGTCGGACCACGTGTGGCAGGCGTCTTCTTCGTGGATCGCGCTGCGTCGCGGGCCATGGGATTCACTGGGTTAGGAATTGTCGTGGGTCAACATCAAAGCGTTCGGCACACTCGAGTGAGCAGAATACGTAACGGTTCTCATCTCTCGTGCGACGGGCCGCCGCCGTGCGTGGGGCAACCCACATGCCACACACAGGGTCCTGCTGGCTACCTTCGACAGGAGATGACGTTGCGTCGGTGGGCCCGCGGCAAAACACGGATGGTCTGCGAAAATGCTCGGTGCGGTAAGCCTCCAACAACTGCTCGACCAGGACACGGGGATCGTCGTCGTAAATGACGCGGGCCCCAGTATCCTTATCGCACGTCGCCAAGATGTCGTGAACCATATCGCTGATGCCGCCCGTGCCGGTCAGCACCCCGATCAATTTCCCTTCATCGTAGGCAATCGCCAGCTCGCCGAGCGTGCCGCTGCTGCCGCCGACAATCACCACGATATCGCTACTGCGGATGTTGACGACTTCGCGGCCCATCAAACCGCTACCGGTGAAGATCAATACGTCATGAGCCAGCGTGGGCGATTCGTATTGAAACGCGTGCTCGTCAAGACTCAGAGCAGGCGAGATCCCAATCACCGTACCGCCACCGTTTTTGGCTCCGCGAGCTGCGGCCAGCGGCATGCCGGGACAAGCACCGGTGATGACAATGCAATCGGCATCCGCAATGGCCTCTCCCAACAGCAGGGCCTTCTGCAGGTGTCTGGCCGGCACGTCCTGGCCCGCACTGCCCATCACACCCAGCTTGAGGCGCATCTGTTGTTGTCGAGGTGTGTCGTCATCGTCGCCGGACACACCCTGACAGGCACGGCTTTCACGCTCGGACATCCCGGCCTCCCCCTGGGCGGCTACATGGTTTTCACCTCGACATACATGGTGGGCTCGCGGGCAAACTTCTCTCGGCAATCGGCAGAGCAGAAGTAATAGGGATGCCCGCGGTACCCTTCGCTGGCTGCTGCCGATGACCGGCTGATCCGCATGCCGCAGACGGGATCCGTGGCGGCTTCGTCCTCGAATTCTGCGCCACCACGGTCAATCCGAAGGTAAGCATCCAGGAATTCCAACAGCCGTTCTTCGACCCAACCGGCGACACGGTCCTCGTTGACTTGGTCCAGGGCCATCGTCAACCGGTCGTGCTCGTTGAATTTAATGAACAGCGGCATCATGGATGCGTCGTAGCAGATCGCGACTTTCTGAAAGCGAATGTCGTGTTCGACGGCAAAAGCGACTTTTGTGCTGGCCGGAAACCGCTCGCAATAGCCGAACCAGCATGCACAGTGACCTGCAGGAAGATTGCTCACCAGGACCGCATTGGTGAAGTCCATGGCGAGTGTTTCGAGACGCGGCTGAATCAAGGTGTCATTCAGCCGAGCGACGATTGCGTCGAAGCGTGCACGACGCACGTTCACGTCCCCCATATAGCGCTCGGCCTCGCCCGGTTGCCAGTGAGGCTCGCGCCGCGTTCCTGCCAGTTGCGCTTTGATCTGCTTGGCAAAGTCGACGAGATTCGTCATCGCCGTCCCCGCGCTTGTTTCCCTGCAGGCCGATGCGCGTCAAGTTTTGAAATGGGCTGCTCTTGGCAGGTGCAACCGCAAGTCGATGTCTCTTGACCCCAACATTTCGCCGTCGTCAGCATCTTGCCGGTGGCAGGCGCCCTGCCTTACTTTTCCAAGGAAGGGGTGTCGTGGGGGCACCGTCCTGGTTGAGCTGGCGGACCGCCATATTATAGATGTGGGAAAAATCCGTAGCAATCGATTCTCGCGCGGTGCCGCGCCCTAACCGCAGGATCCCCTTGGCGGTGAAGGCGGGATGGAGGGAAATGACCGCAGATTGCAGGCCCCGCCGGTCGAAGGGCAAGGTGGCAAGGCCGCCGTCAGATCCCTGCCCGGAAAGAGCCGTGAATGGGCATCACGGCTCCCTGGGGAGACGTTGCATGATCTTCAGCCGGGCCGCGAAGGCGCTATGCCAGAGGCGATGAACAGAAGCCCGCCATACAGCTCTTCCCGGACTGCATGGTGAAAGAAACGCTGCACCAGGTCCCACGTGGGCGCGTCGAAGTAGTCTTCGGTCAGGCCAAATGGACTTGATGCCCGCACAAAAAGTTGGAACAACCAGCCAGGCCACCTCTCGGGCCGCTTGCCATCGACGATGACCAGTCGTCCTCCCGGGCTCAGGGCATGTTGCATCTTCTCGAATACGTGCTCCGTATTTTTCAGGTATCCGAAAACACCTGACGACAGCACCCCCCGCACGTTCGCCGGAAAGTCATAGGCGGCAATGTCCGCCTCGACCAATTGCACGTTGCTCCAGCCTGCGGCCTCAACCCGCTTCCGCGCAATCGCCAACATTTCAGTGCTCAAATCAACCCCAATCAGTTGGCCCTCAGGCCCAATCCGCTCTATAAGCAACGGGAAACTCAAGCCGGTACCGCAACCCAGGTCGAGCGCACAATCTCCGGGAAGCAGATGCAAGCCTTCGATAGCCCGCGCCCGATATTGCTCGATGCGCAAGCCGATAAGCTGATAGAGCTTCACTGCCAGATCATAATTCCTGGCATGCCTTTGGTACGCCGCCTCGACAACTTCTTTTGGTACCGGCATGGGCTCAGCTTTTCCCGGAAGGCAATTCGATCAGGAGGCGGACGAAAACCAAGGGTCGCCGATGGTATAGCTGGGGCCACGGTCCCGAACCCCATGAGGGATGGACGGCATGCCTGCCGGCGTCGGCCTGGGAAAGCCGGATCGCTGGGGCGCCGCCAACCGTATGGGCGATCCTGGTGCACGTGGCGTGCCACCGGATGCGATTTCGAAATCGAGCGAAACGGGAGGTTTGGGGGGGGTGGGGGCCGCGGCCGGCTGTGCGGGGCCAGACCCAGGCGCGCTCCATTTCGCACAGCCGCAGCCGGTTCATCCCTCTGGGTCGGCGTCGTCGCGGGGCCGGTAGCGATCCCCTTCACAGCAACCCTCGATCAGTGCGTGGCAGTGGAGACATCGTAGTTCGCAATGGACCAGCAACAGCGGCCCGCCGCAAAAGGGACAGGCTTCCCAGCCAGGCTCGCTTGCCCGCTGGGCCTCCTCCCGATCATCAGGTTTTTGCTCGGGACTGTTCATCGTGGACGTGCAAGCGGGAACGGCCAGGGGTGAGGCAAGCGGGCAGGGCCACGGTCCGCTTTTCCCGGGCGCTCTGCACGGCGGCGTCGGTGATTTCTTGACCGATGCGGCTGATGGCCGGCGACAAGGGGCCCTCCACGGGACGGCCGTTTGCCAGGCAATCGATCACGTACTGGATTGGATTTTCCAGCGGTGGTTGCAGGGCCGGGCAGGGCAGGTCCCGCCCCTCGGGACAGGCCCGGGATTGCACATGCACCACCGGCTGGTAGTCATAGCTGCTGATCGTGCCTTCGTCGCCCACCACGACAAAGCCGCAACGCGGCTGAGGCTGGTGGACCCAGGGATCGGTGAAGGTGCCCCAGCGGGTTTCGAATTTCGAGAGCCCGCTGGCGTAGCGCGCTACCGTAATACTGTGCTCGTCCACCTCCAGCCCTGCGGGCTGATCCACGCTGGTGGTCACCTCCAGCGGCCGCTCGCCCCTCAGGAACCAGGTCCCCAGCGTGACGCCGTATCCAAGGTAATCCAAAAGCGAACCGCCACCTTGGGCGCGGCGATAAAACCAGCTGTGGGGCTTTTCTGTCTCGACCTGCTCGGCCGTCTTGGCGACCTTGTCCGCCGTGTGCCACAACGGTCCTCGGTTGCCGTCGTAGTAATGCACCTCCCGCACCCGTCCGATGTGGCCCTCATCAATCAAACGCTTGGTCGTCTGATGCGACGCGACCCACACCAAGGGCCAGTTGATGGCCAGCAGCTTGCCGGTGGGCGCCACGGCGGCCAGCATTGCATCGGCTTCTGCCAGGGATGCGGCAAACGGCTTTTCGATGATGATGTGAACGTCGTAAGCCGCCACCCGCTCGGTCCACACGCCGTGTTCGGCGGTGGGGGGGCAGAGCAGCACCAGATCGGGCTGCGTTTGCTCGAGACATTCCCGGTAATCGCCAAAAACCCGGTCCGCCGGGATCGAGAACTTGTCGATGGACGGTTGCAGCAAGGCGGGCGATGCATCGGCAATCCCCACCACCTCGCAGTCCGGGTGCTGCAGCGCCATTCGCAGGTTGTCGCCCATATGGAGATGAGCGAAGTTGATGGCGGCGATTCGCCAACGCGATTTTCGCTTGCCTGGGGACATCTCTCCCTCCCCGCAACTGCCGCCCGTCACGCGTCTGACGACGGCTCCTGCCCCACAATCCTGTCGCTGGTCGCCGCATGCTCAGCCGCTAAAAACGACCGGCTGCCGGCGGCGTCCGCAAACCGTTTGATCCCCACCCGCTGGATCGCTTCGTCGTCCACGATGTCCAGCGGCGTGTAGGCGGGGTGGGGGCCGGGTTGGCAAGGGCTGTTGTGCCGCGCGTTGTAGCAGCAAATCAGGGCCCAGCGGTCGTGTTCCGAACGGTTCTGATCACTGCGATGCAGCAGGTTGCTGTGGAAAAACAGCACATCTCCCGGATCCATTTCGCAAAAGACCAAGTCCAGCCGCTGGGCCACCGCCGCCACCCGCTGGGGATCGGCACAGGTCTGATCACCCTGCTTGACGTGCGTGATCCGTCCCAAGAGGTGCGAACCTTTGAGGACTTGCAGACAACCATTTTCTCGCGTGGCCGTATCCACGGCGGTGTAAACGCTGCAAAGATTCGGATAAAGCACTCCGTTTTCGTACCAGTAACCGTAGTCCTGGTGCCATTCCCAGGCCCCGCCGGTCACGGCTTCCTTCATGATCATTTTCGAGTGGTAATGGTAAGGCTCGTCACTCAGCAGCTGATCCACCCGGTCGACGATCCGCCGGCCGCGGGCAAACATCCCGTACAGATCATCGCCGGGGTGATTCCACAGCGAGAGCCGGACCTTTCCTCCTGCGCCGTCCTGCCGCCCGAAAGCGTGCTGGTCCAGCTCGCGATCTTCCTTGGCGGCCCGCCGCAGCAGGTCGATTTCTGTCCGGTCAAACAGCTGCCGGATCAGCAGGTACCCGTCGCGTTGATACGCGGCCAACGCCTCCGCATCTAAAAGTCCACCGCTCATCGTGACTTGCTCCTCCCCCACCTGTCCACCAGCACCTCCCGGCGGGAACGCCCCGCGGGAACCACCTCGCCGCTCGTCCCCGCCCTCCTCCGGCGGGGCCTTGCGGAAGGATGACCATGCCTAGGGGGGAGGTCCGGTCCATCCGAGCGGCACGGGGTGGGTCCCCGCCGCTCGATTTCCACCCCCAAACGCCCCGTCGCCGCCTGCGGGGCCACCCGGGGCATGCGATTTTTTCACATAAGCCGCAAGTTTTTTGCAGGTGTGGTCTGGGACGACAACCTCTAAAGTTTAGCGGTAGGATCCTCGTAGCGCAAGGGAGGCGATGCCATGTTAGTGTTGTCGAGAAAGGTCAACCAGAAAATCGTGATTGGTTCCGAGATCGTGGTGACCGTGTTGTCGGTCAAAGGGAACCGAGTCAGCATTGGGATCGAGGCGCCCCGGCGAATGGGCGTGGTCCGGCAGGAGTTGCTGGTCGACGAGTCCGAAGCTTGGAGCGGCCCGGTGTTGGATACCCCCGTCGCGGAAGAAGCTGCCCCTCTTGTCCCCCGGGCCGCTCTGCCGCCCCGCTGAACTGGCGTCATAAGTTGCCGAGTGACGGGGCCCGTCACGGGTCCCGGTCTCCGCGGGGGGCCCGCAATTTTTGCTCGGCGATCACTCAGGAGCTGGTGGCGGTCAGCAGCAACCGGACCAGTTCGACATCGGTTGCGACCCCCAGTTTTTCCAACACCCGTGCTCGGTGTTTCGAGCAGGTCTGGACGCTGATGTCCAGCTGGTGAGCGATCTGCTTCATGGTCTTGCCGGCGGCCAGCAGGTCCATGACTTCGTGTTCGCGGGGGGTGAGCGCATCCAGTTTGCCGGCCAGCTGGGGATGGACGCTTTCTGCCTGCCGCTGCTGCTGGTCGTGTTCAATGGCCCGCTGAATCTGATCCAGCAATTGTTGGTGGTTGACCGGTTTTTCCAGAAAGGCGAACGCTCCTCCTTCGAACGCACGGACACAGGTGGGCACATCGCCGTGGCCGGTGATCACGATGATGGGCAGGAAGGATCCTTTCTGATTCAGCTGGCTCTGCAGCTCTAACCCGCTCATTCCCGGCATGCGAATATCCAGGACGAGGCAGCCGGGCCGGTCGGGATCGTAAGCGTCCAGAAACTCGCTGCCGGAAGAAAAAGTTTCCACGCGGAGGTCGACCGATTCCAGCAGCCATTCCAGCGCTTCGCGGAGGCTCTGGTCATCGTCGATCACAAAGACGGTCGCTGTGCTATTCATCGATCAATGCTCCTTCCGCCACCGGCAGGGAGAAATGAAAAGTGACCCCTCCGTCCAGGTTGGGGGTCACCCAAATCCGGCCGCCGTGCGACTCGATAATCGAACGGCTGATCGCCAGCCCCATCCCCAGGCCGTCGTCTTTGGACGAAAAGAAGGCCTCGAACACCTGATCTTCCATGCTCTCGGACAACCCTTGTCCTCGATCAGCGACCTCCACGTCCACCGCTTCCTCTTCGCCGCCCCGCGTGCGGACCAGCAGCCGCCGATCTCGGGGTGCGGTCTGTTGCATGGCGTCGCAGCCGTTCCGAATCAGGTTCAGCAGCACCTGCTGGATTTCCACAGGGTCGGCCTGGACCCGAGGCAGATTTTCGGCCGCGTCGAAGTCGATCTTGACTCTCCGGTGACGGACATCGGCCGCGACGAACTGGATCACGTCCACGATCAGCTCGTTCAGGTCGATCTCCGTCCGATCCGGCTCGCGTTTGCGGACGAATTTCCGCAGCCGGCGAATGACCTCGCCGGCCCGGTGGGCGTCGGCGGAAATCCGGTCGACGATCTGCGCCAGTCGTTGGGGGTCCAGCTTCCCGCGTCGCATCCGCAAGGCTGCCCCTTCGGCGTAGGCCGCGATGGCGGCCAGGGGCTGATTGATTTCATGCGCCAGACCGGTCGCCATCTCCCCCATCATGCTCAACCGCGACACATGAGCCAGCTTGATCTCCTGGTCCCGGATCCGCGCCTCGGCCTGTTTCTTGGCGGTGATATCGCGCAGCACCGCTCGGCTGTAGAGCAGTTTTCCGTCGGCGTTGCGGACGGCCGAGACATTCATGCTGACATGCACTACCTCGCCGTCGGCCCGCAGCAGCAGCAGCTCCAGATCGTCGGTCCGTCCCATGGTCATAAACAGTCGAAACGACTGTCGCGCCTGCTCCAGGCAATCGGGATGATACAGGTCATACACCAGCCGGCCGACGACCTCTGCCTTAGCATACCCGGTGACCGTGAGGAACGTCTTGTTGCATTCGGTCACCCGTTGGGTTGCCACGTCGACCGAGACGAACATATCGGGAGCGTTGTCGTAGAGGTCCAGGTAGCGGGCCTCGGAGACCGTCAATTCGGCCGTCCGCTCCTCCACCCGCCGTTCCAGTTCCTCATGGGCCTGCGAGAGGGCCGATTCGAACCGTTTGCGGTGGGTAATCTCCTGAGCCAGTTCCTGGTTGGCGGTTGACAGTTCCCGAGTGCGATCGGCGACCAGTTCTTCGACCTGAGCGGCCCGGGCGGCCAGGATCAAAAGAAACGTCCCCAAGAGGCCGGTGAAGGCCAGGCCGCCGGTCAGAATCAGCCAGGCATGGGTATTGGACTGGCCTGCAAAAAAAGCGGCCGTGGGCTCGAAATTCACCTCCCACTCCCGCCCGGCGACCGTCAAGCGGTCGGACCAATCGTGGGTGGTTCTGAGAATCGAGGCGGTTTCCGGCGTGGGCGCGGAACCACCCTCCTCGGCCGTTTCGTAGATCACCCGGCGCTGCGGGCCGGCAGCCGGATCGACAATATGCAAGCGGAATTCGGCGGGGGAATCGGCAGGCAACGTCGCGGCGACCGTGTCGCGGAAGCGAAACACGCCCACCACATAACCCTCCAAGGCGGCGCGGCGATCGGCCTCGGTCTCCAGCGGCCGATCCTTGTGGTAAACGGGATCAAACACGAGGAAGCCGGTGGGATCGTCCCCTTCTTCCAGCAGGGAAAGGGGGCCCGTCGCGACCTGAGCTCCGGTGTCGCCCGCCTGCTGGAGGGCCTCCCGCCGCTGGGGATCCGAACCCATATCGAAGCCCAGAGCGCTGATATTCGACGTCTCGGGTTCTACGAACCACACCGGATAATACTCCTCGCGCCGCGCGGCAGGCACCAAACTGCCATCCTCCGCACGCTCAGTAAACAACAGCCCCTCCACGCCGTCCTCCCGCCCGCGAGCCTCGTACTCGGCCCGCTCGGCCCCCAAAACCCGAGGACACCACTCCAGGGCTTGCACACCGGTATGCTGCGACAGCAGATGCTGGTTGAACGTCGCAAATTCGGTCCGTTCCACATGGTCGGAACTGGCGTAGAGGCTTTTGACCGAGCGGACCGCGCCCAGGTGGCTGGTGAGTCGCTCCTGAAGCTCGCCAAATACCTCCCCCACCTGCCGTTCAAAAATCAGCTGGACCTGCGAAAGTTCAAAGCGTTTGGCGTAGAAAAATCCGATCGTGGTCAGGGCGAAGGTCAAGCACAGCGGGAGGGCCACCGAATGCCTCCGCGGCCGCCAGGCGCTGGCTGGCTGAGCAAAACAGATCAACACCAGGGGCGTAAAGATGATGACGCCGCCCACGTCACCAACCCACCAGGTCCACCAGTTCATGGGGATCAACGACACGTCCAGCTGCCCGGCAAAGTACAGCGTGCCCACTCCCCAGCTGGCTCCGATCAGGCAGGCGACCGGGCCGCCCAGGGCGAGAAAGCCCAGGATGTCGCGTTCGCGAATCAACGCGTTCGGAAAGCCGACAAACCGCTGGATCAGCAGTCTGGCGACAACTGCCTGCAGGGTCGCGCCGCAGGCGATACTGATCGCCACCCCCAACGCCGTCGCGGCCGCGTCCGTGTCCGCGGCCCGCATCAACGGCATCCAGCCGTTGGCCAGCACCGCCCCCACGAAGACCCCCGGCCAGACGCGGTAACCCAGCAGCAGGATCGCGGCCAGAGCAATCCCGGAGGCGGGCCAGACCGCCGTGGCGTAGGTGGGGGGAACGGTCAGCAACTGGCCCAGCTGGCCAGCCAGCAAATACGCGACCGCAATCAACGCCGTGTTGCTGAACCACTTCGCCATCAGCTGTGCATCCTGCCAGAGGTGCATCCTGTCAGATCAGCATCCTGCCTGTCGGCGATGAGCGCCTGACACGTTACATTACCACGCCTCCCCTAATCGGGCAACGAGAACAATCCATTGAAGTTCGTTGACCCGTCGCGCGTTGCCCGGCCGTTCGCCCGTTTCGTACGGCCCCCCAAGGCAGGCACAGCCGCGAGTGCCACGACCAGCGATGCCATCTGCTCAGCTGCTGATCACCATCCGCGCCACGGTCCCTGACAGATAAACCAGGGCCGGGTATATTGGCAGCTGCGTGGCGGCGACGAATCGTGCCCCAGACTGCACCCGATCAGGGCTCCCGGGACGCAGTTCACGACGAGGGATGGCGTCACCCCGCTCTGGCCCCCTCACCCTGGCCCTCTCCCCCATCCCCCGGCGCGCCGGGGGACGGGGGAGAGGGTACCGGAGGCGTGTCTGGCGAGAAATGAACACCGCGGTGCTCTTTCGCTCGGCTGCAATCGGGTAAAGTGTGAAGAAGACCTAAACCACAGGGACTCAAGGCATGACCATGAACTGCAAGCGAGGGAGACTCGGGATGAGCCGACTTGGGGTGGCGACCGCGTTGGCGATGGTGTTGGCCGGGCCGCACGTGTGTGGTGCCCACAGCGACGAGGATCGGGCGGCGATTTCCCAGGCCGTCACGTCCTATGTGGAGGCCTTTAACGCGGCCGACGCCGCGAAACTGGCGGCCCTCTGGTCTCCCGAGGGGATCTACACCAGCCGGACCAGCGGGGAAGAAATCCAAGGCCGGGAGGCGCTGGAAGAAGAGTTTGAGGCCATCTTCGCCGATGGCGAGCCGCGGGAACTGAAAGTCGCCACCGAATCGATCGAATTTGTCTCGCCCAATGTGGCCCTCGAGCGGGGGACGGCCATCGTCAGCGGGCCGGGGGACGCGACCAGCGAGACCCGCTACCGCGTGATCTACGTCCGCCGCGACGGTCAGTGGCTGATCGATCGTGTGACCGAAGACGAAGTGGTGCCCCAAGTCTCCCACTACGAACAGTTGAAAGCGCTGGAATGGTTGATCGGCAAGTGGGTGGACGAGGGAGATGGGATCACGATCGAAACGGAGTGCAAATGGACCGAGAATCAGAACTACCTCTACCAGCTCTACAAAATCAGCACCCTCGATGGCCAGGAATTTTCCGGACTGCAGATCATCGGCTGGGACGCTGACCAAAAACAGATTCGATCCTGGCTGTTCGACTCGGATGGCGGG
Organism: uncultured Planctomycetaceae bacterium; assembly: GCA_964347545.1. Taxonomy (GTDB): domain Bacteria; phylum Planctomycetota; class Planctomycetia; order Pirellulales; family UBA7805; genus CS4-C045. Next base: position 3,097 of record CAYFZZ010000241.1, on the reverse strand, counting down.
TTCGTGAGCGGTACCTGGCAGAAGCGCGACGATCGCTGGGTCGTGCAGGCCGTGGCCACCTTGGCTGACGGCGGTCGCGGTTCTTTTACCAGCATCTTTCGGCCGCTGGGCGAGGGCCGCTATGCCTGGCAGAAGGTCAATCGCGTCGTCGATGGCCAGCTGCTGCCCAACATGGATGAGGTGGTCGTCACCCGCAAGTAGCAAGCACTCTGACCCCAACCTGAACTGCGAGATCATGCAAAGGCAACGTACTACAAAAAAGTTTCTCTGTGTGCTGGGTTTGATGGTGACCGCGCTCTGGATCAGCGACGACACGCTGGCTCGTGGCCGCGGCGGCGGCGGCCGCGGCGGGGGCGGGATGAGCCGCGGGGGGGGGATGAGCCGTGGCGGAGGCGGGCGCTCGCCTTCGATGAGCCGCCCGGCCCCGCGACCCTCCTCCCGGCCCTCCACGCGGCCCTCTCCCTCCCGACCCTCCACCCGGCCCTCTCCCTCGCGGCCGTCGACCGGCCGACCCTCCACCGCCCAGCGGCCTTCGACCGGTCGCCCCTCGACGGGCCGGCCCTCCACCGGTCGCCCCTCCACGGGCCGGCCGTCCACGGGCAGCCCCATCGCCGGCCGGCCCGGCAGCGGCGCTCGGCCAGGCGCGGGCCAGCGTCCCACCGCGGGGCAACGGCCCAGCCGGGATCAGTTGAGCGGTTTTTTGGATCTGGGGGGTCCGTCGACCCGTCCCAGCCCCGGGGGTGGCGCGGCGGGAGACTTTTTGCAGAACCGGCCCAGCACCGGCCAGCGTCCGGGCGGGGGCGACCGGCTTTCGCAACTTCCCGAAACCGGTCGGCCTGGCACGCGACCGGGTGCCGGCGACCGGCCTGCGCAGTTGCCCGAAACGGGCCGACCTGGCCAGCGACCTCCAGGTGCCGGGGATCGACCCCTCCAGCGACCGCCCGATGCGGGCCACCGGCCCGGGCAACGGCCCCCCGGGACGCGACCCCCCGGATACCGACCCCCCGGATCGCGACCGCCCGGTTATCGACCACCGGGCTACCGTCCGCCCCGCCCGGGCCACCTGCCGCACTACGGCGGGGGCTTCTGGGGCCGCCATCCCCACTGGAACTGGGGCTGGCACCATCACCGTCACAACTGGTGGGCCTGGGCCACCGCCGGGGCGGTCACCGGCTGGCTGGTCGGCGGTTGGGGACAACCGGTCTACTACGATTACGGGACCAACCTCTACTACGAGGGAGACGACGTCTATTACGACGGGGAAGTCGTCGCCACGGCTGAGGAGTATGCCCAGCAGGCTCAGGAGATCACGGCGAATGTGCCGGAAGTCGATCCCGACCAGGTCGAGTGGCTGCCGCTGGGCGTCTTTGCCCTGACAGAAAAAGATGGCTCGGTCGAGGATGCGACCCTTTTCCTGCAATTGGCGATCAGCAAGGAGGGCATCATTGCCGGGACGTTCCAGAACACGGCCACTGGCAAGACCGTGGAGGTCGAAGGCACGATCGACCAGAACAGCCAGCGAGCGGCCTGGGGCCCGGTTGGTGAGAGTTGGCCCATCATGGAAACCGGCATTTACAACCTGACAGAAAACGAGGCGCCCGCCTTATTGCATTTTGCCGACGGCACCACGCAACAGTGGTCGCTGGTTCGCTTGGACGAACCCGAAAACCCGGAGGGGTCCTGAGGATCCCTTGCGGGGAAGCGGGCCGGTTGGCGGCGGGCGTGCGACCTTCCGCGGGTCGACGGCCGCTGGCCGGGGGGGCGGCCAGAGCGGCCCTGGGCGCGGACGGGTTGGGGATGTCCCCCTACGGTGCGGCAGCCGTCATTGGCAACGGGGGAGGCAGGCGGCGTAAGGCGTCCTGATGCCGAGGGAGAGCAAGCGGAGCGTGGCCGGTCTTCGAGCAATCTTTTTCGTGGCCCTGGCCGCGGTTCGCTATCGCTGGAAGGACCTCGTCCTGACCGGCCTGGCCTACAAGCTGGTCACCCTGATCCTGCTGGTCCCCCTGACGGGCATCCTGTTTCGCACCCTGATTGCCGCCTCTGGGCAAGCGGTGCTGGCCGATCAGGACATCCTCTATTTCTTTCTGGGGCCGGCCGGCTGGTTTTGCCTGATCACCATTGGGGCCTTGGGGCTGGCGATCGCCGCTCTGGAACAGACAGCCCTGATGGCGGTGATCGCCTCGACCAGCCAGCGGATCGGCGTGTTGGGCGCGTTGCGGTTCACGGCCGCCCACAGCTGGCCGGTCGTCCAGCTGGCCGCCCAGATGGTCGGCTGGACGCTGTTGACCATTGCCCCGTTTCTGCTGGCGGCCGGGGCGGTCTATGGGGGGCTGCTGACCGAGTACGACATTAACTATTACCTCCAGGAAAAACCGCCCGTGTTTCTGCTCGCCCTGGGGATCGGCGCCGTGTTGGGGACGGTGATCGTGGTGATCCTGTTGCGGCTGTTTACCGGCTGGTTTTTTGCGCTGCCCCTGGTCCTGTTCGAAGACACCACCCCTGGGCAGGCCTTGCGGACCAGCCGCCAGCGGGCCGCTGGCCACCGCGGCACGCTCTTGCTGTGGCTGGTCGTCTGGGGAGGCGTCTCCTCGCTGCTCTCCCTGCTGGCGACGGCCGGGCTGATTGGCTTGGGGCGGCAGGTCGTCCCCCGCGTCACCGGTTCGCTGGGGTTGCTGGCCGGGGCCATCGGTTTCGTCCTGATGGTGGGGACGCTGGTCAACCTGGCGGTGAATTTGCTGAGCACCACGGCGCTGGCGTCGATACTGTTTCAGCTCTACCGGAAATTTGGCAGCCGGGGCAGTTTCGATGCCGCCCGGCAAGACCTCCAGGCGGCCGCCGCGCGCGATCCCCGTTTTCGGCTGACCCGCCGCCGGCTGGCGGTCCTGGCGGTGGTAGGAGGGGTGCTGGCCGTGGCGGTGGGGGCGGTCGCCATCCGCAGCGTGAACCTGGAAGACCGCTGCCAGGTGACCGCTCACCGGGGCGCCTCCGCCGCCGCCCCCGAAAACACGCTGGCCGCCATCCGGCAGGCGATCGCCGACGGCGCGGACTGGGTCGAGATTGATGTGCAGGAGACCGCCGACGGCCAGGTGGTCGTCTT
>CAYFZZ010000240.1:0-10823 GCA_964347545.1 uncultured Planctomycetaceae bacterium | reverse complement strand
CTGCTCGTAGTTCCGCCTTTAGGCGGCTCTGCGCGTTCGCTTGTCTCGTATCGTTGGTTTTCTGAGCGGTCCCCGCGCGCCGGGACTAGCCGCCGGTGCCCCAAAACCTACCGGCGGCTAGCGCCTTGCCGCTCACAGACAAGCCGGATGTTTCCTTCGCTCCCAGCCCCTCTCCGGCCTCGCAGAGGCCGGCTACAGGGGGCCCTCTGCGGCCGCCCCCTCACCCTAACCCTCTCCCCCATCCCGACAAGTCGGGATGGGGGAGAGGGGACTTTTGTGGGCCGAACGGGAACTGCCAGCGGCGACTGGATCGATTATGATGCGGTCCATGACCGGCGGGGATGCACAGCAGCGGCGGGGGATGGAAGGGCTGGATCGAGCGCAGCTGGCCGCGCACCAGCTGGACCGGCTGAACCAATTGCTGGACCAGATCCTGCCGCACAACGGTTTCTACCAGCGGAAGCTGGCCGGCGTCCGCCGGCCGCTGGATTCGCTGGAGCGGCTGGGCGAGCTGCCTTTTACGGAGAAGGCCGAGCTGTCGGGCGAGGGGGATCCGCCCTGGGCGGCCAATCGGACGTTTGACCGGGCGGCCTACGTGCGGTGTCACCAGACCTCGGGCACGCAGGGCCGGCCGCTGGTCGTGCTGGATACGCCCGCCGACTGGCAGTGGTGGCTGGACGGGTGGCAGTACGTGCTGGACGCCGCCGGCGTCACCCGCCGGGACGTCTGCCTGATGGCCTTTTCCTTTGGGCCGTTTATCGGATTCTGGACCGCGTTCGAGGCGGCCCTCCAGCGGGGTTGCCTGACGTTGCCGGGGGGCGGGTTGAGCAGCGTGGGGCGGCTGGAACAGATCCGCACCCTGGGCGCCACCTGTTTGTTCTGCACCCCCAGCTACGCCTTGCACTTAGGTCAGGTCGCCGGCCAGCGGAACCTGGACCTGGCCCAGCTGCCCGTCCGCTGTCTGATCCTGGCGGGCGAACCGGGCGGTTCGGTGCCGGCCACCCGCCAGCGGATTGAACAGCTGTGGGGGGCCCAGGTGCTGGACCACAGCGGGGCGACCGAGGTCGGGCCGTGGGGCTATGGGACGTTGGACGAGCCCGGTTTGTATGTCAACGAAGGGGAATTTCTGGCGGAGTTTTTCGCCGTGGACAGCGACCGGCCGGCACAGGAGGGAGAACTGGCCGACCTGGTGCTGACCACGCTGGGCCGCAGCGGCGGGCCGGTGATCCGCTACCGCACCGGCGATCGCGTGCGCCCGGTGTGGCAGCACGACCGCCCCACGCGGTTTGTGTGGCTGGAGGGGGGGGTGTTGGGCCGAGCGGACGAGATGATGATCATTCGGGGGGTGAACCTTTTCCCCAGTTCGGTGGAATGCATCCTCCGCGATTTCTCCCAGATCGAGGAATACCGCTTGACCGCCAGCCGAGCGGGGGAGATGGACCAGCTGGCGATCGAAGTGGAGGGCCCCCAGGTCGATCCCCAGCCGGTGGCCGAGGCCTTGCAAGCGCGGCTGGGGCTGAGGGTTGACGTCCGCGTGGTGCCGCGGGACACTCTACCCCGGTTCGAGGCCAAGGGAAAACGATTTATCGACCTGCGATGACCGCTCGGCCCGTGAAACTCGAAATGATCGGCGAAGACCAGCTGCAGATCGGCTGGGACGATGGGACGGTGCGGCGTTACGAGGTCCGCCAGTTGCGCGACGCTTGTCCCTGTGCGACGTGTCGAGAGAAGCGGCGGAGCGGTCCGGAGGAGGCGCCGGGGTCGTTGCCGGTATTATCCGCGGCCGAGACCAAGCCGTTGAAGGTGGTGGCCATGGATCCGATCGGCAATTACGCTTACAGCATTCACTTCAGCGACGGCCACGACACGGGAATTTATCCGCTGGAGTTGCTGGGCCAGCTGGGCGTCGAGACCTGATCCGCTCGACCGCCGCGCTCGTCCCTTCCGCTCACGTCCCTTCTACGGTTCGGCCGGCTGTTCCAGGGACTGCTTGATCTGGTCGAAGGTCTGCAGATCGTCCTGCGGCGTTTCCCCGGCGGCCCCCGCGGCCTGGCCCTCCGCTTCCTCGGCGGCCGGTTCTTTTTCCTGGATAATATCTTCGCGGCTCAAATGGATCTTTTGATAGGTTTCGTCGTCGATCACATAGTACCAGGCGGCGAACCGTTCGTTCAGTTCCTTGACCCGCTGATCGGCCTGAGCGATCTTTTCGTCGTAGGCTTTTTGCTGGCGTTCGTTTTCTTGAATGATTGCCGTGCGTTTCTCTTTCCAATCGGCCAGCTTCTGGGCCGGGTCCTCGGCGGCCGCTTCCTCAGCCGGCGCTTCTTCGGCGGCTGCTTCCTCGACGGGCGCATCCTCGGCGGCGTCTGCTTCAGCCTCTTCTCCCGTCGGCTGGGTCTCCGCCGCGTCGGCTGGCTGAGCCGCGTCGGGGGCCGCTGCCGGGGCTGCGTCGCCGGCGGGTTCGCCGGGGCCCTCCTCCCCGGCGGGCTGAGCCTGCCCCTCGGGCGGGGCGGGCGGATCTGCGGGGGGCGTCTCGGGCGGGACCTCTTGCAGTTGGGGCGGGTCGATCAGGGCCGGGTTGGTTTGGGTCATCACGAACAGGTACCGCAGGACCTTGGTCTGGGGGGACTCGGGGTCGGTCTCCGGCTCGGCCGGGTCCTGGGGCTCACCCGCCTCTTCCCCATCCGCGGTTTGTCCCCCGGGGGCCTTTTCCCCGGCGGCCTCTTCGCCGGGCGGTGCCGATGACCCCTCCGGCTCGCCGGCAGGTGCGGCGCCTGGCTGCTGCTCGGGCGGCTTCCCGCCGCTGCGGTCCGCGCCGGCCACGTCGCCGAACCGGAGGACGTATTCGACGCCCGTGTTCAGGCCGACGTTGATTTCGCCGTTATTGGAGAGCAGCACGAATTGGGGGCTGCCTTGGGGACCTTGGACCTGTTGGAAGAAGAAGCCCCGTTGTTCCAGGTCGGCGATCGCGCCGGGGTTCTCCATCACGGCTTTCTGGAAGTTTTCTCCCAGGGCTTTGTCCTTCCGCCGCACGTCGACGATCTCCAGGTCATCCAGGGCGAACTTCAGTTCGTTCAATTTAGACGTATTCAGTTCCTGATTGGCCCCCAGCTCTTCTTCGACCGGCTGGTTGTCCTCGCCAAAGGTGATCAATTTTTCCAATTCCCACTGAAAGTCTTCTTGATCGTAGGCCAGGTCGATGGCGGACTTCATGTCCAGGTCGGTGGCCAGGGCGATTTGGGGTCCGCCGGGTCCGAAGACGAGTTGCCGTTGGACGACGGCCGAGTAGTCATTGATGGCGACTTGGGAGACATCGGCCACGTCCATTTTCAACAGGTCGCGTTCGATCCAGTCTCCGAATTGGGTGGACAGTTTGCTGGGATCGATCTGGACGGTATAGACCTGATCCTTGTCAGCCCGGCGGACATAGCGTTGGCCTGTGGCTCCCTTGACGGGGTTGCCGATCACGAAGTCGGCCAGGTTCTTTCCATCCTGGTCGCTCATCGTGACCCGCATCCCGACCCCCGACTGGCCCTCCCCGCTGGGGACGCTGAGCGGGTCCAGCACGCCGAAATCTCGATGCCGGGCGGGGCTATCGTCGACGACGTCGAGGATCTGGACGTTGTTGACGAAGTTGACGGCTTGGGCCAGGTGTTCCTGGGCATCGGCGGGATAATTTTCGTGGGAGGGGATGCAGTACACTCCGCTGACCTTACCCACCTCGAACGGTTCGGGCTTGCCCGTCTCGCTGTCGTAGGTGACGACTTTCAGCCGTTGCATGCGGAGGGGATCGTCGATTTGGACGAAGGCCGTGCCGACGTCGGCGGCGGCGGTCCGCTGGGGCGCTTCGCGGCTGACGACGAAAGCGGCGATGCCGGTGACCAGCGCTCCGGTCAGAAAGGCCAGCGTTTTCACTTCTTCGCTCATCGCATCCTCTTCCTTCCCATGAAATATGCGTCTTACACCAGGCGACTGGCGGCGACCGATTCGCGTTCCTGGGTGCGGCGATAAAAGAAGACCCAGATGGCGATGATCAGGGGCGGGATGGGCGGCAGGAGGACCGCCATCAGCTTGTAGTTGTCCTGCACCTGGTGAATTTGGGCCGCCATCTGGTTGTCGATTTCGCGATACCGCTTTTCTTCTTCGCGATCGAGGCTTTCTTTCCGAGCGGTGATGCGGTCGCTGATGCTGGTTTGCAGAATCCGCAGCTTTTCCTGCTTTTCTTGATTCGACATGGTCGTGTTGTTGCGCAGTTCCGTGACGCGTTGATCGAGTTCTTTTTGTTCGGTGTCCAGCAGATCTTCGAATTCCTGTTTGGCCTGTTTCCGCGCGTCGCTCCGCGCCCGCTTGGCCTCTTCGGTCAGCCGCTGGACGGCCGCCAGTTCGCGGTGCACCCGCCGCCGCTTGCGGATGTCGATAAACCGATCGTCCGCCGCCAGCTGGTCCAGGACGTTCAGCACGAAGGGGACGTTGTCCAGCTGCCACCGTGAGAAGCGTTCGCCGAAGATCTCGTTACGAGCTCGCAATTCGAAGAAGAAGCCCGAGAGAATATCGATATCGGCCACGAGGACCACCTGGATCTCGGGGGGTGGCTGAGCGGTCGTTTGGCTGGCCTCCTCCCCCGCGGGGGGCGGGTTTTCCGCGGCCGGGTCTGGGTCGGCTTCCGCCGGCCGGCGGAGGCGGATCTGGGCGGCCAGGGGGTAGCCCTGCAAGGTCCGGACTTCGTCCTGTTCCATTTCGTCCCGCGACCGCAGCAGCTGTTGACCGAAGGGGGTGGTGGTCAGGCAGCTGTCGTAGGCGACAATCCCGGAATTTTCGCTGCCGGTGGTGACCAGGGGAACGAACTGGCGATCGACATCACTGCCGGTATCTTCCAGGCCGCCGGGGTAAAGCAGCAGCATCTTTTGGAGGCCGGAACTGATGGGGCTGTCGGCGGCAAAGGCCTCGCGGGCCCCGCAGTGGGGCGTGATCCACACGAACTCGTTCTGGACTTCGGCGTCTTCGGGGTGGGGATTGTAGTCTTGCCAGACGACCAGCGTCTGTTTGCCGGCGGGGAGCCCGAAGCTGGCCGGCGCGGGGCTGCTGACCAGGTCCACGTCCAGCAGGTCCCACAGCTGGCCGATATCGCCCTTGGGCTGGGGCTGGCGGGGCATGAACATGTTGCCGCCCCCCCGTTTGGGCTGGCTGGTGCCCGGGGCGGGGAACAGGAGGGGGAAGGGATCTTCGAAGATGGCCGTGGGCCGGCCGCTGCGGACGACCTCCAGGAAGTTCTGCAACTGGGGCTCGGTCAACGACGACGGCTGCACGGCCAGCAGGACATCGAACTGTTCGGTGATCGGCGCATCGGCCGTGACGCGGACAATGTCGTATTGTTTGCGCAGCTCCTCGATCAGGGGTCGTTCGCTGGAATCGGGCCTGGCGAACGAGCCGGCTTGCATCAGGGCGGCATCGGTTTCCAGGACCCCGATCGTCAGCCGTTGTTGTTGGGTGACGGAGGCCAGGGAGCGCATCAGTTCGTATTCGATGGGCAGGCTCTCGGTCATAAACGGAATCACCGCTCGTTCCTGCCCCGATTTGAAGGCCACGCCGAAGATCACATTCTGGCTGGTGCGGGCCCCCCGCACGGTGGTTTCCACCGCTTCGCGTTCGATCCCGTACAACATCTCGGCTCGGTTGGCCTGTTCGCTGTAGAGGTCGATCCCGTCGTAAATCTTCAGGGAGATCTTGTCGCCGCCGGCGGCATCGATTTCCCGCAGGGCGGCCAGCAGATCCAACCGCTTTTGCACGAACTGTTGGGGCAGTTCGCGGCTGATAAAGGCCTCGACCGTGATCAGGTACTGGTCCGAGGCGTCGGCCACCTGCTGGACCAGGGCCCGGGAGGAGGCCGAGAGGGAGCTGAGCCCTTCGCTGGTCACATCTTTGCGAAACAGTTGTTGGTGAGCGGCATACACGCTGACCGATCCGGCGATGACCAAGAGAGCGATCACGCGCACCGTATAGTGTCCTCCCAACGCGCTGCCGTCCCTGCCGCCCGACCAGTGCCGGCGGCCGATCAAGACCATGCACAAATACAGCATGGTGACCACGATCATGGCGAAGTAGACCACGCCTCCGAAGCTGATCACGCCCGTTTCGAAGTCTTGGAACTGGTAAGCGATGCTGAACTTCCCTAACGCTCGACCCACCGCCTCCGGAAAGACGACCTCGGCCCAGGCGGCCAGCACCAGCGGGACGCAGAACACGACGCCCAGCACAAAGCCCACGGTGAGGTTGGCGGTCAAGAAGGACGCCACCATGCCGATGGCCAGCATGGCCAGGCCGACCATCCAGTAGCCGAAGTAGTTGCCCAGGAACAGCCCCAGGTCGGGATCTCCCAGGTTGATCAGGACGAGGAAATTGGAGAGCTGGGAAAACAGGAGGGAGACCGTAAAGATGGCGGCCGCCGCCAGGTACTTGCCCAACACGATGTCGAAGTCGGCGGCCGGGATGGTCAGCAGCAATTCGTCCGTTCCCTGCCGCCGCTCTTCCGCCCAAATGCTCATCGTAATCGCCGGAATAAACACCAGCATGATCGTGGGCAGGACCCGATTCAGCTGGTCGAGATTGGCCAGGTTGGCGTTAAAAAATTCCTCCGGCCAGAAAGCGGCAAACGAGGTGAGGGCCACGAACAGGCACAGAAAGACGTACCCGGTGGGGTTGGTGAAATAGGCGATAAAGTTCCGTTTCCAGACGGCAAAGGCGGGCTTTTTCCAGACATAGATCAAGCCCAGCAGCCCCACCAGGGGTACCAGGAACAGGAGGTCCACACCCACCAGGGTGATGAGGGCCGTGAAGCGGTCGGCAAATCTTTCCATGGCAGTCTATCCCACCTCGACGTTGGTGGCCGTCAGTTTGGCAAAGCTTTGATCCAGCCCCTGGTGCTCGCGATCCAGTTCCTCCAGGCCGCCGTCGAAGACCAGCCGGCCTTCATGAATGAACAACACGCGGCTGGCCATCGCCTGGACCTCCTGCAAGATATGCGTGGAAAGGAGGATCGTCTTTTCCTGGCCCAAACGCTTGAGCGTTTCCCGCACTTCGCGAATCTGGTTCGGATCCAGACCCGCCGTGGGTTCGTCCAGGACCAGCACGTCGGGTTCGTGCAACAGGGTCTGCGCCATCCCCACCCGCTGGCGGTAGCCTCGCGAAAGCTTGCTGATCGGCTTGTGCAACACGTCGTGCAGGGCGCACAGATCCACCACGCTGGCAATCCGCTGCTCGATCACCTCCGCCGGCAGGCAGCGTGCCTCGCCGAAAAAGTGCAGCAAGCTGGAGGGGGTCATGTCGGGGTAGAGCGGTCCGTTTTCGGGCAGGTAGCCCAGTCGAGCGGAGCCGGCCAGCCGGTCGGTGGCCATGTCGTGGCCGGAGATTTTGGCCGTCCCGGTGGAGGGGGCCAGGTACCCGGTCAACAACTTCATCGTGGTGCTCTTCCCCGCCCCGTTGGGACCCAGAAACGCCACGACCTCCCCTTTGGCGATCTGGAAGCTGACATCCCGCACGGCGGCGAAGTCGCCGTAGAACTTGGACAGCCCGATGGCCTCGATGGCTGGGCGGGGGGAGGGCAGGGCGCCCTCTGCCGGGGAGTGCTGCTGGCCTGTCATCGTCCTCCGCTCCGTTCTCCTGTCCGAACCGTTCGGTTGAGGGAAAGTTGTGTGGCTAGCCGGATGCGGGAAGAAGGCAGTCGTCGCTCGGGGGATCCCATGCAAGCGAGCGACATCGACCGCCACCGCGGGTGGGAAGGGGTTTCGGGCGTAGCCGAACCCCGCAAACTGTCAGAATTTATCGACTCCCGCAGATGTGTCAAGACTTCTCGGCCCGGCCAGGACGCCCCCTCCCCCGTGCATACGCCAGCGGCGGCCGATCGGTTCTGGGGGGAGGATTTTTTGGGGGGGTGGGGGGGGTGTTTAGGGCTGCGAGGCGGGCGGATCTTCGGCGGGCCGCACGAAGGCCAGGTGCCGCCGCCACCGCTGGTCGTCGGTCTGGGGAAAATCGGCCCGCTGGTGAACCCCCCGCGTCTCCTCTCGTGCCAGGGCCGCCTCGAGGATGATCTTGGCGACGGTCAACATGTTCTGCAGTTCCCACCCCTCGGCCTCGCGAAACTGCCGCGACAACACGTATTGGCACCATCCCTGGATCGTCTCGAGGGCCGCGGTCAGCCGCTGTTTTTCGCGGCGGACTCCGGCACACCGCCACATGAGGCTCTTCAGCGAATTGCGAATATCGACCAGGTCCAGCCGGTCGCCCCCATCGGCGAGGATGGGGTTGGCCAGCGGCGTGCCATGAAAGTCGTCCGGCTGGGCCGCGGCCGCCTGGCTGGCCCCCCGCCCGGCGTGCGCGCCGAAGACCATCCCTTCCAGGAGGCTGTTGGAGGCCAGGCGGTTGGCCCCGTGCAGGCCGCTGGAGGTCACCTCCCCGGCCGCCCACAGGCGGGGCAACGTCGTCCGGCCCTCGGCATCCACCGTGACCCCGCCCACGAAATAGTGAGCCCCCGGGCGGACGGGAATCGGGTCGCAGGCCACATCCAACCCGAACTCGGCGCAGGTCGCCGTGATCCCGGGAAACTGCTGGTGAACGTGATCGGGATCCAACCCGGTCAGATCCAGATAGACGTTGGGGTGTCGCGTTTTGTCCATTTGAGCGACGATGGCCTGGCTGACGACATCCCGCGCCGCCAGTTCCATCTGCGGATCGTAATCTCCCATGAAGCGGTAACCGTGGCAGTCGACCAGCCGTGCCCCTTCGCCGCGAATGGCTTCGGTGATCAAGGTCCGGTTGCTGCCGGCGACGTAGAGCATGGTGGGATGGAATTGCATGAATTCCATATCCCGCAGTTCGGCCCCGGCCCGGTAGGCCATGGCAATTCCATCTCCCGTGGCCACGTCGGGATTACTGGTTTCGCGATAGACCTGTCCCACACCGCCGGTGCAGAGGATGGTCTGTTTGGCCCACACCAGGTTGCAGTCGGCATGTTGGCGAGCGACCAGGGCCCCGCGGCAGCCCCCCGGGTCGGTCAGCAGATCGACGGTGAAGGCATCTTCCCACACGCGGACGTGCGGCAGGCGATCGGTCCAGTGGATCACGGCCTTCATGATTTCCTTGCCGGTGGCATCCAGGGAATGGACGATCCGATCGTGGCTGTGCCCGCCTTCCCGCCCCAGGGCCAGTTCGCCGGCCACCTGATCGAAGTCGGCCCCCCAGCGGATCAATTCCTGGATCCGTTGCGGCGCCTCGTGCACCACCATCTCGACAATCTGCTGGTCACACAGCCCCCCGCCGGCCCGCAACGTGTCTTCGATGTGGCTTTCGAAACGGTCCGCCGGGTCCATCACCCCGGCGATCCCGCCTTGGGCGTAGGCACTGCTGGACTGCGGGAGTTTGTCCTTGGTGACCACCAGGGTCGTCAGGGCCGGATCGATCTCGATCGCCGCCCGCAACCCGGCCAGCCCGCCCCCGATGATCAGGACATCCACAAAGCGATGCGGAAGATCCTTGGGATGAAAGGCGGTCAGGTACCGCGGAATGGTGACGGTCGGCGGGGACGTCATGGTCGAAGGGGGCGGGGGTGGCGCGTGCGGAGGGGGTGTCTGGCCACAGTGTAGTAGGCGGATCGCGGTGGGGACAGGCGTCCGCGGCCGAGGGTCATTCGCGGAAGGCGTCCTGGCGGAAGGCCTCAAACTGCTCCTCGTACTCCTGCGGCGGCGCGGAACGACCCGCTTGCTGCAGACCCTCTGCCTTGTCGGTGGCTGGACGGCCGGTGCGGACCTCGGCCGAGGGGCGACGGAGTCCCAGGCTGCGGAGGACCTCGGCCAACTCTTCCTCCGCGGCTCGACCCTGCGGGTCGTCCGCGGCGGCCCGCCGACGCAGATCGCCGTAGCGGCGGACGAAGTCGGCGAATTGCTGGTCGGTCCAGCCGAACCGCCGTTTGAGTTCCTCGTCGACGCCGCCCCGGTCCAGCTGGTCCTGGAGGTAGTCCAGCACCAGCTCGGTCTGGCGACGGGCGTAGTCCAGCTGGGGATCGTCGGACCCCGGTTCCTGCCGCGGCCCGTCGGCGCCGGCGGCACTTGCCGAACGGTCGCGACCGGCGAGGTCTCCGGCCCCTTGGGCCTCACCTGTCTGGCCGGCGCCGGGCGGTCCGGTTCCCGGCTGGCCGGCTGTCCCCTGCTGTCCGGGCGCGGCGCCCGGCGGGCCGTCCCCGGGCGGTTTTGGTTTGGCCCCCGGCTGGCCGCCCGCCCCGGATCCGCTGGACCCGGACCCTCCGCCCTGGCACTTTTGGCACGCCCCACCGGCCCGCTGGCACGCCGGGCAGGACGGGTCGCCGTGCTGGTGGTTGGGCTGGTCTTGGGTCTGGTCTTGGGGCTGGTCACCGGACCGATCGGGGGGCCGGTCGGCGGCCACTTGATCGCCCGCGCGGGAGGAGGTCTCTCCCGGGCCTGACTCGGTCGACGTCTGTCCGCCGCTGTCGGCCGGGGTCTGCTGGCCGGCCGCACCTTCCCCTTTTTCTTTTGCCTGCTGGCCACCCCCTTCGTCTCCCTGACCGGAAAACGATCCTTCTTCGCCTTCGGCCGAGTCGGACTCTTGCCGGCTGACACTGCTGTCGGCCGGTTGCTGGTCCCCGGCGGGCTGCCGGGCGGTTCCCGTTTTGTCCTGGGGCCGGTTCTGACCTTCGTGGGGTGGCGGGGCCTGCTGGCCCTCGTTGCCCCGGCCGCCGCCCCCCTCCCCCTGGTCAGGCTGGCTCTCCGCGCCGCTGGACCCCTCGGTCCCCGCCGGCTGAGTTCCCGCGGCCGGGTCGC
>CAYFZZ010000239.1:0-12820 GCA_964347545.1 uncultured Planctomycetaceae bacterium | reverse complement strand
GAAGAACAGATGACCCCCGCCGGAAGGGGCCAGCAGAGCCCGGAGATGAGCCTGTGATGAGCGACGTGTTGTTGGAGGTCAGCCAGCTGGGAGTGGAGTTCGCGACCGATGACGGCCTGGTGCGGGCCGTGGACGAGGTCTCTTTCGCGATTGGTCCCGGCGAGACGCTGGGCATCGTAGGCGAGTCCGGCTCGGGCAAAACCGTGCTGAACCTGGCCCTCCTGGGCCTGCTGCCCGTCCCCCCCGGGCGGATTACCAGCGGCCAGGCGGTCTATCGGGGGGCGAACCTGCTGGCCCTGAAACCTCGCCAGCTGGCGAAGATTCGCGGGGACCGGATCGCGATGATCTTTCAGGATCCGATGACGGCCCTCAACCCTTTCCTGACCGTGGCCGATCAATTGTGCGAGGTGACCCGACGGCACCGTGGCCACAGCCGTCCGCAGGCGTTGCGGCATGCGATCGAGATGCTGGAAAAAGTCGGCATCCCGGCGGCGTCGCGGCGGATCTTCGATTACCCGCACCAGTTTTCCGGCGGCATGCGCCAGCGGGTGATGATCGCCATGGCGCTCAGCTGCCAGCCCGATCTGCTGATTGCCGACGAACCGACCACGGCCCTGGACGTGACCATCCAGGCCCAGATTTTGGACCTCTTGAAACAACTCCAGCAGGAGGAGGGGACGGCGATCATCCTGATCACGCACGACATGGGCGTGGTGGCTCATCTCTGCCACCGCGTCAACGTGATGTACGCGGGTCGTTTTGTGGAGGAGGCGCTGGTCGATGACCTCTTCGGCGACGCCCGCCACCCCTACACCCGCGGCCTGCTGGACTCGGTCCCAATAACCACCCGGCCCTCGGGGGAACCGTTGGTGCCGATCGAGGGCCAGCCGCCGGACCTGACGGCCCTCCCCCCCGGGTGCGCTTTCCAGCCCAGGTGTCCCTATCGGGTCGCAGGCTGCGACCCGCAGCCCCCGCCGCTGGTCGGCAGCGAGGATCACCGTTTCGCCTGCATCGTCGACATTCGAACCGCGCCGCGGCAGGAGCCAGAAATTGTCTGAATCCACGCTCAAAAGCCCACCCCCCCGCCCCCCCGCCCCAGCCCCCCCTCCCCTGCTGGAGTTGCGAGACCTGCGGGTCCACTTTCCCTTCACCGCGGGCAGTTTCTGGCGGCGGACCCCCGGTGCGGTGCGGGCCGTCGACGGGGTCAGCTTGACCTTGGCCGCGGGGGAAACGCTGGGCCTGGTCGGCGAGTCGGGCTGCGGCAAGTCGACCCTGGCCCGCGCGATCCTCAACCTGGTACCCCCCACGTCCGGCGAGGTGTTCTGGCAAGGCAGACCCATCGCGGGCCTTTCCGAACAGGAGATGCTGCCGTTCCGGCAGCAGCTGCAGATGATTTTTCAGGATCCTTTTGCGTCCCTGAACCCCCGGATGACCGTGGGGGACATCATTGCCGAACCGATGCAGATTTTCGGCTTGCACCCCCAGCGGCAACGGAAATGGGAAGTCCTGCGGCTGATGGAACTGGTGGGACTGAACCCGCGGTTTGTCAATCGCTATCCGCACGAGTTTTCCGGCGGCCAGCGACAGCGGATCGGGATCGCGCGGGCCCTGGCGGTCGAACCGAAGGTGATTCTTTGCGACGAACCCGTCTCGGCCCTGGACGTCTCCATTCAGGCTCAGGTGATCAATCTGCTGAAGCGGCTAAAGGACCGGCTGGGTCTGGCTTATTTGTTTATCGCTCACGATCTGGCCGTCGTACGGCACATCGCGGATCGGGTGGGCGTGATGTACCTGGGCCGGCTGGTTGAGGTGGCGGCGGCAGAGGAACTGTACGGCAACCCGCGGCATCCTTATACCCGCGCCCTCCTCTCCAGCGTACCGGTACCGAACCCCGCGGTAGAGCGCCGGCGGACGCGGGTGGCGTTGAGCGGCGAGGTGCCTTCGCCAGAGAAGATCTACCCCGGCTGCCGCTTCGCCGACCGCTGTCCCATGGCGGACCCCAAGTGCGTCCAGGACGCTCCTCCCCTGGAGGGAGACGCCCACCAGGTGGCGTGTTTTTTTGGTTGGGACGAGCGCCGCGTCCAGGCAGCTTTCCCTCCGCCCGCGTAGGTCCGATGTCACTTGACCTTCCTGGCCAGCGGCGGGGGACCCTGCCGGTGATCGCCACAAGGGGACCGCCACAAGGGGCCACCACAAGGGGGCTCGCAGCGGGGAGGTCCGCAGACCAGAACGGTGTTCACACCCGTGCCGGCTGGCGGCGAGCGCTGCCGGGGGGGGGCACGGCGGTGGGGCGGGCGGTCAGCGGCACGAAGCTGTCGGGGCCGACCAACGCTTCGATCCGCGCCCGCATTTCGGCGTTGAGGTCCACCTTCAGATCGTCGCACTGGCAATGGACCGAGGTGCCGTCCTCAAGCCTCAACTGCAATTCCAGCTCACCCTCCCCCGGGTATCGGCGGACGATTTCGTACAGCTGCTGGATCTGGCGGAGGCCATCCTCGGCTTCGGCGATGCGGACCAGGGCGCCGCGGGTCGAGCGGCGATTCATTTCTTCCAGCGAGACCAGTTCGTCGACGATCAAATTCGTTTCCTCGCTCCCCGGCCGGCGGTCCACACTCCCCTGCACGACCAGGATGGCATCCGGCTGTACGAGATGGCCAAAACGAGCGAACGGTTCGGGCCACATGATACAGCGGATCAGGCCCTGCACGTCTTCCAGGTCAAACATCACGTACTTGGTCTGGGTCTGCCCCGGCCGAGGGTTCTTGGTGTGCGTGTACTTGATCGAGGAGAGCATCCCCCCGATGGTGACTTTGGTTCGATGTTCCAGGTGGGACAGTTCCCCGGTCGTGTGGGAACAGCAGGTGGTCAGCTGCTGTTCGTATTCTGCCAGGGGGTGGCTGGCCAGGTAGTATCCCAACACCTCTTTTTCGCCGGCCAGCAGTTGGCGTTCGGTCCATGCCGGGATCTCGGGGAGGTTCACAGCCGCCAGCTCGTCCGGCTGATCTTCTTCCAGCGTATCGAACAAGCTGGCTTGTCCCCGGCGGCGGTCGGCCAACGTCGCCGCCCCGCTCTGCATCGCTCGGTCCAGCACAGCAATCAGCTGAGCTCGGTGGGCGCCCAGCGCGTCGAAGGCCCCGGCTTTGATCAGGGATTCGATGGCCGTGCGATTGACCAGCTTGGGGTCCAACCGTTCGCAAAAGTCAAACAAGCTGGCAAAAGGCTCACCCGCCTGGCGCTGTCGCACAATCGCCTCGGCCGCCCCGCCGCCGCAGCCTTTGATCGCCGCCAGGGCGAAATGGATTTTCGATCCGCCCTCAGCCTGCCGGCTGACCGTGAACTCCGCGTGGCTCTGATTCACATCCGGCGGCGCCACCTCGACCTCCATCCGGCGACAATCCTCCAGATGTTCGATGAGGGCATCTTTGGATTTAAAATTGCGCCCCGGGATGTCACCGGTCAGCAGAGCGGCCATGAATTCGACCGGATAGTGCGCCTTCAGATAAGCCGTCTGATAAGCGATCAGGGCGTACGCCGTGCTGTGGCTCTTGTTAAAACCGTAGCCGGCAAACTTTTCGATCAGGCCAAACAGTTCCAAAGCCTTTTTGGAATTCAGGCCCTGAGCCGTGGCCCCCTCAATGAACTGCTCCTGGTACTTGGCAATATCCTGCAGCTTTTTCTTGCTGATGGCCTTGATGCAGGAATAGGCGTCGGCCAGCGGGATATTTCCCAGCCGGTTGAGGATCCGCATCACCTGTTCCTGGTAGACCATCACCCCGTGCGTCTCTTGGAGGACTTCTTCCATGACGGGATGAGCGTAAACGGCGGGTTTACGGCCGTGTTTGACGGCCACATAGTCATCGACCATGCCCCCTTCCAGCGGGCCGGGCCGGTAGAGCGCGTTGGTGGCGATGATGTCGCGGAAGTGATCCGGTTTCATCTTCTGCAGCAGGTCGCGAATCCCCCCACTCTCCAGCTGGAAGATCCCCTTCGTCTCCCCTCGACAAAGAAGGGCGAATGTGGACGGGTCATCCAGAGGGAACTGGTGCGGGTCAATGGTTTCCCCCGTCGTCTGTTGAATCAGCTCGGCGCACTTGGCCAGCACCGTCAGGTTCCGCAGGCCCAGGAAGTCCATTTTCAACAAGCCGGCCGCTTCCACCTCGTTCATCGCCCATTGCGTGATGATGTCTTCCTTGCCCTGCACGCGTCCCAAGGGGACGTAGTCGGTCAACGGCTTGTCCGCAATCACCACCGCCGCGGCGTGCGTGCCCACATTGCGGGCCAGGCCTTCGATCTTCATGGCCAAATCGATCAGCTCGCGGATCTCGCCATCCGCCTCGTACGTTTTTCGCAAATCCTCGCTGGTCTCCAGCGCTTTCTTGAGGGTAATACCCAGCACGTCGGGCACCATGGCCACAATCTGGTCCACCCGCGGAATCGGCATGCTCATCGCTCGACCCACGTCGCGGATGGCAGCCCGAGCGGCGAGGGTGCCAAACGTGCCGATCTGGGCCACGTTCGCCTCGCCATACTTTTCCTTCACGTACTGGATCACCTCCGACCGCCGCTGCTTGCAGAAGTCGATATCGATGTCCGGCGCCTCGCGGCGGTTCTCGTCCAGAAAACGTTCGAACAGCAAATCGTACTCCAGCGGACAGACGTGGCTCATGTACAACGCGTAACAGACCAGCGATCCCACGCCCGATCCCCTTGCGGTGCAGGGGATCTGTTTTTGCCGAGCGTAGCGGACGAAGTCCCAGACGATGAGAAAGTAATTGGAGAAGCCCAGCTTGTGGATCACCGCCAGTTCGTGATCGAGTTGCTGCAAGACCTCTTCGGCCAGCTGACCGTCCTGCCACCGCTGGGGGATGCCACGGTACCGGTCCCGCAGCCCCTCCAGACAGAGTTCCCGCAACCGCTGGTCAGCCGTTTTTCCCACGGGCAGATCGTACACGGGAAAATGCCGCTGGCCCAACTGCAAGTCGATGTCGACCGAATCGGCAATTTCCTGGCTCCGCCGCACCGCCTCCTCATGGTCCGGAAACGAAGCGTACATTTCGTAGGGACTGCGGAGGTAAAACTGGTCGTTCTCCATCCTCATCCGGTTCGTATCGGTGCGGAACTTGCCGGTGTTGATGCACAGCAAGATATCCTGAGCCTCGGCATCATCCTGAAACACGTAATGCGCGTCGCAGGTCGCCACCAGCGGCAGGCCCAGTTGGTCGGCGACATCCACGGCGCCCTGCATGGCCAACTGCTGGATCTCCAGACCGTTGTTCTGGATTTCAACGAAGTACCGATCGCCAAACACTCGGGCAAACCAGCGGGCGATCTCCTTCGCTTCCTCCAGGTCCCGCTCGCCAGCCCCCCCCCGCAACAACGCTCGGCTGAACTCGCTGGAGACGCAACCCGACAAGCAAATCAGACCCTCCTGACACTCTTCTAACAACTGGCGGTCGATCCGCGGCTTGAAATAAAAACCCTCCAGAAACGCCGCCGACGCCAGCCGCAACAGGTTTTTAAAACCGGTGCGGTTCTGGGCCAGGAGGGTCAGATGGTAGCTGGAGTCCTTGATCGAGCCGGCGTCTTTTTCGAAGCGGCTGCCCGGGGCAATGTACGCCTCGTAACCCAACACCGGGTTGATCCCCGCCTGCTTGGCCCGCCGGTAAAACTCCACCGCACCGTGCAGGTTGCCATGGTCGGTCAACGCCAGCGCGGTCATGCCCAACTCTTTGGCCCGATCGACCAGCCCCGACGTGGTCGCGGCGCCGTCCAGGAGACTGTAGTGGCTATGACAATGCAGATGCACAAACGGCTGGTCGCTCATGAAACTCCTCACAGCCCCAGCCTGGCAGCCGGGTCATTTCCCTCCCTGTCGATCCGGCAGACCCACCGCCTGGATCCCTCAACAGGCCGATTCTACCCTCCACCCAGACAAGATAAAACCCTGCCAGACAACGACTTGCAAGCTCATTGGTCCCTTCCCCCACCCCCGGGAGGCCCCGCCACAGGACCGCAAAACGTTTACTCGTCGATTCTGCGAGCTATGCTTTATATAGAGCTTATCTGATGCGTGAGCGGGGATGTGGCCTGGTCGTTTCCCGATTCCGTCTCATCGCTTATGGCGTCCGCATCGTGCGGCGCTGGGGAATGACCCGGCCAACAGGAAGTAGGCTGCGGCAGCAAGCCGCCATCAATCCGCGGCATAGGAAGCCATACCGTTGCGCGCAACTGGCTGGGCAACTCCATGGCTTTACGTCTTTACTTCACCGCTGTAGCAACCTTCTGCTGGTGCGGCCTGATTGTGGCTGCCGGCGCCGAGGATCTTCCCCCGCGGGCCTTGGCCGCGGCCTCCGCAGGCCCCCTCCAAGCTGCCGGGCCAACCCTCGCTGCTCGACCGCCTGAATCGACCGCGCCGATGCTGATCCACGTCCGCGTCTCTCGGAGACTGATCGCGCCCCTGTTCGAGCGCGAGGTGATCCGCGAAATCAAGCTCGACGAACAGATTCTGGACACCCGGGTCCGTGGGACGTCGCGCACCGTGGGGGCCACCCGGCTGGTTTTGATTCCCGACCCGCATCAGGCGGTATTTGACGTGGTCTTTGGAGGGCACAGTACCGCGGAGGCCCAGGGGACGAACGAATGGGTGGTGGCCCCCAGCCGCACGCTCACATCGCTGGCAGGTCAAGCGCGGATCGTGTACGACGGGCACCAGCTGCGGGCGTTCCCTTCCCAGGGTTCGGCACGTGCCCGGATCCAAGTGACCAGTGTCCGCCCGCGCCGAGCAGGCTTATTGCGGCGCTCGATCCCGGGGGGGTTCATTGAGCGGGCGGGTTGGCGACAACTGGACCGCACCTTGGCCCTGCGGGAACAGATCGTGGCCCGCCGCTCCGTCGCTCGGCTGCGACGCTTCCTGGACCGCGAGCTGGCCGCCGAAATTACCAACAGCGAATTTCCGCAACAGCTGGTCGCGGCCCTGGAAAACGTCGGGCTCTCCAGCCAGCAGGTGAAAGTCTCGTCCAGCTCGACGGCGCTGCATCTGGCGCTGCAATGGCCCGACAGCCCGGCCGTCCCAGGGGGGATCCCGCCCCCGCTGCAAGATTTGGATCCGGACCTGCTGGTCTGCATTCATCAATCGGCCGTCGATCGTCTGGGCCAACGCTTGCTCGCAGGAGCCCTGCTGAATCAGGGTGGTATCTCCCGCGACGGCCGCCAGATTCTCAGCTCCGAGGCCCTGCCCGCTCAACTGCAACTCACCCTGGACCCCGTCCACCCGATTGGGATC
The DNA here is from genome assembly GCA_964347545.1 of uncultured Planctomycetaceae bacterium. Classification (GTDB taxonomy): domain Bacteria; phylum Planctomycetota; class Planctomycetia; order Pirellulales; family UBA7805; genus CS4-C045. The sequence continues at coordinate 5,538 of CAYFZZ010000239.1, read as the reverse complement.
CGCTTTGTCGACGGCCTGCTGGACCTGACCCTGAACAGCTCGCACTGCTCCCTCATCGAAACGCCCCTGCCCGGTTTTGGGGTCCACATGCGCTGCCGGCTGCAGCCCACCGAAGCGGGCTTGCGGACCGAACTGGTGGGATTGCCGCGGGTGACTCCGTACGGGCCGCACAACTGGTCCCTGGCCATGATCCCGCTGAAACAAATGGTCGAACGGGCCCTGGCCAGCCATTTCGCGGACCGCACGCTGACCAATTCGGTCTGGCAGATCGGGAAACTGGACCAGCCCGCTTTGCGTCCCACCTATGCCAACTGCGAGCACGGTTGGCTGACGCTGGCCTGGAGCCGGCAGGTCGCCACGCCTGTGCAGAGCCTGGTTGCCGATCAGGCGACTCGCTGAGGCATCGTGGCTGCCCACCGACCGCCGACTCGACCGCGCCCCCCGCGGGATGCCCCTGGCGGCCGCCCCGCGCCCTTCGGCGACCAGCCCCTCAGGCGGGCAGCCCTCCCGTGGCCTCGAACAACAGCAGCGCCGACCGGACCTCGCGGACATCGTGCACGCGAATGACCTGGATGCCTTGGACCGCCAGGGCCAGCGAGACGGCGATGGTGGCCGCGGTGCGGTCCGCTTCTTCGTCTCCCAACATTTTGGCCAGGAATCCCTTCCGCGAGTGTCCCACCAGGAGGGGACAACCCAGCTGGTGGAATTGCCCGCAACGGGCCAGCAGCTCGAGATTGTGCTGGTACGTTTTCCCAAACCCAATGCCCGGGTCGAGGCAGATCTGGGCCGGATCGATGCCCGCTGAGGTCAATGCGTCGCGCCGCTGCTGGAGGTACGCGAAGATTTCCCCGACCACATCCTCATACAACGGAGCGTCTTGCATGGTCTGCGGTGTGCCTTGCATGTGCATGGCGCACACGCCCGCCCCGAAATCCCGGGCGACTTCCACCATGGCGGGATCCCCCTCCAGGCCGGTGACGTCGTTGATGATTTGGGCCCCCGCGTCCAGGCAGGCGCGGGCCACGACCGCCTTGGAGGTATCGATGGAAATGGGCAGCCGGGTTTGCCGGGCCACTTCCTCCACCACCGGCAGCACCCGATCCAGCTCGTCTGCCGGCGAAACCGGATTGGCGTAGGGACGCGTGCTTTCGCCGCCGATGTCCAGGATGTCGGCCCCCTCTTCGGCCAGCTGCAGGGCGTGGGCCACGGCCGCCCCCACCTCGTAAAATTTACCGCCATCCGAAAAACTGTCCGGCGTCACGTTGACAATGCCCATCAACAGCGGACGCCGCGGCAGCGGTAACGTCTGGAAACGCAACTTCCACCGCGCGGCACGAGATGGGGACGAGTGCAAAGGAGGGGCAAGTTTCTGGTCGCTCATCCCCTGCAGCTTACCGGCTGGGACCATCCCCGGCCAGCCGCACGTCGGCAACCCTGGTCGGCCGCGGGCGGCACCCCCAGACTCCCCCCTCGCAGGTCCCCCGTGGCCCCGAACGGCCAGGCCCTCACCAGGCGACCTCCATCATGGCCACAATCTGCTCGGCCATCCGGTGGATCACCTGCTGCTGGCTGCTGACCAGCGACTGGCCCACTTCGGGAACCAGAATCGCCGATTCTTCAACCACGGTGAGGGTATCGGGCAGTGGCAGGTGCATTTCGGGAGAGAGCAACTGCCCCTGGCGATTGATCCAGCGGACGTGAGCCAGGAGGCTGACGTCGAGCGCCCGCGGCTGATCGCCGCTGGTTTCCGCCAGCACGCTCTTTTCATCCCAGATCAGGACGCCTTCCAGAATGGTGTCCGCCTGATCGCGGCCCACGACCTTGTAGTCCGTTTTCAGCTCGATCTCTTTGACCACGGCCTCGGTCAGCCATTCGGAGAGGTCCCGACGGATGCTATCCGAGCGGAAAACGGGGACGTGGACGGTGCGGATGTGGCCGGGGTACAGCGATGCGGCCCCCACGCGGTAGGCGGCACAGCCCAGGGGGGTGGTCAGGAAAGTGGTCACCAGCAACCAGGCGAGGGCCGGCCGGCGACGGAGGTTTCGCACCAGGGGAGCGGCAGGCGGGTGGTCCGGGACCCGCTGGCGGTCTGTCTGGACGGCGGCCCACATCGTCCGCGGCAAGTCGGCGAGCCGGTTGAGCGGAGAGGGGGCGGAGCGGGCCGCCCGGTCGGGTTGCCCGTGGGCGTTCATGGAACGTCCCCCATGGGGGGCGGCATGGCGGCGGACCCCGCGAATTCCAGCGGATCCTCTTTCTCTTCGGGAAAGAGGCTGGACAGCCAGATCAACCGGGGTGAGGGGATGGCCGGTTTGTCGCGGATATCGGCCAACCGCTGGTGAGCCTTTTCTGCCAGCGGCGTGCGAGCGTAGTCGCTGGCCACCTGTTGGTGGTAGATTCGCGCCGCGCCGTAGTAGCCCTTGCGTTCGTAGTATTGAGCCATATGGTAGTCCCGCTGGGCCATTCCGGTTTTTACCTGAGCATACATCGACTCCAAACGCTGACGATCTTCGGGCGTCATCTGCGTAAACTGGCGCGCGGTTTGTTCGATAAGTTCTTTGGCTTCCGTCAGCGGTGTGCCGTCATAATCGGGACCCTGATAGCGGCGAATTTTGGCCTGGATTCCCAAGAGGTGCGCTTCGTACTGGTGCTCGCTGTGGGGATACTCGCGGCGCAGCAGACCATAGTAGTAGTCCGCGTCCTCATATTTGCCACGGGTAAAAAACGAATTGGCCGTCGCCATCAGGCTGTCGTCGGCCAGGGGGCCGGTGGGATGATTGAGGCGGACTTTGGCAAAGGCGCGGCGCGCGCCGCCCAAGGTGTCGGTCCACGGTCGCTTGCCGTCGATCAGGTTCGGTTTCAAAAAGAATTCCGGATCTTGCTGGTGCCGTCGCTCCCAATACTGGCCAATCGCAAACTGCCGCTTGACCGCCGTGTCGAGGTGCCGGGAACGCTTGTATTGCTTCAACAATTCCTCATAAGCCGTGAAGGCCTTGGGATACTTATCCTCCAGGAAATAAGTCTCCGCCATCATAAACAGGGCATCTTCCTGCAGGGGTGACTTGGGAAAAGCCGCCGCGGCCGCCTCGTAGCTGGCTCGTGCTTCGTCATACTCCCCCGCACGGATCCTCCGCTCGCCCTCCTGAAAATGGGCCCGAGCCACTTGCTCGTTCTGTGCGGACGGGTCCCGCGAGGCCGCTGCGACCTCGGCGGCCCCCTCGGCCGTCTCCCGCCCCGTGACGCGGTCGGCTAATTGGCGGACCATATCGCCACCCCAAGGAATCCCCTCCTCCTCCTCGGCGATCGCTGGCGAAGCCGAGCGAACCAGGGGGGGCGGGTCGCGACGCAGCCCGGGCAACGCGCAGCCGGAAAAAACCAGGCAGCAGAAGAGCCAGATCAGCGGTCCGCGTTGCGTCGCTTCCAAGCCGGACATCCTTGTCCTACACAGAGATCCGTGTCGCTTAGTGCCCCAGGTAAGGGGGCAGTTTCAGTTTGTGGCCCAGCAAATGGCTGAAGTAATAATTCATCACCCCCCGCAATTCTCCCCGCACTGCCGTTGGCAGCTGGGCACCCCGCCAGGCCTCCTCCCCGGGATCGGCAAACTGCCGCAGAGCCATCAAGGCTTCGCTGCTGAGCGATACCATTTGCTTCTTGCCTGGCCGGCAACGGGCACACACCACCCCGCCGGCGACCTGCCCAAATGCAGTACGTCCCCCGCCAGAAACCTGTTCGCCACATTCGGCACACCGCGTCAGGCTGGGCAGGTGCCCCAACAGCCGCAACGCGGTCAGCTCGAAACGCAACACACGTGACGCCACCTCCCGCCCCTCGGCCAGCGAGGACAAGCTGACATCGGCCGCGTCGAACAACAGCGGATGAGGATCGTACTCGTCCGTCAATTCCCCTAAAAGTTCGGCAATGTAATAACCCGCGTACAGCGGCGCCAGCTCGCGCCCGGGCGGCCTAAACCTGCGTTGCAACTTGGCTTCGGTCAAAAGGTCCAACCCGCCGGAAGATTTGCGGAGGAACACTATGCGACAGAGACTCAGAACGTCAAGAGCAGAGTCGAAAGGGTTTTTGGGTCGCCTGGCCCCTTTTGCCAAGGCCCCCAGTTTGCCAAATTCCCGGGTGAAGAACGTGACGACCGAGCTGGTTTCGCTGAACTCAATCAACCGCAGCACGATCGCGGTGGCTTTTTCGGCGGCCATACAGCTTACGTAAAGGTCATCGCTGATCCCTTGGCTGGCAATCTTAGCAATGCGTCAGCTGGATCAACAGGTCCGGTCCTGCCAATTCTCGTCATGGGACTTCAAAATAGAGCTCCTGCCAGCGACATCAGCAGTGCGCGCGGCGGAAGCGTGCCCACCAGCAGTCGATCCCCCCCCAGGAAAAGCCTCGCCGCGCGGCGCATCCGCCTGGCAGCCAAACACGCTGTCCCCCCTGCGCCGATCGCCAGCCGCAGCGGGGGCAACGGCCGGGGCGCCAAGGGTAGGCTGAGCATCTTGCGGGGAGATTCCCAGCTGGCTGAACACACACCCCACGCGTCCGGCCAGCGGGACCGGGCCCCGCGGAACGGGGCCCCGTTCTGCCAAGAGGCCGTTCGCCAATCCCCGCTCAACCCGCCGTCCCCCACGTTCCTTGGGGGGGCGCCTATAATAGCCGCGTGACGCTGCCTGGAAAGCTGAGCTTCAGGCAGCTAAACTCAGGACAGTCGCCTTGCGCCTGTGGTGAAGTGGTATCACGATAGCTTCCCAAGCTCTAGTTGCGGGTTCGATTCCCGCCAGGCGCTTTTCCCAGCGTACGATTCGCAACGACGTTGTACCCACCGCCGGCAGCAGGACTTTGCCCCGCAGGGGCTCGCCGCCATTACCACGCTCAGACGCCGAACATGAGTGACGATTTTGATCCCTATTTCAAGTGGCTCGGGATCCCCCCCGACCAGCAACCGCCGGATCTCTATCGGCTGCTGGGTGTGCCGCTGTTCACCGAGGATCCGGACGTCATCTCGCACGCCGTCGATCGCCAGATGGCACATCTTCGCACGTTCCAGTCCGGCCCCAATGCGGTCCACTCCCAAAAGCTGCTCAACGAAATCTCCGCCGCCCGCGGCTGCCTGCTGAACGCCCAGCGCAAGGCAGAATACGACCGTCAGTTGCGCCAGGAAATCGAGGTTCAGCAGCAGCCGGCCGAGTTTTTCGAGGCCGATTCGCAGGTGTTCCCGCCTCCCAGCTCGCAGCCGCCGCCACTCGATCCGACCACCTCATCCCCGGAGGCAGCCTGGCCTGGGACGGGATCCAGGTCGAGCACCAGCAGGACTTATCGCAAAAAACCAAAGAAGAAAAAAAATTCGCAGCTGTCCCTCATCCTAATCCTCCTGTTCGCTGCCTTGATCCTGGGGATTGCACTTCTCAACCTGCTCCCCGAGCCTCAGGGAGCGCAGCCGCCCGCGCCCGTGATCACGCCTATCACCAACCAGGAGGTCGCCGTCGGCGAAACCCTCGAGCTGGCAGTGATCGCCCGCAGCAGGGCCGGGACGAGCAC